>NZ_CP041191.1:0-313750 GCF_006517275.1 Labrenzia sp. PHM005 | reverse complement strand
CAGGACATTTTTCATAGTCCCCCCTGCAAGCAGGGCGCTCTTCAGCAAACGCAGCGCTTACATAAGGCCAATGTCACAAAATTGCAATAGAATAGCCAGCATGACCGCTTTGCATTTGTTGCATAGCCGGTTAAAGCTTCTTTACCAATTATCTATTTTGGAAATACTTTAGAAGCAAAAACAATCATTTGGTGTGTTTATCTGGCAGGTGCCCGCCGGCTGCTTGAAGGGCTTCGGGAGTATCGAGATCTAGCCTGGCAGCTTCGCCGATGTCCACTTCGGCAACAAATCCGGGATTGTCGGCGATGACATGCCGCGCGCCAACATCGCCGCTCAAGGACTTCAGTGCTTCGAAAAAACGTCGATCCCAAAGAACCGGATTGCCGCGTTTTCCGCCGGCTGTGGCTGTGACGATCAAGTCATTGGTGTTTTGGCTATAAGCGGTAATCATTTGTCCCAGAACATCTGAAGTGATCCGGGGCATATCACCTAGAAGGATCAAGACGGCGTCAATGTCGGACTTCAAAGCATTCATACCGGTCCGGATAGAACCGGACATGCCATCGGTATAATCAGGGTTGTGCACGGTGGTCAGGTTAAGATCGGATACTTCGTCTTGGATTTTGTCGGCCAGATGTCCCGTTACCAGAATGGTCTGTGTGAGGTTCGTCCCACAGGCTGCTTCCGCCGCATGGCGGATCAGGGTTTTGCCGTCGAGTTTTGCAAGAAGCTTGTTCGGACCGCCCATACGCGAGGATTTGCCGGCGCCGAGGATAATGGCCGCAATTCTTGGCGAAGGCCTTGTGTGTTTGGGAGCGCGCGGCTGCGGCCGTGTACCGATTTCCATGAGCAGACCACCGACCCCCATAGCAGTGATGTCGTTTCCAGAAACCTCCAGCCCGGCAAGCAGCCGGTCTAAGATCCAGTCAAAGCCGTTTTCCTTGGGGCTGCGCGCGCAACCTGGTGCGCCCAGCACCGGTTTGTCATCAAACTCTCCAAGCATCAGCAAATTGCCTGGATCGACGGGCATGCCAAGATGGCGGACGGTTCCGCCAGCCATTTCCAAGGCGGCGGGAAGAACATCCGCTCGATCGACGACGGCAGATGCCCCAAACAGGATCAGAAACTCCGCGCCGTCTGCCGACAACGTGCTGATAGCGTCCGAAACGGCCGTTTCCGTATGGTCGACGCGCAGCTCTTTCAAGATTGTGCTGCCGCTTGGCCGCAGCCGGTCCTCCAGAACACGGCGGGTCTTATCCATGGTTGCCGTTTTTAAATGGGGCAGTTTGGTTGCGACTAAGCCAATCTTCTTGGGTGAAAAACCGGCGATACGAACGGCCCCATTGATTGCAGTTTCTGCCTGTTCGATCAGGGCCTCTGGCACTGCAAAGGGGATGATCTTTGATGTCGCGACCATCCGGCCCGGCGTTACCCGTGTGTAATTGGCAAGGGTTGCGAATGTGATCGCTGGATCTATCCGGTTGGCTGCTGAGACGGCGGCTGTGTCGACGACCAGAACACCGTTGGTTTCGGCAAACAGGTTCATCCGGCCGGTGAAAGGGGCGTCTTGATAAAGGCCTGTGCCTTTGGCGGCTTCTCCGAGCCTTGCTGCAGCAGTGTCTTCATCCAGGTCGTCATCATCGAAAGAAGCAACAACAACCGACTTCAGGCCGCTCTCGGCAAGGGCCCTACAATCGTCTTTCGTTAGCTTGTGGCCTTTTTTTAGGGTCCTGTCCGCAAGTTTTGTCGAATGCGCAAGGACACTGCCTTCCGCGTTGCTTGGTGCGACTGGACCGAATTTCATGTTGCTTTATCCAGCGGTTTCCGGAGTGCCTTGATGATCGAGCCCAAGACAGAAACGGCAATTTCTTCTGGGGAGGCAGAACCAATATCAAGGCCGATTGGCGCTTCGATCCGGTTCATGAGGCCCTCGGAGATACCGGCCTCGCGAAAGCGGTCAAGACGTTTGCCGTGGGTCTTCCGGCTGCCGAGCGCGCCAACGTAAAAGCACCCTGTCTTGAGCGCTTCCATCAGCGGAAAGTCATCGATTTTGGGATCGTGTGTGACAGCCGCTACGGCCGTGTAGGGATCGAGCGGCCGGTCTTTCAAAACGTCTTCGGGCCAATCAGCGATCAAGCTGCTCCCGGGAAACCGGTCTTCCGTTGCAAAAGCGGTACGCGGGTCGATCACCGTCACATCGAAACCGGCGATCTTGGCCATGGGAACTAAGGCCTGGCTGATATGAACCGCTCCGATGATCACAAGGCGGGGCGCTGGCACTGAAACTGTAAGAAATGCCTCGCCCAGGACCGTTTCAACAATGCCGGACTTCCCGGACCGGAAACGCTTGCCGAATTCTTCAGCCAGAGGGTCGTCGCTATAGGGCTTATCTTTTTGGATGAGCCGTTGCCGGCCATCAGCCATCTCAGTGACGAGGATCGCCGCGCGCCGTGCTGCCCTTTCGGCATTCAGCTGGCTGAGAAGAGAAAAATCCATGTTTTACCCGCGGTCCGTTGCCAGCTTGAGCCCAAGACCTGTGAGCACAGACCCGCCGGCCCAACGGGTCAGGGTTTGGAATTTGGAAGAGCGGCCAAGCCGTTTCGTGACTTCAGATGCAAAGAAGACCGTGACCAAATCCGCTGACGTGAAGAAGAAATTGACCACGGTACCCAGGATTAGGAATTGAGCCCAAATTGGCAAAGCTGCTTCCGGGCTGACGAACTGAGGCAGGAAGGCAATAAAAAAGACAGCCACTTTGGGATTGAGCACTTCAACCAGAACACTGTCGATAAAGGCCCGCCGGTTGGTCTTAAGCGGCAATGCGGGAACAGGTCCGGTTTCTGCGCGGGTACGGATCATTTGGATGCCGAGAAACACCAAATATGCACCACCGATCAATTTTAGGGCGAAATAGAGCGTTGGCACTGCAGCAAAAATGGCCGATAGGCCAAAAGCAGCCGCGGCAACATGGGCATAACACCCGATGTGAATGCCAAGTGCTGCAAGAAGACCAGCCTTTCTGCCACGCGATATTGTTTGCGCTGCTGTGTAGAGCAAAGCGGGGCCGGGCATATAGGCAAAAAGAGCAGCCGCCGCTGCAAAGGCCAAAAGCGTTTCAAATGAAGCCATATGGGAAACTCAATCAGGTAACAGGTTCAACATAAACAAGAATGCGGCCGCCGCAGGAGAGGCCAACGCGCCAAGCGGTTTCATCGGCAACACCGAATTCTAGCGTCGTGGGTTTGCCGGTGTCTATCACATCGACAGCTTCGGCGACCACGGCCCCTTCGACGCAGCCGCCTGACACGGATCCTTCAAAATTGCCGTCAGAATCGATGACGAGATGGGAGCCAACCGGGCGCGGTGCGGAGCCCCAGGTTTCGATTACTGTCGCGAGCGCAACGGATCGTCCAGCCTGTTTCCAAGCTTCTGTGGTCGCCAGAATATCGGGGGCGGAGCGGCTGTCGCCATCCTGCATGGTTCATTCTCCTCAAATCCATTCTGAATATAGCGGGTCCGCAAAAGGATGAAAGGAGGAGTTGCAATAGAAAAAGCACCTGCCGGCCGGCAGGTGCTCCTCAATTAGTCCACTTGTCAGACGGAATTTATTCCGCGGCAAGCCGCACCGCTGGTGCAGCGCTGCGCACAGTGCTGTCGACATGCGGCTCGAAGGTTTCGAAGTTGCCGACGAACATATCCACCAGCTTGGCGGCCTGTGCATCGTAGGCATCCTTGTCCGCCCAAGTTTCGCGCGGTGTCAGGATGGTGCTGTCAACGCCTTCAACGTCAACCGGAACCTCAAAGCCGAAATTCGCGTCCGTACGGAACGCAGCATTCGCCAGGCTGCCCGACAGAGCTGCTTGTAGCAACGTCCGGGTTGCCTTGATCGGCATGCGGTGGCCAACACCGTGGGCGCCACCGGTCCAGCCGGTGTTCACCAGCCAGCAGTCGACATTGTGCTTGGCAATCAGATCTTTCAGCAGGTTGCCGTATTCTGATGGATGCCGCGGCAGGAAAGGGGCGCCGAAGCAAGTCGAGAAGGTAGCCTGCGGCTCAGTTACGCCTTTTTCGGTACCAGCCACTTTCGCGGTGTAACCGGACAGGAAGTGGTACATGGCCTGCGCCGGAGTGAGGCGGGCAATTGGCGGCATGACGCCAAAAGCATCAGCGGTCAACATGATGATGGTTTTTGGAACCGGCGCGCAGCCTGTGTCGCTGGCATTAGAGATGAAGTGGATAGGATAGGCCGCCCGGGTGTTTTCTGTTTTCGAGCCATCGTCGAAATCCGGAACCCGGTTTTCGTCCAGAACCACATTTTCCAGAACCGTTCCGAAGCGTTGCGTGGTCGAATAGATTTCTGGTTCTGCATCGGCGGACAATTTGATTGTCTTGGCGTAGCAGCCGCCTTCGAAATTGAAGACACCGTTTTCGCTCCAGCCGTGCTCATCATCGCCGATCAACGTGCGAGACGGGTCAGCGGACAGAGTGGTCTTGCCGGTGCCAGACAGGCCAAAGAATACTGCAGTGTCACCATCTTCACCGACATTGGCCGAGCAGTGCATCGGCATGATGCCTTTTTCCGGCAGCAGGTGATTAAGAACGGTGAAGACCGATTTCTTCATTTCGCCGGCATATGATGTTCCGCCGATCAGGACGATCTTGCGGGTCAGATCAACGGCAATCACGGTTTCTGTGCGGCAACCATGCCGGGCCGGATCGGCCTTAAAGCTCGGCAGATCGACAATGGTCATTTCTGGAGCAAAAGCCGCCAGCTCGCTACGCTCGGGGCGAAGCAGCAGGTTGCGGATGAAGAGCGAATGCCAAGCATATTCGGTGTAAACACGCACCGGCAGCCGGTTTTCAGCGTCTGCTCCGCCGTAAAGGTCCTGCGCAAACAGTTCCATGCCGTCCGCATGCGCGAGGAAATCGCCCAGGAGTACATCGAACTGCTCCGGGTTCATCTGAGAATTGTTGTCCCACCACACAGTATCTTTGGTCTGGTCATCAAGAACAACAAATTTGTCTTTGGGGGAGCGGCCGGTGTGGACGCCGGTTTCGGCGACCAGCGCACCGCCTGCTGCCATCCGGCTCTCGCCGCGGGACAGTGAATACTCATAAAGCGCAGGCTCGTTCTGGTTCCAATAGAGCGCTTTCAGGCCTTTGAAACCGAAAGTCTCGCTGCCAATGGCTGAATTCCTGTCGCCTACTTCCTGCATGATCCCGAGATCCTTGTGATGGGAGCTATTCAGTCGCCACCGGGCGAGTGTTAACAAATACTGAACCCGGTCGTGAGGGGTGCGAACCTAGTGGATGCGCAGTTGTGCAGCAAGACAGCCAAAGGGCTATGTGTTTGTTTAATCGATTAAAAAAAGGGAATAAATGACAGTTAATTAATTTGGTCGGCAAACTAAAAAACGAAACTTTCGAATTCTTCGATTTGCTTGTTGAGGTGAAAGTATTTGCGTTTATATCGCGCCGTTGCCGGGCCGCAAGCAGTCAGCAATTGGCTAGAAAGCCACGTGACCGGAAGCTGAATGCCAGAGTAAGTGAGAACCACCAATCGGCGACTGTCGACGGCCCCAGAGGAATGCTCCAAGAGACAGATCCTGCATGCGTCCTATATTGAAATGTGTCAACTGGCTTGAAAGCCAATTTGGTTGGGTCAGTCTTTCGAAAGGGGCCAGCTGGGCTTGAAACCAGGCCGCGGACCAGCCATCTCGACGAAGATCACGGCTCCGCGCGCAAGGCACCCAATTCCCAACAGAGGCATGCTTGCGCAGGGTAATCGCGATGTTTGCCTTAATTTTTGCGCATTTAGCAGGCCAAAGGCAATGTGTTACTGTTTTGCCGATGCGTGCCATCGGTGCGTTGCCGGAAATGGAAATAGACAAAAATGCCGACAATTGCCCTGGTTGATGACGACCGCAACATTTTGACCTCAGTTTCGATTGCGCTAGAGGCGGAAGGCTACCGGGTTCAGACCTATACGGATGGAACCTCCGCACTGGACGGACTGCAGAGCGATCCGCCGGAACTCGCGATCTTCGACATCAAGATGCCGCGCATGGATGGCATGGAGCTCCTACGCCGTTTGCGTCAGACGTCAGATATTCCGGTGATTTTCCTGACCTCCAAGGACGATGAAATCGACGAGCTGTTTGGCTTGAAAATGGGCGCCGATGACTTTATCCGCAAACCCTTCTCACAGCGTTTGCTGGTCGAGCGGGTCCGCGCGGTATTGCGGCGGGCACAGCCACGGGACGCCTCAGCGCCGCGGGACGATGCGGATAAGCTGCTCGAGCGTGGACAGCTTTTGATGGATCAGGAGCGGCACACGTGCACCTGGAACAACAAGCCGGTTACCCTGACGGTCACCGAATTCCTGATCTTGTCGGCCCTTGCTCAGCGGCCAGGCGTGGTCAAAAGCCGGAATGCCCTGATGGACGCGGCCTATGACGATCAGGTCTATGTCGATGACCGCACCATCGACAGCCACATCAAACGTCTGCGTAAGAAGTTCAAAGTGGTTGACGATGATTTCGACATGATCGAAACCCTTTATGGTGTCGGTTACCGGTTCAGAGAGGTCTGAGCCGGAAAAGCCCCTAAAGGCAGGCCTGAATGGCGGTTGAAAGCGAGCATCTTGACGTTGATCCGTCCTCTGAACCGGAAACCGGTTCGGAGCGCTCGCGCTTGCGCCGTCTTGGCAAAAAACGGGTTCGCCGTCGCATCCTTAGCCGGTTCGGCCAGATTTTTGGCACTTACGTTCTCTCTTCGCTGACCCGGCGGATCATCGCCATCAACTTGGTTGGCCTGATCGCTCTGGTGATCGGGATCTTGTACCTCAATCAGTTCCGGGCCGGTCTGATCGATGCACGGGTACAAAGCCTTTTGACCCAAGGCGAAATCATTGCAGGCGCAATTGCGGCCTCCGCGACGGTTGACACCGGGGCTATCACGGTAGATCCGGAGCGCTTGCTACAGCTGCAAGCCGGCGAAAGCATCACACCCACAACAGGCGATGATTTGGAAAGCCTCGACTTTCCGATCAATCCGGAGCGGGTCGGGCCAGTGTTGCGGCGCCTGATATCGCCAACCAAGACCCGCGCCCGGATTTACGACCCGGAAGGGATCCTCATTTTGGATTCGCGCCACCTTTATTCCGGCGCGCAAATTCTGCGATTTGATCTGCCGCCACCAAATGCGGAAGAAGACGGTTTCTGGGATACGCTTTGGCAGTGGACCAAACGGTGGTTCCGTCAGGGCGATCTGCCGCTTTATCAGGAGGTCGGTGCCGGGGACGGACGTGCCTATCCGGAAGTGGAGGCAGCCCTCGCCGGGTCACCGGCCAGTGTGACCCGGATCTCGCAACGTGGCGAACTGATCGTCTCGGTCGCGGTTCCGATCCAGCGGTTCCGGGCTGTTTTGGGCACACTTCTGCTTTCCACCCAAGGCGGCGATATTGATGCCATCGTGCGCGCAGAACGCATCGCGATTATTCGCGTCTTCATGTTTGCCGCGACCGTCACCATTTTGCTGTCGATCTTGTTGGCGGGCACTATTGCCGGTCCGGTCCGCCGCTTGGCCGCAGCCGCCGATCGGGTGCGCAAAGGGTCGACGACATCGCGCGAGGAAATTCCGGAGTTTTCCGACCGGCAGGATGAGATTGGTCATCTGGCGCGTTCGTTCCGCGAGATGACCAATGCGCTCTATGATAAGATCGATGCCATCGAGCGGTTCGCGGCCGATGTGGCACACGAACTCAAGAACCCATTGACTTCTTTGCGTAGTGCCGTTGAAACACTACCGCTTGCCCGCAATGAAGACTCTCGCAACCGGTTGATGGATGTCATCCAACATGACGTGCGGCGCCTCGACCGTTTGATCAGCGACATATCCGATGCGTCCCGACTGGATGCCGAATTGGCCCGGACTCAGTCAGAGACCATCAATATGGCAGAACTTCTGCGTAACATGGCCGATGCAGCCAATGAGCGAGCCGATGACGGCGCAGCGCGGGTCAAGCTGACCGTTGCTGATGCGCCAGGCGCGAAACCCTATGATGTTCAAGGTCATGATATCCGCCTGGGCCAAGTAATCAGCAATCTTCTCGACAATGCGCGGTCTTTCTCGCCTGAAAACGGGATTGTCCGCGTCGATCTCAGCCGTGGCAGCCACCAGATCAAGATTACGATTGATGATGACGGTCCGGGGATCCGGGCCGAAAATACCGAGCGGATTTTCGAGCGGTTTTACACCGACCGGCCGGACGGCGAAGGTTTCGGCAATAACTCCGGTCTCGGCCTGTCTATCTCCCGCCAGATCATAGATGCACACGGCGGGTCGATTTCGGCGACAAACCGGATTGAAGCAGATGAAGATGGCGACGATACGGTTGCCGGAGCGCGGTTTACCATTTTGTTGCCTGCAGGCCGCACTAAGTGAGCCGGTCCACGATCCATGCAAACTGTTTGGTCGTCGGAACAAAGGGTATTTTGATCCGGGGGGCATCCGGAAGCGGCAAGTCCAGTCTTTCTGAAACGCTCATCGAATCTGCTCAAGTGCGGGGCCAATTCGCTGCGCTCGTATCCGATGATCGGGTGCAATTGAGAGTGGAAACGGGACGGCTGATCGCCGAACCGCCATCCACCCTCCAAGGCCTGATGGAAACACGCGGGTTTGGCATTGTTCAGGTCCGTCATTTGCCAAAGGCACAAGTGCATTTGATCGTTGATCTTATTGACTTGGAGGAAATGGAACGGATCCCCGAGCTTGCTGTGGCAAATGTGATGTTGGAAGGTGCCCAACTTTCTGGCATCAAATGCCCCGCTGTAGCACCACAATCCGCACTTCGACTGATCCGCTGGGCGTTCAAACACCTTTTTCCAGGAAGTCCTGACTATTTTTAGGGCGCACTGCTTCTTTTTTACTTGCAACTGGCGAACCGGTTGTCGAGAGTGCAGCAGACTGATAAACGCCCGGCTCTAAAATGAGCCAAGCGGACCTCGATAATCGGGTTTTTATACATATGATCGGACTAGTCCTTGTCACTCACGGACGTCTCGCAGAGGAATTCAAGGCTGCCCTTGAACATGTCGTTGGACCGCAGGAGCAGGTGGAAACAATCTCCATTGGCCCAGACGATGACATGGAACAGCGCCGGCAGGACATTCTGGCCGCTGTAGATGCGGCAAATTCCGGCAAAGGGGTGGTCCTTCTGACCGATATGTTTGGTGGGACCCCTTCCAATTTGGCGATTTCCGTTATGGACAGCAAATCCGTGGAGGTTGTGGCCGGGGTCAATCTGCCGATGCTGATCAAACTTGCCAGTGTCCGGGCTGACCGCGACCTGGCGCAGGCCGTTGACGAGGCGCGTCAGGCCGGACAAAAATATATTTCCGTCGCAAGCCAGGTGCTGTCGGGACAGAACTAAGAAGAACAGGACGCAAAAAAGCGTGTTGGAAAAAGACCTGACGATTGTGAACCGGCGCGGACTGCATGCCCGGGCATCTGCGAAACTGGTGAAGCTGGTTGAAACTTTTGACGCCGATGTCGAAGTTTCCAGAGACGGTCAAACCGTGGGCGGAACGTCGATTATGGGACTGATGATGCTTGCGGCGAGCACGGGCAGCAGCATCCGGGTTCGCATTAGCGGTGAACAAGCAGAACCGGCGCTGGAGGCGATCACCGATCTGGTTGAAAGCGGGTTCGGCGAAGAAGACTAGCCGCCTCTTTATGATCAGACCGCAACCTCCCTTCGGCCCGGATATTAAAGGGGGGGTACTGTTGGACGCGGTTGTGAATCGGGATTTGCAGGTCACCAAGGATCTATTGGCCCACCTTCATGGCGCGTTAGACGCCGACTTTTCCTTTGAACTTCCTGATGGTTCGCTTGTTCCGGAAACTGAAAACGTGGGCGGGCTCCGCCTTTATCTGTCGCATACCGCGATCCCGTCTCTGTTGCGGCGCCCAGGCCTCAAAACGCTTCTAGAGCTCTATGCCCGCGGCGAGATAGAGCCGCGCGGGGGCTCTTTATTTGAGTTTGCCGATAAGCGGCCGTCGGTGAAGACCAAAGCACTGTTAAAGAAACTGAACAAACGCCTAGTGCTGGGGTTGGCGGCGAAGCTGTTTTTTGCTGCGCGGGGAAAAGACAAGAGGACGACAAACTTTGATGGCGGCGGAGCGGCACAACGTTCTGGCAGCGGACAGACGGATATTGCCTTTCACTATAATGTCTCCAACGATTTCTACCGGCTCTTTCTGGATCCGGAGATGCTCTACACCTGCGCGTACTTTCGGGATTGGAGCAACGATCTGGCTACGGCTCAGAAAAACAAACTGGAGATGATTTGCCGAAAGTTGCGGCTTCAGCCGGGCGACCGGATGCTGGATATCGGCTGCGGCTGGGGTGCCCTAATTTGTTATGCCGCTGAAAACTATGGCGTGACAGCTGTTGGGGTTACCTTATCCGAAGAACAAGCTGTGCTGGCACGGGAGCGGATAAAAGCAAAAGGCCTGGAAGACAAGGTTTCTGTCGAGTTGAAGGACTTCCGCGCCATGGAAGGGGAGTTCGATAAGATCTCTTCCATCGGTATGTTCGAGCACGTCGGTATTGACCACCACGACGAGTATTATGAAGCCGTTTGCCGGCTGTTGCGTCCACGGGGGATTTATCTGCATCACGCCATCACTCGGCGCGGCAAGAAGGATCTCAAAACTTTCCGCCGCAAGCGGGCGGAATATAAAGCGCTTGTCCGGTATATCTTCCCAGGCGGCGAGGTTGACCACATCGGTTGGACATTGACCAATCTGGAAGCGCATGGCTTTGAGGTGCACGACGTCGAGGGCTGGCGGGAGCACTATGCCCGCACCACCCGGCTCTGGGCGAACAATCTAATGAATGCCAAAGACGAGGCTATCGCCGAAGTTGGAGAAGAGAAATACCGGCTCTGGCTCGCGTATCTCACGGGCGTTTCGCTGGGCTTTGAGCGTGGCACAATCAACATCTTCCAGACCGTCGCAACTAAACGGACCAAAGGCCCGTCCAACATGCCGCCGAGTCGCGAAGATCTTTACAAAGCATGATAGAAGCGCGGCGACTTTTGAAAAGGCTGCCGCATGATCTGGCGACCCGGAGATTTTTACAATCAGCCATCTTATGTAGGGGGCGGGGTTGGTGCGATCGCCTTGGGACACGCTCAGCGTTGGCCAATGATGGAATCCCATCTAATACCGGCATCCTAACGATGACTTAATCATATAAAGAAGTCTTTATATCTTTATTGCATGGTACAGCCTGGAAGGGTATAACCCCGGCAACGGATTATGGATTTGCCATCAATCCGGCCGGTTGCCGCGCGCGATCAATAAATTGGCTCCGGCCAATCGAAAAGCAGACGGCGGTTTCATAGAGCCGGCCCAGCAACAGCGGCCGGGATCAACAGCAGGAACATTTCATGGCTGATTATATCGTCAAAGACATAGGGCTCGCAGACTGGGGCCGGACCGAAATTGAAATCGCGGAACACGAAATGCCGGGCCTGATGGCATGCCGGGAAGAGTTTGGCGAGAGCAAACCGCTCAAAGGCGCCCGTATTGCCGGCTCCTTGCACATGACCATTCAGACTGCTGTTCTGATTGAAACACTTGTCGCGCTCGGCGCGGAAGTTCGCTGGGCATCGTGCAACATCTATTCCACGCAGGATCAGGCAGCTGCCGCGATTGCTGCATCTGGTGTTCCGGTCTTTGCCATTAAGGGTGAGACGCTGGAAGAGTACTGGGATTACGCCGACAAGATCTTCGATTTTGAAGATGGCGCGAACATGATTCTCGACGATGGCGGCGATGCGACCCTTTACATCCTTATGGGCGCGCGCGTTGAAGCCGGTGAAACATCTCTGATCGAAAACCCGGGTTCTGAAGAAGAAGAAGCTCTTTTCGCTCAGATCAAGAAACGTGCAGCGGCCAACCCAGGCTGGTTCACCAAGCAACGCGATATGCTTCAGGGCGTCACTGAAGAGACCACCACCGGTGTTCTGCGTCTTTATGAAATGCAGAAAAACGGCAAGCTGCCGTTCCCGGCGATCAACGTCAACGACAGTGTCACCAAGTCCAAGTTCGACAACCGGTATGGCTGCCGCGAATCTCTCGTCGACGGCATTCGCCGCGGTACAGACGTTATGATGTCTGGCAAGGTCGCCGTTGTCTGTGGTTACGGCGATGTGGGCAAAGGCTCCGCACAGTCTCTGGCTGGCGCAGGTGCTCGTGTGATTGTCACCGAAATCGACCCTATCTGTGCACTGCAGGCTTCCATGGATGGCTTTGAAGTCAAAACCATGGAACAGGCGCTGCCGGAAGGCGATATCTATGTCACCGCGACCGGCAACAAGGACATCATCACCTTCGACCACATGCGCGGCATGAAGGACATGGCGATCGTCTGTAACATCGGTCACTTCGACAATGAGATCCAGGTTGCTGCTCTGAAGAACACCAAACTGCGCCCGGTCAAAGATCAGGTCGACATGTATGAGTTCCCGGATGGTAAGCGTATGATCCTGCTGTCTCAGGGCCGCCTGGTAAACCTTGGCAACGCAACCGGTCACCCGAGCTTTGTGATGTCGGCCAGCTTCACCAACCAGGTCTTGGCGCAGATCGAACTCTTCACCAAGGGCGATCAGTATAAAAACGAAGTCTATGTGCTTCCGAAGCACCTGGATGAGAAGGTTGCCCGGCTGCATCTGGCCAAGCTCGGTGTCACGTTAACCGAATTAACTGACGGGCAAGCCGATTATCTGGGGATTAACAAGGCCGGCCCGTTCAAGGCTGAACACTACAAATACTGATTCACACGACCCTCACCACTACATGTAGTGAGCGCTGTGATTCGGCTCTGTGAACAAAAAAATGCAGGACCCTTCAAATTAAAGGGTCCTGTTAACTTTTCAGCAAGGGACTCTTCTGCGCGATTCTCAAAAAGGTTATTGTTTAACGAATCAGAGGCCAGAAGGCGGATGTCTTTGATTTGCTCTCAATAACCGGGAGCTGCAGCCCGCAAAATGCGGGTGAAGGCGGCGTAAGGGGATCATGGAATGCCGGAAGGCAGCAGAAACGGCGTGCGAGGCCGCGCGGCGTGGCAGGATTGGAGTCTGAAGACGGTCAAACTCGGCGGCATGTCGGGTGCGGCGCTGTCCCTGTCAGCAGGGTCTGCGGCCGCTGATCTGTTGTCTGGCACAATGGCTGCGATCAACCCCGACAACATGGTTCTGTTTGGCGCTCTTGGCGGCATGTGCGCTTTTGCCGTGACCGCTGCGATCGCCCTTGTTCATCACCGCCGTCAATCTGGACAGCTAACCGATTCCCTTGAAAAGGAAAAGCGGGATCTGAAGTTCCGTGTCGACCGTCTGGAAGCCATGCTCAACACCGATGAGCAGCGGGTCATCGTCTGGACCGGCAATGGAGCCATGCCGCAGATTTGGGGCATCTTGCCGGAAAAATCCGGCGTGCCGCGGCCTCCGGCACAGCTTTTGGCCTTCGGCAGCTGGCTTTCGGCTAAATGCGCCGGCGATCTTGAACGGTATCTGGATCTGTTGTTCCGCACCGGAGAAACATTCACCACCACTTTAAAAACCCGGACGGGCAGTTATGTCGAAGCGCTTGGGCGCACGACCGGTGGTGCTGTGGTGCTGCGCCTGCGCGATTTGACCGGCGAACGTCAGATGCAGGCCGAACTTCAGGCCCGCAACGCCAAGATTTCGGGCGAACTTCACATGCTGCATGCGCTGCTAGACGCCATGCCCGCGCCTGCCTGGCAGCGGGATGCGGAAGGCAATGTCATCTGGGCCAATGATGCTTATGCTGAAGCGGTTGAAATGCCAGATGCAGAAGCAGCAGTGAAAGAAGGCGCTACATTCCTCGATGCGGCCGCCCGTACGGCAATGGCCGTTCAGCGCAATGAAGACGGCTGTTTCAGCGCCCGGATTCCAATTGTCGCTTCCGGTCAGCGCCGGGTGTTTGAAATCACCGATGTCAACGCGAATGTCGGTGGGGCCGGCATTGCCGTGGACATCAGCGAATTGGAACAGGCGCAAAAGGAACTGGGCCGCGCAGAAGAGTTCCATGGCCGGACTCTGGATCAGCTCGCAGCAGCCGTGGCGATTTACAGCGGCGACAAGAAACTTCAGTTCTACAACGCTGCATTCCGGCAAATGTGGGATCTGGATCCGGCCTTCCTGGAAAGCCGCCCGGAGGACGGCGTTGTTCTCGATACCCTACGCGCAGGGCGGAAAATTCCAGAACAGGCAGACTACCGCGGCTGGCGTAACAAGATGCTGGAGAGCTACCAGTCCCTGGAAGCCAAGGAAAACTGGTGGCACCTGCCAGATGGCCGCACGGTGCGCGTAATCGCCAATCCGCATCCGCAGGGCGGCGTCACGTACATTTACGAGAATGTCACCGAGCAGCTCGATCTGGAAAGCCGCTACAACGCACTGTCTCGGGTCCAGGGGGAAACGCTCGACAACTTGTCAGAAGCCGTTGCTGTGTTCGGCTCTGATGGCAAGCTGCGGCTCTGGAACCCTGCGTTCGGCCGGATCTGGAACTTGGATGAAGAGCGGCTTGCAACACTGCCGCATGTCAATGAAGTGGTCACGTCCTGCGCCTTGAACGAGACCGAGCAGCAGGCTTGGGAACAGCTGGCTGGAAGTGTCACTGGATTGGTTGACAACCGCACTCAGAATGTCAGCCGTCTGGAGCGTCATAACGGTGAAGTGCTCGACTATGCTACGGTGCCTCTGCCGGATGGTGGCACGCTGGTCACCTTTGTTGATGTCACTGACAGCGTGAATGTAGAGCGGGCACTTCTTGAAAAGAACGATGCACTTCAACAGGCCGACCAGATCAAGAACGCGTTCATTCAGCACGTTTCATACGAGCTGCGGTCGCCGCTGACCAATATCATCGGTTTTGCTCAATTGCTTGCCGATCCGAAGTTTGGCGATTTGAGCGAAAAACAGGGCGAATACGCGGACTACATCCAGTCGTCCTCCTCTGCACTTCTTGCCATTATCAATGATATCCTTGACCTGGCCACGCTGGACGCCGGCATCATGGAATTGGATCTTGGCGAAGTTGATGTCGCCTCCACGGTTGAAGCGGCGGTCGAAGGCCTTAAAGACAGAATTGCTGAAGCCCGGATCAACCTTAGAACTCAAGTTCCAGATGACATTGGCAATATGGTCGCCGATGAAAAACGGTTGCGCCAGGTGCTGTTCAATTTGATTTCCAACGCCGTGCGCTATTCTGAGCCCGATGGTGTTGTCGACATCAGCTGCGACCGGGATGATGACAAGGTAACCTTTGTGGTCAAGGATCACGGCCTTGGTATTCCTGCGGAAATCCTGACACAAGTGTTCAACCGTTTTGTCGGTCATGACACGGGCGCACGCCGTCAGGGCGCCGGACTTGGCCTTGCAATCGTGAAGAGCTTTGTCGAGTTGCACGGTGGGACGGTTGATATTGACAGTGCCGAAGGTCAAGGCACGACCGTCACTTGTGTCTTCCCCGCGCATCCGGAACTGGCAGACCAGGCCGCGGCCGAATAGGGCCCGGACACCATGGCGTCCCATCAGCTCCGCGAACCTTCCAACTCCTTCCTCACTCTCACACTTTCCTCTGAAGCCGAAACGCGCCAGCTGGCAGAAGACATCGCATTGATCCTGAAGCCGGGTGATGTGCTGTGCCTGTCCGGTGATCTCGGCGCTGGTAAATCCACTTTCAGTCGCGCGTTGATCCGCAATGTTGCCGCTGATTACGATCTGGAAGTGCCCAGCCCGACCTTTACACTCGTTCAGCCGTACGACCTTGCCCGGCTCAATCTTTCCCATTTTGACCTCTACCGGCTCGAAGAGCCAGAAGAGCTGGAAGAGCTCGGGCTTGAAGAGCTGCTAGAGGACGGTGCAGCTCTGATCGAATGGCCGGAAAAAGCAGAAGAGCTGCTCCCTGATTCGGCGTTGTGGCTGCAATTCCAGCATGGTGACGATGAAGATACCCGCCAGGCTGTATTCTTTTCGGAAGACCCAGTGTGGCAGGAGCGGTTGGAAGCAACCCTTGAAATTCGCGCCTTTCTGGATGAAACGCTCGAGGTTACCTTTGAGCGTCATCACTTGGCAGGCGATGCGTCTTTGCGCACGTTCGAGAGGATCGATAAGGGTGGTGAATCTTTGGTGCTGATGCGCTGGCCATTCTCTGATGCCATGCTGCCGGAGCCTGTCAGGGCTTATATGGACAAAGTGCATTTGGCCAAGGATTGCCGCTCTGTTGCGGCTGTCGGGCAGGAGCTGCGAAAGGCCGGAATTCATGCCCCGGCGATCAAATCAGCAGATTTTCAGAATGGATTGGTGCTGTCGGAATATCTGGGCAGCGAGACCATTGTTATTGATGGCAAGCCGGTCCCGGAGCGGTATTTCGCGGCTGTTGATGTTCTGGCAGCTATGCACGCGCATGATTTTCCAGAAACTGTGCAGCTTGATACCGGTGACACCTATCAAGTACCGCTCTATTCCATCGACGCACTGATCGCCGAGGCGTCGCTGTTTCTGGACTGGTATGTCCCGGAAATGACCGGTGAACCGGCAAGTGAGCACAGCAAGGCCGAATTCGAAATCCTATGGCGTCAAGCGCTGGACGCTTGCTCAACGGCGCAAACTGGCTGGGTTTTGCGGGATTTTCATTCGCCAAATCTGTTGTGGCAAGAGCAGGCGGACGGCACGGACCGGATCGGGATCATCGATTTTCAGGATACGGTCATTGGTCCGGTGGCCTATGATGTGGCATCGCTTCTTTTGGATGCACGCACAGATATAGATGCCAGTTTGGAAAACGCGTTGTATGATGCTTATGTCAAGGCGCGGACTGAGCAATCAGACAGCTTTGACAGTCAAGCGTTTTCAAATGCTTATTCAATCATGGCCGCGCAACGGATAACCAAGATACTGGGAATTTTTGTGCGGCTGGCCCGGCGCGATGGCAAATCGGCGTACCTTGGTCATCTGCCCCGAATGGAGGCATATCTGGACCGGGTATTGGCGTCGCCAGTGTTGTCGGATCTAAAAAAATGGTATCAGCAGTATCGGGCTTGACGGCAATTTTCGTGCCAGAGAGCTCCTGCCACAACTGAGAAAAACGATGACACAAACGCGGTTTCGTCCCACCAATGCCATGATTCTTGCCGCCGGTCTCGGCAAGCGCATGCGGCCGTTGACGGCGACGACGCCCAAACCGTTGATTGAGGTGAATGGTCAGGCGCTGATTGATCACGGCATGGACCGGCTATCCGCTGCGGGCGTGAAGAACTGCGTTGTGAATGTGCATTATCTGGCCGATCTCGTTGAGGTGCATGTGCGCCAGCGGCAGGACATGGACATCACGATCTCCGATGAGCGCGACCTGCTTCTGGAAACCGGCGGCGGCATTAAAAACGCACTGCCACTTCTCGGCCCTGATCCGTTCTTTCAGCTGAACTCCGATACCTGTTACTGGGTAGAGGGAGTCAAGCCAAACCTGGAGCATATGGTCGAAGCCTGGGACGACAGCCGCATGGACGCCCTGCTTCTGGTTGCCGAAACAGTTAAGGCGGTCGCCTACAACGGCCGTGGTGACTTTGACATGGCACGGGACGGTGCTTTAACCCGCCGTCCGGAAAAGGGCGTGACTCCTTTCGCCTATGCAGGTGCCGCCATCTTGCATCCGCGCCTTTTTGAAAATGCGCCGGACGGGCCGTTTTCCATGAATGTCCTCTTTGACAAGGCGATCGAGGCGGGCCGCCTGTTTGGTGTTCAGATGGAGGGGGTCTGGCTCCACATCGGCACGCCGGAAGCGATCCGGGCGGCTGAATACGCGGTGCGCGAGAGTGCCGCCTAAAAATGCCGGATCAGCCTCGTCTTTTCACGATCCCGCCGTCCGTTTCCTTTCTTGAAACCCTTGTCGACAGTCTCGTTGAGGGACATCTGGTGCCTGGGTTCAGGCCACTGGACGATCCGTTGCTGCTGTCATCGGCAACGCTCTATCTGCCGACCCGCCGCGCTGCCCGTCTGCTTCCCGATCTGTTTCAGAAGAAGTTTGGCGGCAAGCCGGTTCTTTTGCCTGTTATCCGGCCGGTCGGTGACGCCGACGAAGACGCGCAATCTCTGAGCGCTGCCCCTGACTTGGAACCCTTGCCCCAGGCTATGCCGTTGATCGACCGGCATCTGGCCATGACCCGGCTGGTGATGGCCTGGAAGGGCGCCTTGCGCCGGGAGGCATTAAGTCTGCGCTCTGATGAGCCGTTGGGTTTGCCAGCTTCGACGGCCGATGCCGCTTGGCTGGCGGGCGATCTGCTGACCCTAATGGACGAGGTTGAAACGGAAGAGGCCGAATGGAGCGAATTGGCAGGCCTGGTGCCAGACGACCATGCCCGCTATTGGCAGATCACTTTAGATTTTCTGAAGATTGTCCAGGAAGCCTGGCCAGCGCATTTGGCCGAGCTCGGCAAGATGGACCCAAAAGCCCGTCGGTCGGCCCTGATCCGCCGGGAAGCACAGCGCCTTGCCGCCAATCCTCCGAAAGGCCCGGTGATTGTCGCCGGTGTCACCGGTTCGGTGCCGGCAACCTCAGAACTTCTGAAGGCCGTGGCCGGACTGGACCAAGGCGTGATTGTTCTACCCGGTTTGGATCTTGATCTAGACGACTTGTCCTGGCAGGCGCTTGGCCAGCGGCCGCTGCCGGGCCGCGCATCCTTCGTAGCTGGTAAAAATCATCCGCCACTATCCGCGCATCCGCAATATTCCTTGAAGCAGCTTCTGGAACGGCTCGGTGTCACAAGGGATGCAGTCAATCCGCTAGGTCAATCAGATCCGATCTTGGCACAACGGCAAAAACTGGTGTCCGAGGCGCTGCGTCCGGCAGACACGTCCGATGGCTGGACCGCGTACCTTGCCAATACACCGGTCGAGATTCGGGAAACGGCACTTGTAAATGTTGCGCTGATGACGGCCCGCAACGAGGCGGACGAAGCCTTGAGCCTTGCCATCGCTTTGCGCGAAGCCATTGAGCTTGGAGAAATGGCGGCGCTAATTTCACCTGACAGGATGTTGACCCGCCGCGTTGCAGCCGAACTTGCACGCTGGAATATCGTCGCCGATGACAGTGCCGGCCGTCCACTTGACCAGACGGCACCGGCGATCCTGGCCATATTGGCTGCCAAACTGGCGCTCAACGGCTGTGAACCGATTGACTTGCTGGCGCTTCTGAAACATCCACTGGCGCGGCTTGGTCTGCCGGTGAAGGACATCCGTTCCGCTGCCCGTGCACTAGAACGTGGTGTCATCCGTGGGGAGCGGCCAAGACCGGGCACGGATGGTTTGATTCATGCGGTTGAGGTTTGCCGTGCAGCTGCTGAAGATGCTCATACGCCGCGCTGGAAGAAAATTCACGAAGGCGACTGGGACGTCATTGTAGATCTGGTAGACCGGCTGAAGCAGGCACTTGCCCCGCTTGAAGACCTGGCTGGCACAAAGGAACCGGTGCAGGTCGAGGTTCTTGTTCAGGCGCATGTCGATGTGATGCAGGCGATCTCTGCCGATGAAACCGGGTCGGCAGATGAACTTTATGCCGCGGAAGCGGGAGAGGCGTTAGCCAGTTTTTGGGCGGGACTTTTGGAAGCTGAGGCCAGTGGTCTAGCTGTGCCGCCGCGTGAGTGGCCTGCTGTCCTGTCTGCGCTGATGTCCGGTGAAGCTGTACGCCGCCGGCTGCCCGGAGATCCGCGCGTGCAGATCCTCGGGCCGATGGAAGCACGGCTGCAGTCTTTTGACTTTGTCATTCTCGGTAGCCTCAACGAGGGCACTTGGCCACAGCGCACCCGCAACGATCCCTGGCTGAACCGGCCGATGAAGCGCGATATGGGGCTGGAACCGCCTGAACGCCGGCTTGGAGCTGCCGCGCATGACTTTGCCCAAGGGATGGGCGCCAAGCGTGTTCTGTTATCGCGGGCGGCACGGGCCGATGGGGCGCCTACGGTTGCCTCTCGCTGGTTGCAACGGCTGACGACACTGGCAGGCCCGGAAACAACATCTGACATGGAAGGGCGGGGCAACCGGTACACAAAACTTGCGGCCCTTTTGGACCGGCAAGCAGGCGAGGTCCGCCCGGCAGTACGGCCTTCGCCCAAACCGCCGTTGGCCGCCCGACCAAAGTCGCTCTCTATTACGGAAATCGAACGCCTGGTGCGCGATCCCTACGCCATATTTGCCCGCCATTCGCTTGAACTTCAGCCGGTCGACCCGGTTGGAGGTGAGCCGGGCGCGGCCGACAAGGGCAATCTTATTCACGATGCGCTGGCCGAGTTCTTGTCCACTTGGACAGGGCCGTTTGACGATACGGCGGTGCAGGCCCTCTTGGAAATTGGCGAAGAACTGTTTGAGCCCCTAGATGCTTTTCCTGTAATTAGGGCTCTATGGTGGCCGCGTTTCCAGCGGATTGCAGCCGGGTTCGTGGCCTATGAGGCAAACAGGGCGCCACAGATCGACAAGCGCTTTCTGGAAATCGGTGGAGGGGTCGAATTGAAGCTTCCGGGGCTTGATTTCCGTCTGCGCGGGCGGGCTGACCGGATTGATCTGATGACCTCCGGGTCGTTGGCCGTGATTGATTACAAGACCGGGCAAGTGCCGTCGCAGAAACAGGTAGATGCGCTCCTGTCGCCGCAGTTACCCCTGGAAGCTGCCATGATCCAGCGCGGAGGTTTCAAGGATGTTCCTGCTGGAGAGCCTATCGGGGAACTTCTTTACCTCCAGCTCAAAGGTGGAACAGAACCGGTTCTGGAAGTTGGCCGGAACCCGAAGGACACTGCACTGGAAGAATTGATAGAGGATGCCTGGCAGCGGCTGGAACAGTTGATCGCCCACTATGCCAAGGAAGAAACTGGGTATCTCTCCCGCGCCCGGGTGATGCAGGGCCGGCAAATGGACGGGCCCTATGATCACTTGGCACGTGCCCAGGAATGGGCGCTTGGCGGGGAGGATCCGGCATGAGCGGATTTCAGATCCCGGATTTGACGCGCCAGCGGCAAGACCTCGCCTCCCGCCCGCGCGCCTCGGCCTGGGTGAGCGCAAATGCGGGTTCCGGCAAAACCTTCGTTCTGTCGCGCCGGGTGGTGCGGCTGCTGCTGGACGGCACAGATCCCTCGCGCATTTTGGCGCTGACCTTCACCAAGGCAGCCGCCGCTGAAATGGCGACCCGTGTCTTCAAGATCCTCGGCACCTGGGTGACCATGGACGACGCGGATCTTGCCAAGGAGCTGTTCGAGATCGAGGGACGGCAGCCGGACGCAGCCCGGATCGTAATGGCCCGGCGCCTGTTTGCCCGGGCACTCGAAACACCGGGCGGCCTCAAAATCCAGACCATCCATGGTTTTTGTGAAGCGCTGCTGCATCAGTTTCCGCTGGAGGCCAATGTCGCCGGCCACTTCAATGTGCTCGATGACCGCATTGCTGCCGAGTTGATGGCCGAAGCGCGTGCGAGTGTCTTGTATAAGGCCGAAATGGAGCCGGAAAGCCTCTTCGGTGCAGCGCTTGCCTCTGTCATTGATCTGATGAGTGATGGCGGGGCGCAGAAGGCACTTGATGAACTGATTCAGAATCGGGATGCGTTTCGCCGCTGGACGGTGGATGCCGGCGGTCTGGAACCTGCTCTTGCCGAGCTCGCGGAGGACCTCGACGTTGATCCCAAACTTCAGATCTCTGAATTCGATCATCGCTTCCGCTCCGAATGCCCAATCGATCTGAACATCTGCTTGAGTTACGCCGAAGCACTGAACACCGGCACCAAGACCGATCAGGGCAGGGCGGATGCGCTGGTGGCCGCAAACCGGCAAACTGATCCGGATGTTTTCCGGGAGGCCTGGCTACCGGTGTTCCTGACCGGAAAATTAGAGCCGCGCAAATCGCTGGCGACCAAGAAAGTGGCTGAAGCCTTCCCCGAGATGGTTGAGGCGTTGATTGCCGAACAGGGCCGTCTGCTGGATCTTCTGGACGGCCGCCGCAAGGTGCTGACTTATGAAGGAACGGCTTCGCTTCTAAGGCTCGCCGACGCCGTCATCACCTATTACGAGCGGGCCAAGACGGCCAAGGGTTATCTCGATTTTGAAGACCTGGTGGTCAAAACAGCAACACTGCTGGCCAAGTCCGATGCCGCACAATGGGTGCAGTATAAACTTGATCAGGGGCTCGACCATATCCTTGTTGATGAGGCGCAGGATACCAGCCCGCGCCAATGGGAAGTGGTCAACGCGCTGGCCTCCGAGTTCTTCGTCGGCGACAGCGGACGGGAGAAAGTGCGCACTCTCTTTGCCGTCGGCGACGAAAAACAGTCGATCTATTCATTCCAGGGCGCGGTTCCGGCCTATTTCGATGCCATGCGGCGGGCGTTTTCCGGTCAGGCAGAACGGGCGGAACAGGAATTCCATTCGGTCAACCTGCAGCTTTCTTTTCGCTCCACGCCGGATGTTCTTGGTGCGGTTGATGAGGTCTTCAAAGACGAGAACGCCTATCAAGGGCTGTCTCAGGAGGGTGTGGCGCCGGTGCACGAGGCCATCCGCCGGGATCCGGGCATTGTCGACATTTGGCCACTGGAAGCTGAAGCCGAGATAACCGAGCCGGACGATTGGCGGTTACCGGTGGATCATGTCGGCTCCGGCAGTCCGATGTTGAAGGTTGCCAAGCGGATCGCGTCAACCATCGCCGGATGGATGCGCGACGGAACGGCTGATCCAGGTGATGTGATGATCCTCGTGCGCAAGCGCGGGCCTTTTGTGGAAGCGCTGAACCGGGAGCTGAAAAACCTCAGCATTCCGGCGGCTGGCTCGGATCGTCTCATCCTGACCGATCACATCGCCGTTCAGGATCTTGCCGCACTCGGCCGCTTTTTGTTGCTGCCGGAGGACGATCTGTCCCTTGCCGCGGTCCTAAAAAGCCCGTTGTTCGATCTGGACGATACGGATCTTTTGGAAGTTGCCCGCGAAACGGATGAGACAATCCGGCCGGGCACACTGTGGCAGATGCTGGTCAAACGGTCAGAGACGTCACCGAAGTGGCAAACCGTGCGCAGTCAGCTGGAAGACTGGCGCGCCCGGGCCGACTTTGTGCCGCCTTATGAGTTTTATGCCCGGCTACTGGGCGCTGATGGCGGACGGCAGGCATTTCGGCGCAGACTTGGCGTCGAGGTCGACGACGTGCTGGATGAATTTCTTGCGCTGACCATTGCCTACGAACAAGCTGGGACACCGGGACTGGAAGCGTTCCTTGCCTGGATGGCAGCGGCGCCAACAGAAATCAAACGCGAGCTGACCAACACCAAGGGCATGGTCCGGATCATGACCGTGCATGGGTCAAAAGGCCTGGAGGCGCGGATTGTTATATTGGTGGACCCCGGGGCCGCGCCGGTCAGCGCGATCCACGATCCAGCGTTTTTGCCACGTCCCCGACTTGAAAATGATCTGCTGCCGCCAGCCCTTGTCTGGCTGCCGCCAAGAACTGGGCGGATCGCCTGGCACGATGAGGCGGTCGATACGCTCCGGCAGGGACAGGAAGAAGAATACCGGCGCCTCCTTTATGTCGCACTGACACGGGCCGAAGACCGGTTGGTTGTCTGCGGCTGGGAGCCGAAACGTGGGGCGCATGAAAGCTGCTGGTATTCTCTTGTTTCCAGTGCCTTGAAACCGCAAGCCCGTGAGTTGACGAATGCAGCGGGCGAAGTCGCCGGATGGCGTTGGCAAAAGGATCCTGACAGCCCCGGTGCGCCCCAAGGGCGCGGAGCACACGGCACTGAAAACAATGACGTTTCAGACGTGGTTCTGGACTTGCCGGATTGGGCGCATCAGCCGGTCAAACCTGTGCCAAAGAAGACCCGCCTCCAGCCCTCACGGGCCTTTGAGGCGATGGAAGACAAAGAAGGTGTTGAACCTGTAACGGCACTTGCTCGGCTTTCTGCCGGGCGCCAGCCAGACTCCTGGCCGCTGGAGCGTGGCCGTTTGGTGCACCGTCTCCTGGAGCTGTTGCCTAATCTGCCGGATGGTGAGCGCATGACAGCCGCCAGAAAGTTCTTGGATCAGTCCCTCAAACCAGAATTTATCTCGTTCAAGGAACCGTTGCTGACGGAGCTGAAGGAGGTACTGGAAAATCCGGCGTTCGTTTCTGTGTTTTCACAGAACGCGCGGTCAGAAGTGTCATTGACGGGAACGATTCGCGCGCATGACGGCACCGAAGTCGAAGTTTGGGGCCAAATCGACCGGCTGATTGTGGATGAAAACGAAGTTGTGATTGTGGATTACAAGACCAACCTCCGTCCGCCGGAGAATGCAGCTGAAATCCCATTGGAGTACCGCGCGCAGCTTAGTGTTTACAGGCAGTTGCTGAAACAGATTTATCCAGAAAAGCGCATCTGCGCGTATTTGCTTTGGACCTCCGCACCGAGCTTGATGGAGATTCCGGAAAATCTGCTTGAGGAAACATTCGCAGGTTTGTCACCTGATGGTCGATCCGCTTGACGCAGGCGCTCCGGCTACCTACGTTCCTCCCAACTGGCATACCTTTATTGGGTATGTGTGAAGCAACCAACCACGAGATGTTGTAATGGCTACCACCCAAGTCACCGATGCTTCCTTCGAAGCTGATGTTCTGAACTCCGATGAGCCTGTTGTTGTCGACTTCTGGGCTGAGTGGTGCGGTCCATGTAAAATGATCGCCCCGGCTCTGGAAGAAATCTCCGAAGAGATGAACGGCCAGGTGAAAATCACCAAGCTGAATATCGATGAGAACCAGGACATGGCCATGAAATATGGCGTTCGCTCTATCCCTATGCTGATCCTCTTTAAAGGTGGTGAGCCGATGGCAACTCAGGTGGGCGCAGCGCCGAAAGGCAAGCTCTCTGATTGGATCAAAAGCGCCCTTTAAGGCCGAAGACGCGATTGCCGCTGAGCGCAGTAGGCGAAGAAAATGCGGAACCGGCGGATTTGCGTGATGCGATCCGCCGGTTCCTCTTTGAATTCGCTCCGCTCGCACGTATAAGCATCCGCAAGAAGTGTCTCAGTCAGACGGAACACCCATGAGCGACGAAAACAAATCCCCGGAAGACCAGCCGGAAGTACAGACTGCGGAACCGGAAGGCGCCAATGGCGCTGGTGCGGCTCCAGAAGAAAATGCGGTTGATCCGGTAGAGGCCCTGATGGCCGAAAACGCAGACCTGAAGGACCGGGCGCTGCGCACTATGGCGGAAATGGAAAACCTGCGCCGCCGGACAGAAAAAGAAGTCAAAGATGCTCGCCAATATGCTGTCTCCAGCTTTGCGCGGGACATGCTGACGGTTTCCGACAATCTCCGCCGGGCTCTGGAAGCCCTTCCGGAAGACGATCGAAAAAACGCCGATGCGGGGATTGCCGCATTGATTGATGGCGTGGAGATGATTGAACGCGATCTCTTGAAACAGCTTGAGAAGAACGGCGTCAGCAAGCTGGACCCGGAAGGCAGCAAGTTCGACCCGAACTTCCATCAGGCCATGTTTGAAGTGCCCAACACTGAGGTTCCGAACAACACAGTTGTTCAGGTCGTACAAGCTGGCTACGTCATTGGCGAGCGGGTTCTGCGTCCGGCCATGGTCGGCGTCTCCAAGGGCGGCCCGAAAGAAGCTCCAAAACCCGATGCTCCGGCAGATGCGGGCCAGACGGTCGACAAGAGCGCTTAATTGCTTCTTGTACTGGATTGAATTGAGCCGCCCTTCCGGAAATGAGGGGCGGTTCTTTGTTTGGAAAAGGCTCTATCCATGTTGCTGCAGCTGCTGGACTACCTCGGTGTTGCTGTTTTTGCAGTCACCGGCGGAATTATGGCATCCCGCAAGCAGCTGGATATTATTGCTTTTTTGTTTTTTGCAACACTGACCGGGATTGGCGGGGGCACCCTTCGTGATTTGCTTCTGGGCGTGCCAGTCTTTTGGGTGGTCAACGAAACATACCTCGTTGTCTGTCTGATCGTCAGCGTGCTGGTCTGGTTCTTCGCCAACAAGATCGAAAAACTCAGCAAACCACTGCGCTGGGCAGATGCAGTCGGGATTTCGGCCTATTCCGTGATGGGTGCGGCCAAGGCGATCAGCGTGGGGGATGCGGTGCTGGTTGCCGTCTTAATGGGCGTGGCGACAGCAACATTTGGCGGCGTGTTGCGGGATACCATCGCCGGAGAGCCGTCTTCGATCGTCAAATCGGAGATCTATGTCAGCGCAGCGTTTGCTGGCGCCGGGAGTTATGTCCTTTTGACGGTAGTCGGTGTTGTGCCCTGGGCGGCCGCAGTTCTCGCCGGAGGCATAGCCTTTGTTCTAAGGGGCGGTGCGATCCATTTTGGCTGGACTTTGCCCGGTTATGGGCAGAGCAAAGCTCAATAATTCCGCTTCAGTCGTTGTCATTTTGTTGAAGGCTGGCGGCCTGAACATCAAAGAAGTTCCAGATGTGCTGACCGACCGGCCCCAAAGACTGATTGGCGCGTTTTGACAGGCATATTGGCAGTACAACCTCGCCAAGCGTGGGCAGAACCACTAGGCGGTCACTGTTGATCTCCTCTTCAACCATATGCCGGGGAACCCGCCCCCACCCTAATCCGGAACAAATGAGATCTTTTTTTGCGCTTAGGTCTGTGACGTACCACTTCTGCGCTTCGTCGAGCAGTCCGGCATCAGGGGATTTGTCGTCTGAGGATTTGACGACCACTTGAGGGTGACGGATCAGATCAGTGCGGGTGATGGCATCGGGCTGCTCGTTGATCAATTCCCGCGAAATCAACAACGGCACGTCGATCGTATCGATTGGTTTGTAATCAAGCGACGCATTGCGGACCGGTGCCGCAAACACGGCAACATCCACCTTTTCAGCCAGCAGCATGCGCTCGCCTGAGGCGACTTCAAATTCCAGATGAATGCTTGTTGCCGGGAAATTGGAACGCAGCGATTTCAGCAGGCCTGTGAGCTGTTTGGTTGGGAAAATGCTGCTAACACCGAGCGCCAATTCAGTTTCAGTTTCTCCCTTCAACTCTTCTACAAATGCATCAAAGGCCTGTGCTTGCCCCAAAAGGATGCGAATGCGGGAGAGAAGAATTCGGCCTTCCGGGGTCAACTCGGGGCGGTATTTGGAGCGGTCGAAGATCTGGATCTGATAAAAGTCCTCTACTTGCTTGACCGAATAGGAAACCGCAGAACGCGCCTTGTTCAGCTTTTCACTGGCCAACTGGAAACTGCCTGTTTCGCAAATGGTGTCGATGACATCGAGATGATCGAGGTTCGGCATGGTCTAAAAATATGACCGTATTGATCAAAAAGCTATGCTTTTTCCTGACCGAAATGAAGGATACGTCAGTTCAACACACTGATTTTGATAGGAGTTGAACATGAAAACTGTAGTTATTGGTGGTACCGGCTTGGTTGGCACCGAAATTGTTAAATTGCTGGGCCAGGATCATGACGTCATTGCCGTTGGCAGAACCAGTGGCGATCTACAAGTTGATATCGAAAGCAAAGACTCGATCAAAGCGCTGTTTGAGAAAGTGGGACCAGTCGACGCCATTGTTGTCGCGGCGGGTGACGGCGTAATGGGGCGTTTTGATGATGAAAGCGATCATGCCTACGACCTGGCGCTAAAAAGCAAGGTCATGGGCCAGGTAAACGTGGTCCGGGTTGGGCACAAATATCTGAAAACCGGCGGCTCGATTACCTTGACCTCGGGTTCGGTTGCCAAAAATCCGATGCCCAACACGGCTGCTATTGCAGCTGGGGTCGGGGCTATTGATGCCTTTGTTGCAACGGTTGCTCTCGAGTTGGAGGAAGAAAAGCGGATAAACGCGATCAGCTTGTCTCTTGTCAAAGAATCGGCTGAGAAGTTTGGAATGGACAGCAGCGGTTGCGTTCCAGCGTCCGATGTGTCCAAGCACTACCAGGACTGCATTACCGGATCTTTCAGCGGCCAGGTTCGGCCGGTGAAGAACTGATCCTTTCCCAGCAATTTCAACTTTTGTCCAACCCGGGGTTCAACGGGTTGGACGGGCTGCATGTGCCCGTCACGGGTTGTATTTACATACATTCGGACCGCATACTCTGAGCTTAATGAGTGCCTTTTTCTCATTAATTCAAACAGAAACTCCGGAAACAGCAAATGTGGAAGGGAATGTTATGTGGGAACACGGGTATTTTTGGTGGAATGAATTGATGACGAGGGACGTCGAAAAGGCCAAGGAATTCTACGGCAAGTCGCTCGGTTGGACATTTGCGGAGATGCCGATGGAAGGCGGCGGGACCTACTTAATCGCCAATCCAGGTGAAAAACCGGCGTGTGGACTTTTTGAAATGAATGGGCCGGATTATGAAGGCCTCCGGGATCATTGGTTTTCATATATTGCCGTCGACAACATTGATGACCGTCTTGCTCTGGCAAAGGAAAACGGCGGCGAAATTGTCCGTCCGCCGTTTGATGTCCCAGGTATTGGCCGGATCGCCTTGTTAAAGGATTCGAGCGGCGCTGCGCAGGGCTGGATGACACCGGCTTAGGAAAATAGTCTAGATTACGAAAAAGCCGGTTCCTTAGGAACCGGCTTTTAAAACACTTAAAAAACAAGCCCGTACGTCAAAGACACGAAAACAATCAAGCTGATTGCGATCGCTGGAAGGCTTGCTGAATAGGCAAGTGTCGTCAGCATGTCCTGCTCCTTTGCAAAACGACAAATTGCAGCAGCATCAGCCCAAATGCGCATGTGTAAGCACCTGGGCGGCGGTTTCATTAAAACGCTCCCGGGTACGACCTTAGGTGGGTAATCGGCTCTTCGAAGTCCAGATGTCAGCTTTTCAAGAAAACGTGTGCAGCAAGCGCGAAGTCCGCGAGACCGGTCTCATAGCCTGGAACATAGAGCGTTCTTTGACCGTAATAACGGCGTCCCGCCCGCTCACCCATTGCAAGCTCGGTTAACCCCGCGGTCCATTCGCAGCCATCACGGGGAGCACTCCCCAGATGGGTCGTAAACAGCCGGGCATCCTGCCAAATCATCTCGGGCAGAGGGGGATCAGCGAAAAGGGTGTCGATATGACAGCCCGCTGGTGGATCAAATCTCGAAAGGTCCGCCCATGCGTTGGTTCCTGCATTTTTTCCCGCAAGGCAAACGATGTCCGCTCCTTCAAGAGCGCTGCCGATATCGTCTGTTGTGCGGGCCGTGATCTGCGCAAGGTCCGGCATGCCAGCAATCCGCCGGCGAATTTCTTTGTCTGTCCCGGCAAACAGCACCGACGTGATGTTGCGGACGGCAGAATAGGCGGCCAGAAGCCGGGGCAAGCGGGGATCGCTTCCAACAATCAAAAGGCGCTGTGCATCCTCGCGTGACAGATAGGCGACCGCAAGCGCGTGCAGACCGGCATCGCGCCAAGCGGCGAGCCGGACGCCATCCAGCAGCGCAATCGGCTGACCGCCTTTGCCGGAAAATAGAATATAGAGATTTGACGAGCCGCCTTCTTGTTCGGGAAGGGCAAGCGACAGGGAACAGCCGATATAACCTCGGTCCGTGTGTCCTTGGCCGGCAAAATCGGACCAAACCGGCTGCACGAGAAACTGCCCCGTCAAGTCTTGCGGCCGGGAAATGTTTAAATTTATGGGATCTGGGGCCTTTACCGGTGATCGAAAGGCCTGCCGCAGGATTTCGACCGCATCCCGGTCGGTCAGGCTGGTATCTATGTCTCCGCTGGAAATAATCCGCATAAAGCCGCGACCCTGATCACGCGGCGTTGCGGTTGCCCGGTCCAGGTAGTCCCTTGGCTGACGATGCGGATTGTCCGGCTGTATTCATTTCCCGGAGCTGATCTGCTTCCTTGTGCCATTTGTCGGCTTCCCGGCGTTTGGACCGGGCTTCCTTGCGCCAGCGTCCCTGTTTGGCCCAGGCACCAATGCCACCGACAATGATACCGCAGCCAAGGCTCGCGAAGATGATCCAGAAAAGTGGAATATCGGGGACTGTCAGACGCGGGTCCTGCGGGTCGAACGGATTGAGCGACAGCGACACCGTATGCCGGTTCGCGACCGACAATGGTACGAGGACAACCGCGATGGCAAGCAAGATCAAGTTCTTGATAAAGCGGGTCACGGCAGTCTCCCAGGAGTTATCTGCAAAAATGCAAAGTCAGTTGATCGGACAGACCTTATGGGAATCAATCATCCCCGTGGTCAACACCATCGTTCAACCGTATACGCATTTCCTTACCCGTTTTAAAGAACGGGACATGTTTTTCGTCCACTTCCACTTTTTGTCCAGTGCGTGGATTGCGGCCGATCCGGGCTGGGCGGTTCTTGACCGAAAAGGCTCCAAAGCCTCGGAGTTCGACCCGGTCCCCGCGCATCAGCGCTTCAGTGATCTCATCAAGAATTGCATTGACGATATTTTCGACATCCCGCTGATAGAGATGTGGATTTTGTTCGGCAATATGCTGAACAAGCTCTGATTTGATCATGAAGAGCCCCCTCGACTTACGGTTTGTTATCTGCCGCTACCGGAGCCTGCCAAACCGACACGAGCCCGTCAAGCATAAGACCTCGAGAAATCAGCCCTTTAGCATCATTTAGTGGTTCTACTATAGCCGTACCGAGCCCTTTTCCGACTTCTCGGGAGATACGGGCAGCGAATGGCAGTTCCTCAATGCTCTCTTTTGAGGTCCACGTCACAATGGGCAGGTCCTTGGCAACGCCTTTCTCGGTTTCCAGCCATTCCACGGCTTTTTCTTCACCGCCAATCGCATCCACCAGCTTCTCCTGAAGCGCCCGATTTCCCAAAAGTACGCGCCCATCTGCGAGCTCGCGGGCCTTGTTTGGCGCCAGATTCCGGCGGTCTGCAAGGATTTCGACGAACCAGTTATAAGAGTCCGTCACCATCGCCTGCAGCATGGCCCGGGCTTCTGGCGTGGTTGGTGAATAAAAATCGGGCTCAGCCTTTAGCGGAGCACTTTTGACGGCCTCCATAGAGACACCAACAGTGTCGAGCAGCCTTTCGATGTTGCCGAATTGGAAGAGTACCCCAATCGAACCGGTGATCGTATTGTAGCGTGCGACAATATGATCCGCTGACATGGCGATCAGATAACCGGCGGATGTGCCGATTGTCCGCATCTCGGTGACCAAAGGTTTCTTTTCGGAAAGTTTGCGAAGGGCGCCGTAGATGGCTTCTCCACCGGTTGTGCTGCCGCCAGGGGAGTTGATTGATACGATCACACCCTTAACAGCATCGGATTTGCCGATCTTTTCGAGCATTTCCAGAGTTTTGCGATTCTCAAGGATCATGCCCTCAATTGGGATCCTTGCAATATGGGCCTTACGTTTTGATAGGTTGGATGCTCCGGCGATATAGGCAATCCCGCCAATGAGCGCCGCCGCGATCACGATAAACGTTGCAACCCGCCAAAAGGTGAGTTTCCGCCGCAACCGCCGGCGGTCAATCATTGCGTCAACATCCATCGCCATCGCGTATGAAACTCCAAGTTTGCCATCTGCCATTGATTAGGCTTGGCAATTGAAAATTGCAAATCCTGGTTTGGAATCTACAGATGGAATAGGGCGGTTTTAAAACCACGCCCCTTTACCAAAGAGATCAGTTGATGCCGGTGATCTGGATCTCGAAGGTGAGGTCTTTTCCGGCAAGCGGATGATTGGCGTCCAGAACAACATCTTCGTCGCTGAAAGACACCACAACCACACTCATCACCTGACCGTCGGCGGTCTGGCCTTGCAGCTGCATACCAACTTCCAACGGAACACTGTCAGGGATTTGAGCACGCGGAACGGTCTGCTGTGCATCCGGATCATGAGGTCCATAGGCGTCCTCAGCTGCAATCTTAACGGTTTTCTCGTCTCCGACCTTCATGCCCGGAATGGCGCGGTCGAGGCCGACGATAATCTGACCCGAGCCAACGGTAAATTCTAGAGGGTCCCGGCCTTCGGAACTGTCAAAGACAGACCCGTCATCCAGCGTGCCTTTGTAATGGAGACGTACCGTGTCACCCTGCTTGGCTTCGGTCATAACGTATTTCGCAATTCTGTCTGGAGGAGCGATGCGCGGCTGCAGAAATCTGCAGGCATTCAAATGTGTTAGAAGCTTATAGGACGGTGCCGGAAAGCGAAACCCGGCATCTCTACCTATGTCGAAGATCACCGAGCTCACCTGAAAACGCGTTGTTTATCAGGCTATTCATTTTGCTGTCACCCGTCCGTGAAAGACGACATCCGTTCTTTTCCTGTCAGTCGGCCGAGCGCCAAGGAGGTTATGATGTCGAACCCAGCTAATTCTGGGCTTTCGCGCCGTTCGTTTTTGAAAACAGGTGCACTCGTTGCTGGAGCCACAATTGTACCGTCTGTTATTTCTTTCCGAGCCCACGCAACAGCTGGCCCTGGCGAGCTGGCAATGGTTCCGGCGCAGCCGAATGCAAACGGCGTCGTTGAACGGCTTTTCCTCCTGAAGGGTGATCCGCTCTCGGGTCCGATCCAGACGATCATAACTGAAGAAGGCAATCCTGTTCCGATGCCAACGCTTGAAGATGGTGAGCGGCGCGTGCTTCGGGTTCTGCATTTCAATGACATGCACAATCACCTGACCGAGATGCACGGTAAGCGGGGCGACACACACCGGTTCTCACAAATGGTGAAAATGGTCAAAGACATCCGCGGTGCTGCAAAGGACGACGAGGTCGTTCTTTTCGTGTCTGCTGGTGACGATCACACTGGTTCGATCTTTGATGAATTGATGGGCTGGGCGCAGGAAGAATTTGTGGCTGACGCGGGATACCGGGCGAACTCCGCCGCAGGTGTCGACATTGCCGCGCTTGGCAATCACGAGTTCGACCGCGGTGCGGAACTCTTGAAAATGGGCATCGACAAAGACGCCAACTTCCCGGTCCTGTCCGCCAATGTGCATGGCTCCAAGCATCTTAGCCAGAACGAAGATTATGTTGCTGCGGCGATCGCCGAAGTGAAGGGGCTCCGGATCGGTTTCATTGGTCTAACGACCGCTGTTGACACCCGTGTCGGTCAGCCGGACGATCCGTCTCTTGCTGTTGCCAGCCCTGTTGAAGCCGCCCGCAACCTGACCCCGGCACTGTCCGAAGTCTGTGATGTCATTGTTGTCCTGTCACACTGTGGTTATGGCGGCGACCAGCATAAGAGTGGCAAGGCGGCAACGTCCCGCACCATAGGCGAAGGTGACTTTGCAATCGCGGATGCCGTTGGCTCGTTGACCGACAAACCGGTGGTTCTGATCGGCGGCCATTCCCATACGACGCTGAACGAAAACGGCATCAACACGGACAACGTTGTCAGCGGTGTGCTGATCACTCAGGCGAATGCCCACGGCAAGTTCCTGGGTGATGTTGCCATGTCGATTGCCGCCGACAAGGGCCGCAAAGGCTGGTTCACGTCCGTTGGTCTGCATGCCACCAAAAAACGCGACAAACGCGTAGCCTCCGACGATCCGAGATTTGCATCTTTGGAGCAGCCGGAAGACTACGATCAGGCGTTTGAAGAAGCGCATATCGCTCCTATGATTAAGGCGCTCGATACCAAACTGGCAGAGGTGATCGGGCAGGTTTCCGGCGATAAGGACCTGACATCAGAAGAGACCTTTGCCGACCGGTATGTCGGTGAAGTCGCGCTAGCGAACTACATGAACGATGCCTTGGTCGAAGCCTCCAAGGTTTTTCCGGGAGGACAGGTGGATCTTGCGCTTTTCAACGCAACAGGTCTTTCCTCCGGTGTTGCCAAAGGCGATCTGACCTTCCGTGGCTGGTACGATGTTATGCCGTATGCCGATGCGGTGCATGTCGCGACCATGACCGGCGCGCAGCTGAAGGACATGCTCGACAACAATGCCAAGCGCCTGCTGCGTCCTGAAGAAGCGGAAAGTGTCGACATGAAAGGCTTCGTTTCACGCGGGTTCCTGCATTTTTCCAAGGAGCTGCGCTACAAAATCGCATTGGGCGCCGCAGCCTCGGACGCCAAAGCGGTTGAAATCATGCTCAAGGGCAAGCCGCTTGACGAGCAGCTGGAAGAAACCTTCCGCGTTGCCTTCAACACCTACATCGCGCTGGGCGCTTTCGGGGAAACCTGGAACGGCAAGCAGATCGGCGCGGATGTTCCGGGCAATATTGCGAGTTTTGACGTGCGCCAGCTGCCGTATGAACACACCGGCCTTGTCTACCGGAACGAAGTGATTTCGCATATTCGCGCGACCGGAACTGTTGGCCCGGAAACGGGCGCAAAGAAGGATGGCCGTCTGACGATCGTTCAGTAGTCCGAGCTGGTCAGGTGTTAAAACGTCTGGCCACACGGCCTAAACAAAAAGCCCGGCATTGCTGCCGGGCTTTCGCGTTTCTAACTTCGAAAAGAAGCTGAAAACTTAGTCGTCGTTCTGCTGCTTGAGAGCAGCACCCAGGATGTCGCCGAGGGACGCGCCGGAGTCGGAAGAACCGTACTGTGCGACAGCTTCCTTCTCTTCTGCGATTTCCAGCGCCTTGATGGAGGCAGAAACGCGGCGGGTCTTCTTGTCGAACTGCGTGATGCGGGCATCGAACTTGTCGCCGACGGAGAACTTCTCCGGACGCTGCTCATCCCGGTCACGGGACAGGTCAGCGCGGCGGATGAAGGCAGTCAGATCGCTGTCTGCGATCTTGACGTCCAAACCGCCGTCTTTGATTTCGATGACTTCACAGGTCACAACAGAGTTCTTGCGGATCTCGCCAGCAGCACCGGTTTCCATCGGATCGCCGGAGAGCTGCTTGATGCCGAGAGAGATGCGCTCTTTCTCAACGTCAACATCCAGGACGATGGCCTTGACCATGTTGCCCTTCTGATACTCTTCGATGACCTGCTCGCCCGGACGGTTCCAGTCGAGGTCAGACAGGTGAACCATGCCGTCAACGTCGCCGTCGAGGCCGATGAAGAGACCGAATTCGGTCTTGTTCTTCACTTCACCTTCAACTTCGGTGTTGATCGGGAACTGCTCAGCAAACGCATCCCACGGGTTCTGCAGGGTCTGCTTGAGGCCCAGAGAAATGCGGCGCTTGACCGGGTCGACTTCCAGGATCATCACTTCGACTTCCTGAGAAGTAGAAACGATCTTGCCCGGATGGACGTTCTTCTTGGTCCAGGACATTTCGGAAACGTGGATCAGGCCTTCGATGCCCGGCTCCAGTTCGACGAATGCACCGTAGTCGGTGATGTTGGTCACGCGGCCATTGAACTTGGCTTCGATCGGGTACTTGGCTTCGATGCCATCCCACGGATCAGCTTCAAGCTGCTTCATGCCAAGGCTGATGCGATGTGTGTCCTGGTTGACGCGGATGATCTGAACCTTGACGGTCTGACCGATCGTGAGAACTTCGGACGGATGGTTGATGCGGCGCCACGCGATGTCGGTGACGTGCAGCAGGCCATCGATGCCGCCGAGATCGACGAATGCACCGTAGTCGGTGATGTTCTTGACGACACCCTCGACAGTGTGACCCTCTTCCAGGCTCTGGACCAGTTCCGAACGCTGCTCGGCACGGGTTTCTTCCAGAACAACACGGCGGGACACAACGATGTTGCCGCGGCGCTTGTCCATTTTCAGGATCTGGAACGGCTGCGGTGTGTGCATCAGCGGAGTGACGTCGCGCACCGGACGGATGTCCACTTGAGAGCGCGGCAGGAAGGCAACAGCGCCATCCAGATCGACGGTGAAGCCGCCTTTGACCTGGTTGAAGATCTGGCCGTTGACTTTTTCGTTGGCTTCGAAAGCCACTTCCAGACGAACCCAGCTCTCTTCGCGGCGCGCTTTTTCGCGCGACAGAACGGCTTCGCCGAGGGCGTTTTCGACACGCTCCAGGTAAACTTCGACTTCGTCGCCTACACCCATTTCGCCGTCGCGGCCTTTTGCGCCGAATTCCTTCAGCGGCACGCGGCCTTCAACTTTTAGACCAACGTCGATAACAGCCAGGTCTTTTTCGATGGCGACGACGGTGCCTTTGACAACAGCACCTTCGTAGAGGTCGTTCTGGACGAAGGACTCTTCAAGAAGAGCCGCAAAGTCTTCCATGGAGGGATTAAAATCAGTCATAGATACTCCTAGCGCCTTTTGGCGCGCCGCCGGCGGGTTGGTGTTGCACTCCGGATGTCCTACTTCCCGGAACCGACGTTTCGTCTGGTTCTGCCGCTTAAAAGCGGGCCGGCGGGGCGAGAAACAGAAAATCCGGTCTCGTCACAGGTCACAAAACGTGTCCTGCCGAAAAATTATGTCCATTTCTGAACAAAAGGCCCTGAGGGCGGGTTCCCTGTCAGATGCACGAAAAGGGGCGCACTCTGAAGTGAGCCCCGGGTTATCTGATGCCTATGCAGCCTTGGAAACGATGTCTACAGCTGCTTGGAACGCTGCTTCTATATCCATTTCTGTCGTATCAAGCAAGACCGCATCGTCCGCTTGTTTCATCGGAGCCACGGTTCTTTGGCTATCGCGCTCGTCCCGCCGTTTCAGATCGTCCAAAACGGAGGCGTAGGTGGCTTCATTGCCTTTGGAGATCATCTCGTCGGTACGCCGCTTTGCCCGGGCTTCCGGGCTGGCGGTGACGAACAATTTGACCGTCGCGTCCGGGCAAACGACCGTGCCGATGTCACGGCCATCCAGAACAGCGCCCGGAGGTGTTTCTGCAAACTTGCGCTGCAGGTTTACCAGCTCTTCCCGCAAGCCGCCCAAAACCGCAATGCGCGATGCTGCTTCACCGATTTCGTGGGCAGATAGAACCGACTTATCCATCTGGGCAAGATCGAGGTGCTGGGCGATCTCAATGGCAACGCCTTCATCACCGAGCGGCAGGCCCTTGGCAAGAAGGGCCGCAGCGACGGCGCGGTAAGTGAGGCCGGTGTCCAGATGACGCAGGCCGAAATGGTCAGCCAGCCTGCGGGCAAGCGTGCCTTTTCCCGAAGCTGCCGGACCGTCAATGGCGATAATCATGCGGCCTCGCTGGAGTTTGCGGTGATCTTGGCGCCGAGACCCTCAAACAAAGAGGTGAACGTCGGGAAGCTGGTCGCAATAACCGCACCATCGTCTACCGTGACAGGATTATGGGCCGCCATGCCTAGGATGAGGAACGACATCGCAATCCGATGGTCCAGATGCGTAACGACTGTGCCACCACCTATGTTGGATGCGCCGCCAGTCACGGTCAGCGTGTCTTCGGTCTCAACACATGGAATGCCATTGGCTTCCAGTCCGCGGGCAACAGCTGCGAGACGGTCGGATTCTTTGACGCGCAGTTCATCAAGGCCGGGCATAAAAGTGTCGCCTTCAGCAAAGGCGGCCGCGATTGCCAGCACTGGGTATTCGTCGATCATAGACGGTGCACGTTTCGCAGGGACAGTAATGCCTTTGAGCTTGCTGGCCTTCACACGCAGATCACCGACTTCCTCGCCGCCGGTTTCGCGGCGGTTGATGATCTCAATGTCGCCGCCCATTTCGATCAAAGTGGTGATCAGGCCGGTACGGTGTTCATTCAAAAGAACATTCTCAATCGTCAGATCGGACCCTGGAACAATCAGGGCCGCAACGAGCGGGAAACCGGCAGAGGACGGGTCACCTGGAACGTCAATATCCTGAGGTTTCAGCTCCGGCTGGCCGGTGAGCTTGATCACCCGCTCTCCGGCTTCGTTCAGCGAAACTGAAATATCTGCGCCAAAGCCTTTCAGCATCTTTTCGGTATGATCGCGCGTCGCGATTGGTTCAATCACGGTGGTGATGCCCGGTGCATTCAGGCCGGCGAGCAGAACGGCGGACTTGACCTGTGCCGACGGCATAGGCACCCGGTAGGTGATCGGAAGAGCCTGTTCTGCGCCGCGGATGGAGGCTGGCAGGCGGTCGCCGTCACGGGCGATCACGTTGGTGCCCATGTCGCGCAAGGGATCAAGTACGCGGCCCATCGGCCGTTTGGACAGCGAGGCATCGCCGACAAAAGTTGCTGCGATGTTATGGCTGCCGAAAATGCCCATGGTCAGGCGCACACCGGTTCCGGCATTGCCAAAATCAATCACACCTTCAGGTTCCAAAAGACTGCCGAGGCCAATGCCGTCGACGGTATAGGAGCCGTCGTCCAGTTTTTCGATTTTCGCGCCAACAGCGCGCATGGCATCGCCGGTTGCCAGGACGTCTTCTGATTCTAGAAGACCTTTGACCGTTGTTTGGCCGACGGCGAGGGCACCGAACATTAAGGACCGGTGCGAGATGGATTTGTCGCCCGGCACACGAATGGTGCCTTTCAGCGGGCTGCCGGCCGCTGAAGTGAGCGGAACAGGCGCGGAAGAATGTGACATTTTTTATGTCCGCAAGCTTGTCAGGTTGTCAAAAGGTGACACGTCCTATCACGCAAGGGCGGCGGCGTCATCCATTAAGGGATAGGTGTCTCAAACATGCTTTATGTGAATGAAGACCTTGAGCCTGCTTGAAATTTGCGACACATCGTGCAGAAAAGTGGGGCGAGAAAGAAAAAACGGTGATTTGCCTTTGACAGCACACCGCTCTTAGGGCTAAGGGCGGCGAACTCAAAATTTCAAATCGACCATGCAAGCTATGAAGGGTGAGCACAGTGGCAAAACCTGAACTTGGCACAAAGCGGCTGTGCCCGGGCTGCGGCGCCAAATATTACGATCTCAACCGCGACCCGATTACCTGCCCGAAATGCGGTACCATCTTTGAAGCGGTGATGACCTCCCGCGCGGCGAAAGCGGCCAAGGCGGCAGAAAAACCGGAAGACGATGACGAAGAGGACGACGCAGCGGCACCGGAAATCGTAACGCTGGAAGAAGCGGATGCGGAAGCTGAAGGCGGCGATGATGTGCCGGACCTCGACGGTGATGACGTTGAGATCGACGATGACAGTTCCGATGATGACGTCTTTATCGATGAAGACGACGAAGACGACGATGCCGTTCCGGGCATCCGGGTCGCGGTCGACGACGACGGCGATCAGTAAGATATTGGCGAAACAGCAGCTTTTTTCTGTTTCGCCTTTTCCACAAGGCTTGCAGAAATTCCTGTAAATTTCTGCTTGATCTTGTTCGGAGGTGTGACTATGTTCCGCCTCCATCAGCCGACGGTGACCCAGCCGTTGGAAAATAAATGGGGCCTTAGCTCAGCTGGGAGAGCGCTTCGCTGGCAGCGAAGAGGTCAGGGGTTCGATTCCCCTAGGCTCCACCATTTTTCTTTCCCAAAAATCAGATCCAAACGCCTTGCAGCGGTTCGTTTATTATCGACTCACCGCCCGAGTACATATTGATCCAAAGCGACCTTAAGCGAGCTGATGGCTTCTGCTTCATCATACGTGAAAATGTCGTCAATCACCGGCTGCCCGCCTTCTTCAATGATAATGAAGTCTGTTTTGGACAGAGCCGGGTTCCCCCAGCAGGCCTGATATTGATAGGTGACGGAGATATCCCAGGAAGATTCAAACGGCTTTTCCGTTGAGAGCGAGATGTTTTCCAGAGGGCAGGCGTCTTGGGTGCCCGTGAAAATATCAAAATCAGGCGCGCGTCCGCCCATTTGCTGAGCCGCTTCGGTTTTGATGGCCCGCTTATAAAAACCGATCAGGTCCTTGCTGTAGATACGTTCCAACCGCCCTTCGGCAAAATAATCGAGCATTACGCCTGGAAACGGAACGGAAAAATTGCTCTCGGCTATGGAGATGATTTCTTTGACAGGGTCTTCGGGATCAAATGCTGCCGGAGGTGCTGACGCAGCCGTCTTCGATGCCGGTGCGTTGGCGACTTGCCAGACTTGGCTGGCGCTCTCGGCACATGTGGCTTGGACGGCTTTGGACCGAGCTTTTTTGCCTTTGTTCTGGATGTCCAGGCATAAACCACCTCCTGAGCGCACTTTGACGACGGCATCGCCAACATACTCTGGTTGCCACAACCGGTGTTTTTTGTTGTTGCAATCCGCTTGATAAACACCCGCCCTCTGGTTCAACTTCTTCGCTGGCACGCTCAAGCAAAGGCCGGATTTGGCATTCACGATCCGGCCGTCAGGATAAAACTCCCAAAGCTGATTGGGATTCCCATTACATGGCACAACAACAAGACGTGTCGCTGGTTCCATGCTGCCTTTAGGATTGGCCAGACAACTGCCGTTGGCTGCGGAGATAAGCTGCTGAGCAGCATTGGCGGTGCCCATACCAGAAATGCAAACAGTCAAGCAGAAGAACGGGAGCAGAAAGCGTTTCATGATGGCCTCTTCATCAATGACATGCGAGTAAACGCCAATTCCGGCACTCTGTCCAACGCATTGCAGGTGTTGATGAGGTGGGCCAGGCTCTCTAATCGCAGCTGTTCCAGAATGACAGCGGCCAGCGCTTTGTGATATCGCAGCGCGCCATGATCGCTTTGTTCACTGCCGCCTTTCTTGCTGCGACGTTACTGCCGGCCCAATCGGAATTGGGTCTTGCTTATTTGGTGGCTGCCAACCCGCAAGATTTTTTCATACTGATCGCTGTTGCCAGTCTCGGGAACACGCTTGGTTCTGTGGTGAACTGGGCTATTGGGCTGGGCGCCATCCGCTTTGCCCGTCCGGCCGACAATTCAGGGCAGGTTTCCAAATGGTATCAAACGGCTCAGGGCTGGTACGAGCGTTACGGTTACTGGAGTTTGCTGGCAAGCTGGATGCCGCTGATCGGGGATCCGGTCACGCTAGTGGCCGGGGTCTTTAAAGAGCCTTGGTGGCGGTTCTTGATGCTGGTCGGGCTGGCAAAGACAGCCCGGTACGTCGTGGTGGCGCTTCTGGCGCTGCAATTGGTATGATCATGTCATTGTGATGCCAGGCTGGTGGCAGATGTCATCGCATTTTTTGTAAGCTGGAGCGCAGAAGATGCTTTTGTGCTTCGAGGTTTGGTGATGGTCTTGTGGATTGGCAGACAGTTTGCTGCCGACTTTTTGGTGTGCTGGATTTAGCTGCCGCGCTGCACGGGTCTGGTAACTCCTTATTTTCAAGACTGAATTGCTCAGTTTTCTACGCTACGGCATAGACAAGTGTATCTGGTTACTGAGTTCGCATTCTTAAAAGTAGAGATCTGAAGAAATGCAACCAGATACTCAGTTAGCTAAACAAAAGTCATTTTTGAAAACTTCTCTCTTGCAGCCGCGGGAAAGGCGTCGTTTAATGTTCATATGAGCGTCATATAACGTTCATATGAAAACAATACGAAACGCAGGCGTTATCGTTTCAGGCGTTGAAGAAGCCGTCAGCGTCATGATGAACCAACTGCTGATCGGGGCAACCGCCCTTCTAGATGGGAGCAAACACTATGGCTTACCGTAAGACCGTCGCCAGCTTTGTAGCTGCAGCGGCCCTTTTGGGTACATCTTCCGCGTCCTACGCGGCGACCGACATTTCCTGGTGGCACGCAATGGGTGGCCGTCTTGGTGAAGTCGTTGTCGACATCGCAAACGGTTACAATGAATCTCAAGATGCTTGTCAGATCACACCGGTCTACAAAGGCACCTATGAAGAAACATTGACCGCTGGTATCGCAGCTTTCCGCGCTGGCGAACAGCCGAACATCCTGCAGGTGTTTGATGCGGGTGCCGCAACAATCATCGGCGCAAAAGGCGCAACGATCCCAGCACAAGAAATTCTTGAAAACGCTGGCGTCGCTTTCGACATCAATGACTACATCGAAGGTGTTCGTAACTTCTATGCGGACAGCGAAGGCAAGATGATCGGCATGCCGTTCAACTCGTCCACGCCGATTCTGTATTACAATGAAGACGCGCTGAAAAAAGCAGGTGTTGAAGCTCCGAAGACCTGGGAAGAATTCCAGACCATCGCGCCGAAGCTGAAAGAAGCTGGTTATGTGCCGCTCGCTCAGTCTCACCTGCCGTGGATCTTCACAGAGAACTTCAAGTCCCGTCATAACCAGCAGTTCGCAACCAACAACAACGGTTACGACGGTGCAAAGGACACCAAGCTGATTTTCGGTGAGCCGATCAAGAACCACTTCACCGCCGTCAAAGGCTGGCTGGACGATGGCCTGTTCGGTTACTATGGCACCGGCTGGGGCGACAACCAGACCCCGTTCAACGAAGGCAAGGTCGCCATGTGGCTCGGTTCTTCGGGTTCCTTCGGCGGCATCTCCAAGACCGTTGAGTTCCCATTCTCTGCAACATACCTGCCTTACTGGGATGCTGTTGACGGCGCCGGCACGGGCACCTTCATCGGCGGTGCGGCTCTGTTCTCCATGGCTGGCAAGCCGGATGGCGAAAACAAGTGTGTTGCTTCTTTCTTTGAGTACCTGACCTCTCCGGAAGTCCAATACATGTGGCACAAAGAGACCGGTTATGTGCCGATCACAAATGCTGCTTATGAGCTGGCTAAGAAAGACGGCCACTATGACCGCGCTCCGGCTGCCGAAATCGGCATCAAGCAGCTGACGCTGCCGGGTGGCGAGTGGACCAAGGGTTACCGCATGGGCTTCTACGTCCAGATCCGCGACATCATGAACCGCGAATACGGTAAGATCCTGTCCGGCGAGACTTCTGTTGAAGACGCTTTCAAAACCATCGAAGCCGATGGCAACAAGCTTCTGGAGCGGTTCTCCAAGACCACCGGCAACTAATAAGTTGACCATTTGGGAGCGCCATGGTGCGCTCCCATATCTTTGACTAGAAGGCGGGTCCGTTTGTGGCCCGCTTTCCCCGTTGCGGTGACGTGATGAAAAAAGTTCAATTCCAGTCCCGGTGGGTGCCCTACATGCTGCTTTTGCCGCAGCTTGCCATCGTGACGATCTTCTTCTTGTGGCCGGCAGCTGAAGCCGTTCAGTCGTCTTTCTATCTCGAGGACCCGTTCGGGTTCGGTTCGACGTTTGTCGGGATGGACAACTTCGTCGACACAGTGACCTCCACAGACTATGGCCGCGTCGCCCGCTTCACGGCTGTCTTTACCTTCTTCGTGACCTTCCTGTCCCTTGGCATTGCCCTTCTTTTGGCGGTCAAGGCGGACAAGGTTTTGCGCGGATCGTCGTCCTATAAAACACTGCTTATGTGGGTTTATGCGGTCGCACCTCCGGTTGCCGGCCTGATCGGCGTTATGCTGTTCGATCAGCACGTCGGCCCGATCGTTGATTTCTTTGCCTTGTTCGGCTGGAACCTGCAGATCGGCGTGAGTTACTTCGACACGGCCTTTGCCATGACCACCACGGCGGTCTGGAAGCAAATTCCGGTCAACTTCATCTTCTTTCTGTCAGGCCTTCAGGGAATTTCCAAATCGGTCCAGGAAGCGGCCAGCATCGATTGCCGCTCAGGTTTCCGCCGGTTCTGGACTGTGACGTTCCCGCTCCTGGCCCCGACAGGCTTTTTCTTGCTGATCATCAACATCACTTACGCGTTCTTCGACACGTTCGGTATCGTCGATGTTCTTGTGAAGCAGGAGCCGGGCAACAACCCGGTGACACTCGTCTACAAGGTCTTTCTTGATGGGTTCCGTGGCAATGATCTTGGTGGGTCGTCTGCACAGTCGGTCATCTTGATGGCTCTGGTGTTCATCCTAACCGTTGTTCAGTTCCGGCTGATCGAGCGGCGCGTGCATTACACATAAGGGGCGTGAGATGAGAAAACTTCAAATTCTGGATCACGTTGTCTTGCTCTTAGGTGTGTTCTTCATGGTCACACCGGTCGCGTTGGCCTTCCTGACCAGCACGCATGACGCCATCACGATCTATAAAGAAGGCATCCAATTCGTTCCGGGCAGCAAGTTCCTGGAAAACTATGAAACTGTGCTCTTCCGGGCCGGTGGCTTCACCAAGGAAGTTGATGGCTTTGTCATGCTGAAGAACTCGATGATCCTCGGGTTCGGATTTGCGATCGGCAAGATCATCATCTCTATGCTGGCGGCTTATGCGATCGTTTACTTCCGCTTTCCCATGGCAACCCTGTGTTTCTGGGTGATCTTTGCAACGCTGTTGCTGCCGCTGGAAGTTCGCATCCTGCCGTCTTATGAGATCGTCCAGTCGCTCGGAATGGTGAACACCTATTCCGGCCTGATCGTTCCGTTGATCGCGTCGGCAACGGGTACCTTCTTCTTCCGCCAGTTCTTCATGTCAGTTCCAGATGAACTTCTGGAAGCTGCGCGGATCGATGGAGCCGGCCCCTGGAAATTCTTCAAAGATATCCTCGTGCCGCTGTCGCAAACCATGATCGCGGCTATCTTCATCATCATGTTCGTCTATGGCTGGAACCAGTATCTCTGGCCGACCCTGATCACCACCGAAGAATCCCTGTTTACCTTGGTCCGCGGGATCAAGCAGATCATGCAGGTCTGGGTGGGGGCGCAGATCCCGGCACTGAATGAGGCTATGGCGCTCGCCATTCTGGCCATCGTACCGCCGGTCCTGATCGTTGTGGTCTTCCAAAGCTGGTTCGTCAAAGGGCTCGTCGAGAGCGATAAGTGAGGTTTTAAATGTCAACAATTACTCTCGACACTGTCCGCAAGGTATACGGCGGTGCGGTGGAAGCGGTTAAGGGCGTTTCCATCGATATTGACGAAGGGGAGTTCATTGTCCTGGTTGGTCCGTCCGGCTGCGGCAAATCCACTTTGCTGCGCATGATTGCGGGCCTTGAAGATATCACCACTGGGGAAATCAAAATTGGCGACCGGCTGGTCAACAAGGTCGACCCGGCAGACCGTGATATCGCGATGGTGTTCCAGAACTACGCGCTTTACCCGCATATGTCGGTTTACAACAACCTTGCCTATGGCCTGAAAAACCGGGGCATGGACAAGGCCGAGATCGACCGCCGGGTGAAGGAAGCGGCCCGCATTCTGGAGATCGGTGAATATCTCGACCGCAAACCACGGGCACTTTCCGGCGGCCAGCGCCAGCGCGTGGCCATGGGCCGGGCGATTGTCCGAGAGCCTGCGGCCTTCCTGTTCGATGAACCGCTCTCCAATCTGGATGCCAAGCTGCGGGTTCAGATGCGCGTTGAAATCAAGCGTCTGCAGCAGTCACTTGGCACCACCAGCGTTTATGTGACCCACGATCAGCTGGAAGCCATGACCCTGGCAGATCGCCTGGTGGTTTTGAACGGCGGCAACATCGAACAGATCGGCGCGCCGATCGATGTTTATGACAAGCCGGCGTCCACGTTTGTGGCGAGCTTCATCGGGTCACCAGCAATGAACCTTCTGGATCTGAAGTCGACTGGGGACGGTTTGGCCCTTGCCAAGGGCAAAGGCCTGTCTGGGGCCAACACCAAAGGCAAGGATGCCTATAAAGTTGGGATCCGTCCGGAGCACCTGGAAGTGGTCGATAGCCCGGCCTCCGGTGATGGGCTGGCGCTTGAGGTGACCGTCACCGTCCTCGAGCCAGTTGGTGCGGAAAGCTATGTCTATGCCAGCTTTGAAGAAGGCGGCCCTGAAATTGTCATCCGCGTTTCCAGTCATGCTCATCATGAGCCGGGCGAAAAAATGTACCTCAAAGCGCTGCCGCAAGATGTGCATTTCTTTGATGCGGATACGGGCAAACGCATCGACTGATGCTGATTTGAACTTTCGAGGCAGGTGGCAGTAACGAGGGGCTGCCTGTTTCGCTTCAACCACCCCGGCGAGCCGGGGTGGTTTTTTTGTTCCAAAATAGCATTTACAGAAAGAAAGCCACTAGGCCGGGTTGGCCGCGATCCGCCCAACCTGACTTAAGCCCTTATGATAACGAACATATTGACCAAATCATTCAACCGTCAGAATTTGGTTTGGCGGTAGGTTTTACGTCCGATGTGATTGGAGCCTGCCGCAAATATGCATTGACGGCGTCAATCAGCTGCAAGGACTTTGGTCCCTTGCAGGCAATGCCGATTGGCACACTCTTGACGGGGGCCTTTGCGTTGTACTTCGGCACCGGAATGTTGTTGGCCCTAAAATAGACAAGGGTTTCCGGAATCCAGCCCAGAAACACATCGAGTCTGCCAAGATTGAGCATATTGGCAGCGGCGCGTGGGGTCTCAAGGCGTCGGATTTCTGTCAGGTTCTTTTCAACCTTTGCTCCCAAAGGCATGCCCTGGATGGCCCCCACCCGGAGGTTCTTGAAGTTTTCAATCGACACATCGAGTTCCCCTGGGGTGACATTAAAAGCATGCAGCTCCACCCGATCCCAGACATCAGATAAAGTCGCTCCGGGGCAGTGCGTAATATCAGGGGCGCTGTTGCAGGGGCTAACGCAACAGTCTTCGCAGCGCGAGAACTGAAGGATCGCCCGGGCAGGAGGTAAAAACTGGAATTCGACATTGAGTTTCTTGACAGCCGCCGCTGACAAAACAATCTGATCGTATTTGCCACGCAGGTCCGGCTGGTGGTGCCCATCCAGTTCCGTGGTGTAGATTTTTATGGGCTCGGCCGCTGAGGTTCCAGAGATCAGCAACACCAGTCCGAGGCACTGAAGCGCCATGAAGAAATACTGGAGGGCCTTAAAGCCCAAACTGGGGGCATGTGATCGCATATCTTCTCGTAAGGCGAAGCCTGTCCCTAAATCTCCGTTTATGAAACGGACTGTAGCGCAATTTCGAATGTAGCTACCGTAGTTCTAAATATATTAAAGGGGCGTGGAGGTTGTTATTGTGTAAATAAGCAATTGCTCGAAATATATTTGTTTCAAGAGGTCGTTGTATCTACAGAATTATTGATAAATATACCTAGTTCAAAATTATGGGTGCAATCTGTGTGTCCGTGCTTGTGTGAACGCCTGCGTCAAATCCAGAAACTCTGCTGAAGACGGTTGTCAGGGGCACTAGCAAAAAAACAAAGCCGCCACACTTCAACGAAAACCGGCTTGGACGGCCAGTTTATGAGCCGAGTGAATTGGATTTTAAAACACAGTAGCTTCTGTTCAGCATGTCCAACCCTGAAAACCAGAATAACCTTTTCACGGCGCGATAACATCAAGATCCTGAAGCGCTTGATCGAAACGCTCAATGGCAAGCAACTTGAATGTGTCGTCGGTGATGTTTGCGTTCGCGATGCGGTCACACCGAAAAGTGCGAATATCGTCTCGCAAGCGATCGAACGCGAGCACGTACCAAACCGGGCTGTGCAGTAGCAGGTAGTGGGGTTCTATCTCCCGCGCTGTTCTGTCACCAGATATCGCTTCATAGGAAATCTCCAGAGTCTGCCGTGAAACGAACGCTTGGTGCAGCGTATCAATCACCGGCTGCCGTGGCGGGTTAAACCCGGACAAGACAAAGTGGGATGCGGTTTCGCCTATCAGTATTCTCGATTTCAGATCGGATATTTCGCTTTTTAGGCGAGGCGACAAGGAGGCAAGGAGCTTGCGCCGGATGGGGGCGAGTTCGGCCATAAAAAACGGAGATTTCATTTGTTCAGCAATCGCCAGACTCACCAGTAGGTCGATCGCTTCTGAATAGCTGAACTTGACTCGTCCCACGCCCCAGGTTCGATGCAGTCTGATTCCGCCGCCACGGCCCCTGTCGGCTTCAATAGGAAGGCCCTGGTCACGAAGAAGCTGAATATCTCGAGTTAAGGTCCGGCTGCTGACACCGAGTTCTTCGGACAGACTTGATACGGTCAAGGCTTCGTCGGCCTTGAGCCGCGCACTTATCCAATCCAGTCGCTTCATCCGTTCAATGGTCGATGTTTTGGTCATTTGTTAAATAGGACACAAAATGGCGTATTTATCCATATGGTGCCAGCATCACTCAATACATGGAGAAAAAAATGTCTGCGCCGATCACTGTTCTAGCGCCGATTAAACTGGCACCTGGGAAAACCGAAGAAGACTTGCTCAAAGCTTCAGATTTGTTTGAGAAGAACTTTGTCAGCCATCAGCCAGGTGTCTTGCGCCGTGAGCTCATTCGTAAGTCCGAAGGTGAATATCTCGATATTGTCCAGTTCAAAAGTGCGGAAGACGCACAGGCTGTCATGGAGGCAGAACGGACCTCTCCAGATTGTCTGGAATTTTTCTCGCTTATGGATCTGACCGGTGTTGATATGGAGGCAGAAATGCCGCTGTATCAGTCACTTGCGACTTACAAGCGTTAACCTGCCGGTCAACTCAATCCTCACATCTGGCCCTGCCTCGAATAAGAGGTAGGGCCGTGCCCCGGATATCTGACATCTCCTGACAAATGGTGTCAGGATGCTTGCCGTAAGCCATTGCCAAGTTTGCATATTCTCTGGCAATTCTGACAAGCTATTGTTGAAAGTAAGGTGTTGGTTTTGGAACCGTTTAAAAACAAATTTTCCCCTGAGCTGGTCCGGTGTTTTGCTTTTCATCTAAACCGGCAGATTACGGATTTCTCGAAAGAAGCTTATGAAGCTGAAATTCTCGCGGAATTGGAGCCGCTTGAATTGAAGCAAAGAGCACGCCTGATTGCCGATGTGACCGCTCGCCATTTGCCTGAGGACTTAGATGCCCGTTTCGCAATTCTGCGCGCCGTTCTCCATCCCGACACCGGAGAATCGTTTGATTGGTCGAGTGATGACAAAGGCATCTGCGGATGGGGTGTGATGCCGCTTTCGATGATTGTATCAGATTGTGGTATGGACGATTTTGAAAAATCATTTGACCTCCTCAAGGACATGACAAAACGCGCGACGGCCGAGTTTGACGTCCGGCCGTTTCTTGCAGCTGATCAGGAGCGAGCGCTTAATATCATGGCACCTTGGACTTCTGATCCAAATGTCCATGTGCGCCGTTTGGTGTCGGAAGGCACCCGTCCCCGTCTTCCTTGGGGCATGCGGCTGCAGCGTCTCGTCGAAGACCCGGCACCGGCGCTTCCATTACTGGAGGCTCTGAAAGATGATCCGGAAGAGTATGTTCGCCGTTCTGTTGCCAATCATTTGAATGACATTGCCAAAGATCACCCGGATCTTGTTGCCGACATTGCAGCCAGATGGCTTGAAGATGCTGACAAAAACCGCCAAAAACTTGTCCGTCACGCCTGCCGGTCGCTGATCAAACAGGGGCATAGGGCGACGCTGGACGCGTTTGGTTTAGGGGCGCCTGAAATTCAGTTGGATGGCCCAACCATCGGCAATCCCGATGTCCAATACGGGGAGACAGTTTCTTTCTCGGCTGATCTGAAATCAACGGGTAAGAAACCACAGGACTTGGTGATCGACTATGTGATCCATTTCAAGAAAGCCAACGGCACTCTGGCTCCTAAAGTGTTCAAATGGACAAAAACGAACCTTAAGGCGGGTGAGTCGCTCACTCTTGAGAGAGCCCATGCCATAAAGCCTATCACCACTCGGGTTTACTACGGCGGCACCCAGGCGATCAGTCTGCGTATAAACGGACAAGATTTCGGGTATTGCGAGTTTGAATTGCACATGTTGGTGAAGTAAATCATAAATAGTTTAATGGTTACTAATGTCGGTGATTTAAGTAACTAAGTATTTCGTTATAATAAAATTCAGATTTTTATTGGATAATAACGTCGAGGAAAATTTCGCCTAGGGGCTTTGAGATGTCGACGTCAAATTCATTGGTTTGGAAGCTGGTAATCCCGATTCCTATAATTGTTCTGGCTGGATTGGCAATTGCCTGGTGGTTGATACCAAGCGCGGTCATAGAAAACGCACGCCAAAGCGCAACGCGAAACGGCGTGCAAGCCGCCAACCAATTCAAGACAATCCGCGGGTATTATACCAGCAACGTCATCCGCAAAGCCAAAGCCAGCGGAGCTCTAAAGCCATCGATCAATCACAAGGGTTCGGATGACGCGATCCCACTTCCGGCAACGATGATCCACGATCTGAGCAAGTTGCTTGAAACCAACAGCACTAGCGTGTCGCTGTACAGCGCCTATCCTTTTCCAAACAGGAAAAGCCGGAAGCTCGACAAATTTCAACAAGACGCCTGGGAATACCTGACTAAAAATCCCGATGCGACTTTTGCCCGGGATGAGGTCCGCAATGGCGCAACGGTTATGCGGGTCGCGATTGCAGATACGATGAGCGCCAAAGGATGTGTTGGGTGTCACAATGCGCATCCTGACACGCCAAAGAACGATTGGAAGCTCGGCGACGTCCGGGGGATCCTGGAAGTTGATACGGATATCGGTGAAGCCCTTGCTGAAGCGCAATCAGTCACAATGAGCATCATCGTCGGACTTGTTGTTGCTGGCGGATTGATCCTGGCCGTTGTGTTGATCAGCGCCAGAAAAATGTCCAGGCCGATCTCCGATATCACCCAAAGCATGATGAAAATGGCCGACGGGGATTTGACCGCCGACATCCCCGGAAGCGGGCGCGCTGACGAGATCGGACAAATGGCGAGTGCCTTGACCGTGTTCAGAGATGGTTTGCAGCAAGCCAAAGACCTGGAAGCAGAGAAAGATGCCAAGCACGCGCAACAGGAAACCGAGCGCCGCAAAATGGACGAAGTGATCAGCGCCTTTACCGGCAAGGTTCGCGATGTTGTGAGATCCTTCGTATCCTCCTCGCAGGAGCAAGATGAAACCGCCCGCTCCATGTCGGCAATGTCTGAACAGTCCTCTCAAAAAGCGGCTTTCGTTTCAGAAGCTTCTGACGATGCGCTGAACAATGTGCAGACTGTCGCTGCAGCAACCGAGGAAATGTCGAAAACGATCGATGAAATTACGCAGCAGGTTGCAAATGCGACAGAGGCGTCCGAAAAAGCTGTGACTGAGGTGGAGAACTCCAACTCGCAAATGGGGGTCCTGGCCGATACCGCGAATAAGATTGGCGAAGTCATCGGTATGATCTCTGGAATTGCCGAGCAGACCAACCTCCTGGCTCTGAACGCGACGATTGAATCGGCCCGAGCTGGTGAGGCTGGCCGGGGCTTTGCTGTCGTGGCGAGTGAGGTCAAGGAACTTGCCGGCCAAACCACGCGTGCTGCGGAGGAAATTGTTCAGCAGATTGAGGACATTCAATTGGCCACGAAAGAGGCATCGGGGTCTTTGGAAAACCTGAGCCAAGTGATCAGAACCGTGAATGAAATCTCAAGCGCGATATCCAGTGTAATGGCTGAACAAGGAGACGCGACGCGTGAAATTGCAAGCAGTGTGCACTCGGCTGCTGACGGCACGCGGAAAGTGAACGAAAACATCGCCTCCGTGACCGATGCCAATCAGCAGGTTGGAGAAATATCGGGCAACTTAATGGCATCTGCCTCGATCCTGGCTGGACAGGCAGAGCAACTGAATGAAGAGGTGGAAGTCTTCATTCAACAAGTTCGGCAAGCTTGAGCAGATCAAACGCGTGGAACAGGAAACCGAGATACCGGATAACTGGCGATTTCGGAGGGCGGACCATTCGGCAATGTGATCCGCACAGACCCTTTTTGTTGGCTTCGGACGCGTTTCTTAAAACCAGTTCAGTTTCGGCTCTTGGACGCTTTGGGCGTCAACACTTGGATTGTTCCGGTCAAGATCAACATCGCCTGTGATGCCATCGACCTGGCCACCTTCTGAAAACTGCCAGATGGCATAGCCTTTCCAAGGAGCTGGAATTTCCGGTTCGCTTGCGGAGGTGTAGTTCGCAATCCAAAGAGGATACTCGGTGAAGTCGGGATTGCCGAGACCCTGCCAGAAGGCCGGGGACACATAGATCATCGGCGTGCATTTGATTTGCCGCTGCAAGGTTTCCAGCAGTTCTTTGAGCGCATAGACGTAGACCGAGGCAGAGGCACGTTCCATGTCTTCGCAGTCGATCGCTGGCGGCAGATCTGTTTCATGATCGAAGCTAACGGCCTGTAACTGCTTGATGAGCAAGTCAGACTGTTTGAGAAAACAATCTGTTGGCAGGAAATAATGATAGGCGCCGCAAGAGATGCCGTTGTTTTTGCATCCCGCCCAATTCGCAGCGAACATGGGGTCGGTGTAATTTTCGCCCTCACTTGCCTTAATCATCGCAAACGTGGTTCCGTCTGCCGCGACCTTGCTCCAGTTGACGACACCCTGATAGTGGGAAACGTCGATCCCGTTTTCACCGGATACAGCCATTTGTTTATCCCTCGCTCGCGCACTTGCCCACATCAAGACGCAGGAAGCTAACGAATGTGAGCAGGGCTTTAGCTGTTTCCGGGGGGTAGTTTCTTGAGGCGCAGCATGCCGGCGATGCCGGCAGCCGGTCCAATGGCCATCAGAACAAAGACACCCGGCCAGCCGATCAGACCGGCAAGCATGGGCGTGACCTGTACCGTCAGGAAGGTGAGTGCAAATCCGAGGGCGGTCTGAAAGGTCATCAGGCTGCCCGCTTGTTCTGGGGACGCATAATCGGCGACCAGGGCAGAAAACTGCGCGGAATCCGGCAAGATCGCCGCACCCCAGACCAGAACGCAGAGCACCGTCAGCCAAACCGGCCCGCCAAAAGTCAGCGCACTCAAAAGCGCGGCAGTTCCACTGATCGCCATCGCCAGAATTGCGATGTTGGCTTTGCCGATCCGGTCAGCTAGAAGTCCGGCGCCGATGCAGGCGACGCCTCCAGCCGCAATCGCCAGAAACGCAATAAGACGGGCTAATGGAATGGCGTCGGCGTCTGGCATGTGAGCGGTAAACGAAACGGTCAAAGCAACCCCGATCCAGGCCCACATGGCATAGAGTTCCCACATATGCCCGAGATAGCCGACGTAGGCGTAGCGGATTTTCTTATTTGTCCAGGCGGTGAAGATGGCGGCGATGTCCATCTTGGGGGCTGTGCCGTGGAACGGACCCAACTTCGTTGCCAGGCACAGGAGCCCACCGAGCCCTGAAGCAAGAGACGCGACGGTGAGGCTCCAGCGCCAATCGGTTCCGCCCAACAGCGCCAACAGATGGGGGGCTGCGGAGCCAAACGTCAGCGCGCCGACAAGTGTTCCAACCAGAAATCCGCGATCTTTCTGACCCCAGCCAACAACGATTTTCATGCCAACCGGGTAAACTCCAGCCAGCAGTGCGCCAGTGGCGAAACGGGCAAAGATTGAGAAAGCCCCTCCCGGTTCGACAACCAAAAGGCTCGCATTAAAAAGTGCAGCGGAAATGGCGCTAAATGCAAACAGTCGGCGTGGATCGATCCGGTCTGCCAATCCAAGCAGGGCCGAGGTGAGCGCGCCTGCAACAAAGCCGATTTGTACGGCGCTCGACAGCGCGGCCTGACGAAACTCTGAAATCTGAAATTCTCGGGTCAGATCCGGTAAGATCGCTGCCGACATGAACCACAGGCTCATGCCTGCGATCTCGGCAATCATCAAAAACGCCAGTGAGCGCCATTTGGCCGCAACATCAATCTGCAAGGCCGAGATCTTTCTGAAGTTTTTTGGTCAGTTTGGCAGCGATGATTTTATGCGCGGCTTCGATATAGGCTTTGAGGTCATCGTCCGGCATGCTGGTATCGTCTTCCCGCTGAACCCATTTGGCCCGAGCCAAATAAGGCGCGGGAATGACACCGTCCTGCTGGATCAGAAGGGAATAGGACAGGTCGGAGCACTTGAAGCTGAATTTCTCGTGTGAGCCTTCGCCCCAACCGGAGCAGATGGCAAAGATCTTGCCGCCAACCTTCCAGACGGACGCATTGCCCCATTGAACGACATTAGTCGTGGCCGGCAGGCTTTTACAATAGGTGTCGAATTCGTCCCGGGTCATAGTCTTGATTGGTCTTTGGATTTGAAAAAGGATAAGCGCATCAACAGTTAAGCCACACCGTGAAGCGGTGCAAATGGGGATGCAAGAAAAAAGTTCTCATTTGCGGTCACACATTCGGCAGCCGGGCCCTCTAACCTTATAGTGACCATTAAGGGAGACCGGCACATGGCAGCCATCTGGATTGCGCAAGAGACAGTGGACGCGGCACAAGGCGGAGACCGGCAAGCGCTGGAAAGCGTGCTTGCAGGGGCTCAGGATCAGGTTCATGCGCTGGCGCGGCGCATCCTGGTCGACGTGGAAGATGCCCGCGAAGCAACCCAGGAAATCCTGATTCTCGTCTTGACGAAACTTTCCACCTTTCGCGGCGAAAGCGCCTTTTCCACCTGGGTATACCAAATCGCCGTACGATATCTGGTCAATGCTAAAAAGCTGCGTGCCCGCGACCCTGGATTGACCTTTGAGATGTTTGCAGCGGACCTGGAAAACGGGCTTGTGGCCGATCCACCAAAAGCGCCGGATCAGGATCTGTTGTTAAACGAACTGCGAACCTCCTGCACCATGGCCATGTTGTTGTGTCTGACACTGGATCTGCGTTTGGCTTATGTGCTCGGTGATATTTTCGAACTGGATCACTCAGAAGCAGCAACCATCCTGGAAGTCACACCAGCGGCATTCCGAAAGCGCCTTTCGCGGGCAAGAAGCGCCGTCCATGCATTTACCGCGCAAAATTGCGGTCTGGTGAACCAATCCGCGCCCTGTTCGTGTCCCCGCCGTTTGCCGGCTGCTATGGCGAGTGGACGCATTACGCTGAACGATTATCCAAACTCGGGCGAGGGTGCAGACAGCTTTCAGGCTGTCAAACGCAGGATCGGTTCCGTGGTGGATGCGCTGAAGAGTTATGAGTTGTTCAGCGCCGTGCCGGATCACCGCTGTCCTGACGATATACGTCATCAGCTGACCGAAATCCTGTCGCCGAACATTTAGACCGGCTTCAGAACCGCCAGACATTTTTCTCATTTAACCAGCTTGGCAGCAAGCGGGACTGGCGCCGCTGTGTCTGCCGAAACCTCAGGAGTGAACTTGTGAGAATCCCAAAATTCTGGCGCGCCGGATCTGTCGTGGCCGCCGTTCTCATCTCAAATATCTCAATTCCCGCTCAATCAGAAGAGGCTCAAACAATGACCAAAGACCAACAAACCGTTCTCAGTGTGATCAATCATATGACAAGTTCCTTTCACGCTGGCGATATTGATGCGGTCATGAAAACGTATGAAGCGCGCCAATCAATTGCGTTTGAACCCGGCAATCCGGTGTCTGATGCAGCCATCGCCCGTCAGGCCTTTCAGCAGTTTTCTGAGATGGCACCAGAGTTTACCTATCAGGGGCACGAGGTCATTGTTGAGGGGGATTTGGCCGTCCATATCGCACCGTGGCGCATGACCGCCAAGGGTGCGGACGGGACAGACATGTCGGCGAGCGGTCTTTCGGTCGCAGTATTAAGGCGGCAGTCAGATGGGAGCTGGAAAATGGTGATCGACAATCCATATGGTAACCGTCTTCTTGCTGAGACGGCTCAATAATCATTGGGTGGCCGCACGAATTGTTCACAGTGCGGCCATTCTGTGGACTATCGTTGGAAAACACCGCAAAAATCCGAGAATTTTCGGGCGTCCTTGAATCAATTTTAACAAGTCTCCATATTTAATAAGAACGGGAGCACGCAGCTCCTGTCCGGGTGCCTTAAAAAAGGGCCTGGAAGCAAGGTCGCTTCGACAAGGACTTTGAGGATGTCGCGCATGTCAGCGTTTTCCAGCCCGTTTATGCTCGGGTTTGATGATATCGAGCGAGTGCTCGATCGAGTGTCCAAGGCAGCCAATGATGGCTACCCGCCCTATAACATTGAACGGTTGCCGAAGACCGACAGTCAGGGCGATGTTATCCGGATCACATTGGCTGTGGCCGGGTTTACAAGGGACCAGCTCGATGTGTCGGTGGAAGAAAGCCAGCTCGTAATCCGGGGCCGGCAGGTGGACGACAAAAGCCGCCAGTATCTCCACCGTGGAATTGCTGCCCGCCAGTTTCAGCGGGCATTTGTCCTCGCCGAGGGGATCGAGATCCTCGGTGCGGATTTGAAGGATGGGCTGTTGTCCATCGACCTGGCACGTCCCGAACCGGAACGCGTCATTCGAAAAATAGAAATCTCCAGCGGTGAATGACCTTCGCTGCAAAAACAAAATGGAGAATCACTGATGCACAACACGAATTCGCCCGTCTGGGCAAACGCCAATGAGCTTGCCGAAGTCATGACAGTCGATGAACTGAGTGAACTTGGCACTGGAGATGTCGCCTACATCAAGCCGGTGAAGGCTTGGGAGCTTCGGGAAATGTTTCCAGATGTTCCACCGCTACAGGACGACATGACCCTTTATGCTCTCCTGAATGCCGACGGCACACCGATCCTTCTTGCTGATAGCCGGGCTGCTGCCGTAGCCAATGCGTTTGAACAGGAATTGGAAATGGTCTCTCTGAACTGAGAGATCTGTGGACGTCACGTCCTGATCAAGAAAAACCCGGGAGCTTGCTCCCGGGTTTTTCTTGTTTTGGAAGCCCTAGGTCAGGGCTTTGTCTTTTTCTTTGGTGCCGGAAACTTCTCCGCTTGCGGCCGGTGGACTGGGTCGGCGTGTGAACTCCGGCTGCAGCGTTGCTTTGCCAGGTGGTTTGCGCCAGGGGTCGCTCTTGATCCAGGACACCAGGTAAGCCACCGCAATCAGGGCTGCAAATCCAAGCAGGTTAGACAAGATTTGCGGCATCCATTCGCCGCGGCCCCAGACCATGTCGCGCAAGATGGCTGCGGCCTGGGCGATCACCAGACTGGCCATGAAAACAGCGAGTGACTGCTGGCCAACCTTCTGAACGACCCGGACAAATCCACCCCACACTTTGCCATGTCCAAGCAGGTATTTGCCGTGTTCCCCGGCCGCAGCCCAAGCAAGATAGGCAAGTGCCAGGAAGTGGATGTAGCGCAGGATGCCGAATTCGGTCTTGATCCAAAGCGGCTTGATGCTTGTTCGAATGTCTCTGGCCCAAGCCCAATCGAGGTAGTTTTCGCCGTAAACCCGGAAGTAAGCGAAAGGAACGGTTGCCAACACAATGATTGCGCAGGCCAAGATCAGCTTTGCATTCACCGGCGGCGCCGGGATCCAGCCGCGCATAAATGCAAATCCGGTGAAAAACAGTAACTGCCAGGCGAAGGGGTTGAAGAACCACTCCCGATCCGACCAGGGTTCGGCAGGCAAGCTGAGCAGATCAAATTGTGAGGCCAGCCAAAGGCCTATCGACAGAACAAAAGCTGCGATGACAGACACGCGGGCTGCCAGCATGATCGCCGGAATGAGCGCCAGAATGACGATATACATCGGCAGGATGTCGAAATAATTCGGCACCCAAGTCAGGGTCATGATGCCAGGAAGAGCAACGGCCGTCTTGTTGAAGAGGTGCCACAGGTTCAACGACACCACATAGTCTTGGGTCAGATCGCAGCAACTTTTCAGATAACCGCTTTCATGGACCATAACGAGGCCAACAGCAATCACCAGAAATTGCCCTATGTGGGCCCAATAGACCTGCCACATCCGATGAAGAATACGGGCAGCGCCCATGCCCCAGCCGTGCAGGTCAAAGATCTTGCCGAAGGCAAGCGCTGAGGCCATCCCGGAGCAGAATACAAAGATCTCGGTTGCATCGGAAAAGCCGAAACGGGCCGGGATCCAAAGGGTCCACCAGTTCGAAGGAACATGGGCGATATAGATGATGAACATGCCGATCCCGCGGAAAAAATCGAGCCGCGGGTCACGAGGGCGTTTGATATGAGGCTGGGGGTTCACGTTCGTCACATGGTAAGTGTAGTCGATATATCGGATTTATTCAGCTGCGGTTTCTAAACAGAACCCGCAGCTCTCAAGCGTTCGTCCTGCATGACTTGTTCCGCACGGCGCATTTTTTCGCAAGTCTCGAGCCTTTGTTCCGCGAAACGATCAAGCGCGCCGCGTTTGCGGGAGCGGTCCTTGATCAGGGTTTCCGCTTCAATCGACAAGCCGGCTCTAAGCGCTGCATCAATGGTAATGCGCTCGAACACATCGCGCTGGGCATGCGAGCCGCCGATCATCGGCAAATTGCTGCGCGCGGACGTCAACAAAGTGAATGCGGATGCATAATTGCCTTTGCGGTACTGCTCCAGACCCAATCCGGTCGGTAGGCCAGCTTCTGCGGAGATATGGCCGATATCGGTTTCCAGTTTTGCGCGGGTTTTAAGGCCGGTCAGCAGACGGTCCGCTCCCATCCGCCGGCCACCATTCAAAAGCGCCAGGAGATAGTGAAGATCCGCAAAGACATTACAGCCATCCTCGGCGCGCTTGTCCGACAGAAGCGCCAGTTCGTCCCACCGGCTGCCGGTGTCGACGCCTTCCAGTTCGAGGCGCACCAACAGGGAAGCGGCGTTGGAAATGTCTCGGTAGTCGTCTGTCTTGTCTTTGCGAATGTCCCCATCATAAAGCATCAGGGCTTTGTCGGCTTGGCCTTGATCCAGATACATCAGCGCCAGATGCCACCAGACGTGATAGCCAAAATTGTTGCAATGGGCCCAGCCGTCCGGGTGATTTTCCAGCCAACCGGCGCCTTCTTCGGTGCGACCCGTCATGTCATGCACATGGGCAACCGCATGAAGCCCCCAAGCATCATCGCTGGCAAACTCCAGGCCTTTCCGGCCGGCAGCTTCGGCAAGCCGGTAGTCACTGGTTTCCTCAAGCGAAAAGGCACGGCATCCTAGCACATACCCATAGGCGGGATGATGTTCGTCATACGCTTCGATCACCCCATCAATCGAGGCGCGCATCCCGGCTGCATCGCCTAAGACGAACCGGATTGCATGAATCAGCTTCAGTATAAACGCATCGCGGGGTGTTTTCTGAAGGGCGGAATCCAGAAGGTCGGCCGAGCGGCTTGGAAATCCATTTAACCAGGCGGCCAAAGCTTCGGTAATCGCGCTCTCCCGCTCGGTAACGGGTGTATTTTCCGCAGATGTTTTGGCAACTGAGAGGCACTCTTGTGCGGTCGTCACCAATTCCCTGCGGCCCAGCAGAAGACAAAACAAACCGCGCGCCGCATGCCCCAATGCGAAGTTCGGCGAATCTGACAAACAGCGCTCCAGATGTTCGGGCGTTGTTTTGCCATGCGCCAGGAATGCCGTGACGGTTTTGTTCCAGTCAGCAGCGGCAGTGGGGCTTGTGAGAGTGATGTCGTATCCGAATTGATCGCTAAGACGCATGGTGAGCCTTTGTGGCTGTCCGGTTGGTGGCGCTGCTTCCAGGAGTAAGAACGAGGTGGCAGCCAGCCTCAACGGAGTGATCGATATTCAGTCCAAAATCCGCAGCTATGGCATGAACTGCAAAACACAAAATGGTGTTGGCAGCGTGTTGATCGGAATTTCCTTTGACTGTGCGCAGAGGATCGCTACTGAAGGGACATCACCGGTTCCTGAATTGTCACAATGGGGATGGAATAAGAACCATGGCTGTGTCGCTCAAAAGCCCGCAGGCAGCAATTGCAGCAATCGCGTTCGGCGTTCTCGGGCTGATCGCGATCGGCGCCTATGCAGCCGTTGGGCCGCGCCAGGGCATGGCTGTTTTGATCGGTGGGATTGCCGGCATTGCCCTCTATCATGCTAGTTTTGGCTTCACGGCAGCGTGGCGCCGGATTGTCACGGAAAAGCGTGGAGGCGGTCTGCGCGCTCAATTTGTCCTGATCCTGCTCACTAGTGCCGTGTCGTTTCCCTTAATTGCCTGGGGCGCCAGTCTTGGTTGGCCGGCTGGCGGTTTTGTTTTTCCCTTTGGAGTGGCAGCCGCCCTTGGTGCCTTCATGTTCGGTGCCGGCATGCAGCTTGGCGGCGGCTGTGGATCCGGAACCTTGTTTACTGCAGGCGGCGGATCGACCCGCATGATGATTACGCTGGCCGCCTTTGTTTTAGGGTCGGTGCTGGCAACGGCGCATCTTCATCTGTGGGGACGTTTGCCCAAGATGCAGCCAGTTTCGCTGATCAAGGAATTCGGTCCCCATGGCGCCTTCTTGCTGACAGCCGGTGTGCTCGGTACCATTGCGCTGGCGACGGTCTGGATCGAGCGCCGCGCTCACGGTGATCTTGCCCCGGCCCGCAAAACAGAATCCGTCTTGCAAGGTCCATGGTCGCCGATGTTTGGCGCTGTCATGCTGGCCGTGGTCGGGATCGCAACCTTTGTTGTCGTCGGTCGTCCTTGGGGGATCACGTCAGCCTTTGCACTTTGGGGCGCTAAGACGTTTCAGTTTTTCGGGATACCGGTCGAAACCTGGCCCTATTGGAGCTGGCAGCAGGGCGCACTTGAGAACACAGTCCTGCGCGATACGACCTCAGTCATGAACTTCGGGATCATCTTCGGTGCCATGGCTGCTGCGGCTCTGGCCGGAAAGTATGCCCCGATCTGGAAGCTGACCCGCCGGGATGTTCTGACCGCGATTGCAGGCGGCTTGTTGATGGGATATGGCGCGCGGCTTGCCTATGGCTGTAATATCGGCGCTTATCTTGGCGGCCTTGTATCAGGGTCCTTACACGGCTGGCTGTGGCTGCTTTTCGGGTTTCTGGGGTCGCTCGCAGGTGTCCGGCTCCGGTTGAAGCTCGGCATGGGATAACGAAACACCCTAGCAGCAAACACCTGATTGTGACGGCGTTGTGAGATTGCTCAAGCTAGGGTGCTCCTCCGAAAAACTATTTTTTTGTTGGAGGTGCGCCTGATGCGCTGGGCTTTACTTTCTTTATTCGCCTGTTTCCTAAGTTTGGGATCTGCATTTGCGGACAGTTTGGCACCGCGCGAAGGGTGGCAGATCATGCCGACCACGCACGCTTATCAGGATCTGGTTGATCGCGTGAAAACGGCGGTGAAGGCGGAAGGTATGCTGCTGGTGACGCAGGCCAGTGCGTCTGCCGGCGCCAAGGGGCGAGGGCTCAAAATCCCGGGCAACCGGATCATTGGCGTCTACCGGAACGACTATGCGATCCGCATGTTAGAGGCATCTATTGCCGCCGGGATCGAAGCTCCGGTCCGGTTCTATGTCACCGAAAACAAGGATCAAACGGCGACCTTGTCCTGGAAAACACCAAGTTTCGTGTTTGCACCGTATATGGCGGAAGGCGGAGAGGCGCTGTCCGAATTGGCACAAGAACTCGACGGTGTGTTTCAGACCATCGCGGCCAAGGCCGTTGCCAATTAGCTGTGACATGCGCGCCAAGCAACAGCTAAAGAAATTGCCTGTTTAGAAGGCAGGTGAGACCAGTTTTTGAGCTTGTTTTGCAGATGATTCTCACCAACACTCAGTGGTGTCTTCAACGTGAGAAAGGAGGTGCCCATGTCTAGTGAGTATCGGAATTTGGCCCAGTGTCTGGGTGAAATGGAACGGTGCTGGAGCAGCCTCTGGTATTGAACGGTTTCACTGGGATTTGATCCGGACCAAAGGTCAAACGATCTCATGAGAGGGCCGCTCAGCGGCCCTCTTTTCGTATGCAGGATCAGATGAGACCCACTGATTTGCGCACGTCTTCATCGCGCAAAGAACAATCAATGCCCCGGTAGGTGTCGCCGGCGTCCGTACACAGCCAGCAGATCGTCTCGGCGACCCATTCGGCTGGGATATGAACCGATGGATCCAGCTGGCTGACCGGGTTGATGCCGGAAGCCTTGATGTCGACTTGCATTTTTGTGGCCACCGTTCCCGGGCTGAGGCCCACAACCCGGATGCCCTTGTCGCCGAATTCCTTGTCGCTGCAGCGGGTCAAGGACAGGGCCGCAGCTTTTGAAGAGCAATATTGGCTCCAGCCTTCCAGGGCGCTAACGGCTGCGCCCGAGCTGATGTTGACGATAGTACCGGCACCTTTATCAAGCATATGCGGGGCAACCGCCCGGATGCCGTGATAAACGCCCTTCACATTGATATCGATGACCTGTCCCCAAGCTTCGGGATCAGACTCTTCGATCCGGCTGATCGGCTCGATGACACCGGCGTTGTTTACCAGAATATCGATCCCGCCAAATGTATCGATCGCAGTTTGCACCGCCTTGGCGACATCTTCGTAGTTGGCCACATCGCAAGTGATCGCGATTGCCTCGCCGCCCTCGGCTCGAATGTCTTCCGCGATTTTGGTGATATTGCCGCTGGAGCGCGCCGCCAGAACGACTTTTGCGCCGTATTTGGCAAGGCTTTTCGCACCAGCTTCACCGATGCCCCGGCTAGCACCGGTCACAAGGGCAACGCGGCCTTTCAGGTCAAACATTCAAGATCCTCTTCGTCTTGGCCCACGAGGGCCGGTCCATGTTTGTGATGAACCTAATGCGGACAGCATCTGGAATAAACAGGCTAACATCACGGTTGTCGTGCAAATCGGTCACGAATTGTGCATGGCGAGGGTGGGCCGCAGCCTTGTGATTGACTTTTTGGTGCCGCTCTTGTCGGTTGGAGACGCGAAAGATCACGCAACGGGGCTTCATGAATGGCGGCAGAAAAAACGGATCTGCAAACGCGTTTGCGGCAATTGTACTTCGGTCATTCAGCCAGCGCCCGGACCTTTCGTTATCTCCTTCTTGCGTTTGATCTGATCACGATCGGCTATTTCATAGTCTCGGCAATCATCGATCCGGACCGGCATCACCACGAACTTGATTATGCGATCGCTGTTGTTTTGGCTCTGGATTATGTTGCCCGGCTGATCGCCTCCGGAACGCGGTGGAGATATGTTGTCAGCTTTACGTCCCTTGCAGATGTGGTTGTCGTCATATCGCTCATCATTCCGGCGTTTTTAGAGAACTTCGCGTTCTTGCGTGTGATCCGCATGCTCCGCCTGCTGCGCTCTTATCATCTGCTTAAGGAGCTCAGGGACACATCAAAATGGTTCCGGCGGAATGAGGAAATTCTTCATTCTGCGGTCAATCTGTTTGTCTTCATTTTTGTCGTGACCGCGATCGTTTTTGTGGTCGAACATGACAGCAACGAGAACATTAACAATTATCTGGATGCGCTCTACTTCACTGTGACCACGCTGACGACAACCGGCTTCGGTGACATCACCATGACCGATACGACCGGACGGTTGTTGACGGTCCTGATCATGATCTTTGGGGTCGCGTTGTTCCTACGGTTGGTGCAAACGATATTCAGGCCGGCAAAAGTCAATCTGCCCTGTCCGGATTGCGGGCTGAACCGGCATGATCCGGATGCGATTCATTGCAAGCACTGCGGACGGACCCTCAATATCCCGACCCATGGTGCGTGGGACTGACGAAGGCGGTGCTTGAGGCGTTGATCGCGGGCTTGTGATCTCCCACATTCTGGATTTTTTGCGAGTTTGGGACAACCTCTCAATTGCATCTAGCTGTCACAAGGTTGGATGTCAGATTGGAAAAGCGTGAAGGGTCTCTGGACCACGATCGGGGAGGGGCATTTGAAACTTAAGCAGTTTTGGGCACTGGGACTTGTAGCGATGCTGTTGATCGGGGGAATGGCAGCAGATGCAGAAGCTGCGCCATGCGGCGAAGAAATGCCCTGCACAGTATCCGGCGGCACCTATTACATCCACCTGCCAGCGGCCCACGATCCGTCTCAACCGCTTGGCGCGGTCCTCTATCTTCATGGTCACCGGGGGAAAGCAATCAATGCGCTGAAGAACAAAAGCTTTCAGCGCATGGCGGATGAATTGGGGGTAGCCTTCGTTGCGGTTCAAGGCGTCAACGGGACCTGGTCTTTCCCCACCGCCCCCCGGAACTTGCGGGATGAGCCTGTTTTCTTCGACAGCGTGCTTGAGGATTTGGCGAAGCGCTTCGGCGTTGATCAGGACCGCACCCTTTTGACAGGGTTTTCATCCGGTGGATTCATGACCTGGTACCTGGCCTGTGAACAATCAGACCGGTTTTCCGGTTATGCACCAATTGCAGGAGCGTTTTGGGAACCGCTGCCACAGAACTGTCCAACGGAACCGCCCTATCTGTTCCACGTTCATGGAACCAGTGACACGGTTGTTCCGCTAGAAGGCCGCTGGCTCGGCGGAGGGCAATGGAAACAGGGGGACGTGTTTGAGAGTTTTGATATCTGGCGCCGGCAAACAGGGCTGGCAGAGGCGGCTCCTGAGACACTGACAGACGGCGAGTTGTCCTGTGAGCGCTGGCAGCCTGAAAAGGGGCTTCTGGAGTTGTGTTTGCACGAGGGTGGGCACAATGTCCGGGCCGAATGGATTGGGCGTGCGTGGACCCTGTTGTCGGAGATGAAGGGCTGGACTGGCTGACCGATCACTGAAGGCTGACAGGAATGTGAGCTGACGCGATCTCATGAAGCGGCCACTGCTGTTGACGGACACCCGGCTCTCATGTCCTTTTCCCGGACCATCAGCGACAGGATGATCCGTGCAGCACACCGTAACTTCTCCGGGGGCCTTATCCGGCCTTCTGGTTCTTGATCTTTCCCGCATTCTGGCAGGTCCGACCTGTACTCAGATCCTGGGTGATCTTGGCGCGGAGGTGATCAAGATCGAGCGCCCGGGCCGCGGCGATGACACCCGAGGCTGGGGACCTCCATTCTTAAAAGACGCAGAGGGCAACGACACCGCCGAAAGCGCCTATTACCTTTCCTCCAACCGCAACAAAGACTCTGTGGCGATCGATTTGGCGAGCGCCGACGGGCAGCAATTGGTCCGGGATCTTGCAGCCAAGGCCGACATTCTGGTCGAAAACTTCAAGGTTGGAGACTTGAAGCGGCGAGGGCTTGATTATGAAACGCTCAAAACCCTCAACCCGAAGCTGATCTATTGCTCGATTTCCGGATTTGGCCAGACCGGTCCTTATGCTCATCGTGCAGGGTATGACTTTCTCATTCAGGGCATGGGCGGGATCATGTCGCTGACCGGCTTTGCCGATGAAGACGGCGGCACCCAGACCAAATGCGGTGTGGGCATTGCCGATGTCATGTGCGGCATGTACGCCTGTGTGTCGATCCTGGCCGCCGTCAATCACCGGCACAAAACGGGAGAAGGGCAGCACATCGACATCTCCCTGCTCGATGCCCAGGTGTCCTGGCTGATCAACCAAGGTGTTGCCCATCTGGTGTCCGGAGACGTGCCCGGTCGGCTCGGCAATGGGCACCCGACCATCGTGCCCTACGAGACTTTTCCTGCGGCTGACGGACCCTTCATTCTGGCGGTTGGCAACGACACTCAGTTTCAGAGGTTTTGCGTGATTGCAGGCGCACCGGAGTTGGCGGAAGATCCGATGTTTGCCACGAATGCCGACCGGGTCCGCAACCGGAAGGTACTCATCCCCAAAATCCGCCGGATTACGATTGAACGGGACGCTGCGGACTGGATCAAAACCTTGGAAGACGCCGGTGTGCCTTGTGGTCCTGTCAACGATTTGGGACAAGTCTTCACCGACCCGCAGATCTTGGCCCGGGATATGAAAATCAGTTTACCGCACCCAATCAGCGGATCTGTTGACCTGATCGGTTCGCCGATCAAGATGGACAAGACACCGGTTATCTATCGCGCTGCCCCGCCTACACTTGGGGCCAATACGGCCAATGTTCTGAAGCGGCATCTGGAATTGAACGATGATGAGATCGCCGGACTGGCCGAGAAGGGCATTCTGGATCTTGGACTGCACACTTCCGACAAAGGACAAGAAAAAGCATGACCACCGGTGCGGATATCATTGCCCAGAAACTTCATGGGGCGGGTTGCCGTCATGCCTTCGGGATCCCGGGTGGTGAAGTGCTGGCGCTTATGCAGGGTCTCGATCAGGCCGGGCTGAAATTCGTGTTGGTCAAACACGAAAACGCAGGCGGCTTCATGGCGGAAGGTGGCTGGCATGCAGACGGAGCACCCGGCGTATTGCTGGCAACACTCGGCCCTGGAGCGGCGAACGCTATCAATGTGGTTGCCAATGCCTGGCAAGACCGGGTGCCGCTGATTTTCCTGACCGGCTGTGTCGATCAGGCGGAAGCGGAAAGTTACACCCATCAGGTCTTTGATCATCAGCGATTGCTGCGCCCGATCGTCAAGGCCAGCTTTTCCGCCCGCCTCGGTGCGCTTGACGTGATGATGGAAAAAGCTCTGGTGATCGCCCTCGACGGTCAGCCCGGCCCGGTGCACATCGATGTGCCAATCAAGGTTGCAGAATCGGAGACAGCGGAAACCTGGTCACCATCCTTCCGGTCGAAACCGGGAGCCTCTGCGCCGATTGCCGGTCCGGACCTAGACACTGCAGTTGAGCTTTTCAAAAAGGCCGAGCGGCCCATCGCGATTGCCGGGGTGGATGCGGTCAATGAAGAGGCTTCGCAGGCCATAACGGAATTTTGCCGGACCTTCCGGATCCCGCTGGTGACCAGCTACAAGGGCAAAGGTCTTCTGGATGAAAATGATCCGCTCGCGCTGGGCGGCGCGGGCTTGTCACCAAAAGCAGATGGCCTCCTGCTGCCACTGATCAATCAAAGTGACTGTATCCTATCACTCGGTTACGACCCGATTGAGATGCGCATCAATTGGCGCAATCCGTGGCCAGCTGATGCACCGGTGATTGACGTGACGCCGGTGCTTCGGACCCATGGCATGCATGAAGCTGCTGTCACCCTACGCAGCGCCGTTGCCCCAGCGCTAGACATCTTGTCTAAGGCCCGCGACGCTGCAAGCCCTTCCTGGCCGGACGGCGAGCCGGAGGCTGTCCGGAAGGACCTTAGCAAAGCCTTTGCACCGGGACCCGCAGGCTGGGGACCAGGCACAGCCTTCCATGTGCTGCGCGACGTCATGCCAGCAAACACCGTTGCAACGGCGGACAGTGGTGCGCACCGGATTCTCGTCAGCCAGATCTGGCGCTGCTCAGGCCCAAGGCAAATGCTGCAGTCCTCCGCGCTTTGCACGATGGGCTGCGCTGTGCCGCTGGCCATGGGGTACAGGCTTGTCGATCAGACTGCGCCAGTGATCGCTTTTGTTGGCGACGCTGGGCTTGAAATGTGCCTCGGCGAACTCTCCACCCTGCGGGACCTAAAGATCCCGGTGATCATTTGCGTTCTGGTGGATACCAGCTTAGCGCTGATCGAACTCAAACAACGCAACAGCCAGCGTCCGAATGTCGGCGTTGATTTCGGCGAGACTGATTTCCCAGCGGTCGCACGCGCCTATGGGGGGCACGGAGTTTGGGTAGACAACGCCGGGGAGTTGAAAAAAGAAGCCGCCGAAGCCCTTCACCGGGATGGGTTTACCTTGCTTGCCTGCCGCATTGCGCAACGGTCTTACGACGGCGCGTTTTGACCATTTGGCCAAAGATATTAGACAACTAACGAATACTGGACCTTCCGATTTCAGGTGACTATGCTGCACCTGCGAAAACGAAAAATCCCGGGAGGGGATTGGGAGGAGAGCTGATGGAGATCTGCCGGACCAAGGCGGAGATGCGCGCGGTCGTGCGCGGTTGGCGGCGCAAGGGCGAAACGATCGCCGTTGTGCCCACCATGGGATATCTGCACGAAGGGCACCTGTCGTTGGTTCGCAAGGCCAAGGCAGAAGCCGATCGGGTGGTCACAACCATCTTTGTCAATCCGACCCAATTTGGCCCGAACGAGGATCTCGACACATACCCGCGGGATGAAGCACGTGATCAGGCGCTATTGGAGCAAGACGCGGTTGATGCTGTCTTCATGCCAAGCGTGGAAGAAATGTATGGCGCCGGCGGAGATACCTATGTCGAGGTGCCGGGCCTCTCGGCAATCCTGCAAGGCGCTCTCCGGCCCGGCCACTTCCGCGGTGTTTCGACCGTTGTCAGCAAGCTCTTCAACATCGTCACACCGGATATCGCGGTCTTCGGCGAGAAGGATTACCAGCAGCTGGTCCTGATCAAGCAGATGGTGCGTGATCTGGATGCGCCACTGAAAATTATCGGCCACCCGACAGTGCGCGAAGCCGATGGCCTCGCCATGTCCTCGCGCAATGTCCGCCTCAGTTCTGAACAGCGCAAAGAGGCGCTCGCGCTGAGCCAATCCTTGAACGAAGCCGAGCAGCTCGCCAAAGGCGCACCTCAGATTACCGACTTGGAAGCCGCTGTTCGCGGCTCTCTTAGTGATGCGCCGTTAGGAAAAGTGGAAAGCGTAGACATTCGCGATGCGGAAACACTTGCCGAATTGGGCGGTGCACTCGACCGGCCAGCTGTCATCCTGCTTGCCGTCCGGTTCGGAACGGTTCTGCTGATCGATCAGCGGGTTGTGTCACCCGCTACCTGAGCATTGGCCACCAACAATCTAAATTGAAAGGGCCTGATATGAGCGCTCAAAAACCCGTCCGCCGGATCACCGCACCGCAAATTGCCAAGCGCAAGGGCGCTGAACCGATCGTCTCGCTGACGTCCTACCATGCCCACACGGCGGCCATTGTCGACAAATACGCAGACTTCATTCTGGTCGGCGACAGTCTCGGCATGGTGATGCACGGCATGGAATCCACCGTCGGCGTTTCGCTTGATCTGATGATCATGCACGGCAAGGCCGTGGTGCGGGGAACCCAGCGCGCGCTTGTGGTGGTCGATATGCCGTTCGGCACCTATGAGGAAAGCCCGTCGGAAGCCTTCCGCAATGCCGCCCGGGTGATGAAAGAAACTCAATGCGGCGCTGTCAAACTGGAAGGCGGTGCGCGCATGGCCGAGACCATCCGTTTTTTGACCGAGCGCGGCATTCCGGTGATGGCGCATATTGGCCTCACCCCGCAATCGGTGAATGTGATGGGCGGTTTCAAGACGCAAGGGCGTGAAGAGGAAACCTGGTCCATTCACGAAGAAGACGCCAAGGCCGTTTCTGAAGCCGGGGCCTTTGCTCTGGTGCTGGAAGGCATGGTCGAGCCGCTTGCGGCCAGGATCACCAAGCGAATTTCCATTCCGACCATCGGTATCGGCGCTTCGGCGGAATGTGATGGCCAGATCCTGGTTCTGGAAGACATGCTCGGCCTCAATCCCACGCCACCCAAATTCGTCAAGGTCTATGGCAACCTCGGCGGTCAGATCGAAGCGGCGGTGAAATCCTACGCGGATGAGGTCAAGGACCGGAGTTTTCCGACAGAGGATCAGGTCTACCGGTGATGCGGTTGACGTTTTGAATGTTTCGCTCTCCGCTGAGGCCATTTCGCTGCTCTATGCGTTGAAGCCTAGATTTCAATCCGCGTTCAGAGTCCTAGATGAAATGGAAAATACCCCGAGTGAACATTCAGCTTAAGACGTAAGTCCTGACGGGTGCGATAGGGAGATAATCGTTATTGTATTTGTTGTCTTGGCATAAATGCCAAGCATCATTTGGGTGAATTCTATTTTGTTATAGCGATATTTGTTTAAGTGTTGAGATTCGACGCTGAAGTGCAGAGTTTATTCACTGAGTGCGTGGTTTAAACGAGATAAAATATTTGTGGCCGTGATGCGGACGAGATCCTGTCGGCCTGAGATTTTGAGAAATGCCAGTTTGATCTTCTGAGTTTTGGTGCCGTTGAGGGTGTTGGACATGAAGGTGATACAGCAATTGGGCGTGTGGGCCGGGATCGTTTGGTTGTTATGCACGGGAACACACGCGGAAACCTACAAACTGGTTACTCTCAACTATCCGCCCTATGAATATCAAAAAGGAGATCAGGTAGACGGCATTGTTGTCCGGGTGTTGCGCCGGGCGTTTGCCAAGCTTGGCCATGAAATCGAGATCGAAGTCTTGCCTTGGAAACGGGCCTTGTTGATGGCACGAACAGGGGCCGCTGACGGCATTTTTACGGTCTATAAAACCCATGAACGTTTGAAATTCCTGGATTACTCCAAAACCATCGTCATGCCGCAGGTCGTATCCTTATGGGCGCTCACGAACGTTGAAGTGCCCTACAATGGTGATCTGGCAAGTTTAAGCGATGTTTCGATCGGTCTCGTGGACGGCGTGAGTTACGGCGCCGCTGCCGATGAAGTGATTCACTCCGGATTGCTTAAACACTTGGAATATGCGCCAGATAGTCAGCACAATATTATGAAATTACTTGCCGGGCGGACGGCGGTGATCATGATGAACCGTTACGGTGCCATGTATCATCTGAAAAAGTTTCAATCTTTGAAGGATGTTAGGGAACTGAAGCCAGTAGTTTCTTCGGTACCGAGCTACATTGCCTTCTCAAAAAAACGCAAGCTGACTGCCCTCAGAGATCAGCTGGATACGGTATTGCAATCGATGTTGAAAGGTGGGGAGTTCGAAACAATCTACGATTCCTACTTTGGGCAATGAAAATAAGTTTTTGATTCGGGGTGTGGGTCAAAAAAACGAGAAGTCATGAATTACTGTTCTAAATACTATTGGTATTTGTATTAATGCGAGTATTTTTAAGTTTATTATAATGAGTTTATTTTGAAGAAACCAATTAAGGATAGGTTGGCTTGTCTCTTTTCAATGGAGTTGATCATGATCAAAATCCTGAAAACTGTCTTATTAGCGAGCGTGCTGGCCTTATCCGTTACCAGTGCAAAGTCAGAAGCCGTGAAACTGGTGACATTGGAATACCCGCCCTATGAATACAAGGATGGCTCCTCTGCTGACGGGATTGTTGTCCGGATCCTTCAAGCGGCCTTCGGAAAACTAGGTAAAGACATAACGATCGAGGTTCTACCTTGGAAACGTGCGTTGCATATGGTCAAGGAAGGCGATGCTGACGCCATTTTCACAGCTTACAAGAACGATGAACGGGTGAAGTTTCTTGATTATTCGGAAACCGTTTTGATGCCGCAAGTGCTCTCTGTCTGGGTTCAGAAAGGCAGTGATGTTGGCTTTGACGGATCCATGGACAGTATTGCTGGCCACAAAATTGGGCTGGTTGATGGAATTAGTTACGGCACAATGGTCGATGAGGCAATTAAGGTTGGTACTTTGAAGTCCGTTGACTATGCGCCGCAAAGCGAAAACAACATCAAGAAATTGATGGGTGGCCGGATTGATGCGATCATTATGAACAAATACGGCGCCATGCATCACCTGAAGAACCACAAGGGTCTCGACAAGGTGGTTGAACTACAGCCGGAGATATCATCCATACCGTCATACATTGCCTTTTCTAAAAAGAACAATCTAGCAGGTCTTCGGGATCAACTGGATGGTGTTCTCCAAGAAATGATTGCATCTGGTGAATATCAAAAAATTATCGACACCTACTTCGCTGGCTAGAGCAGTTGGCGGCTGTCGCTTTGGCGCGGCAGGGTACCTGCAAAATTCCATGCCCGAATTTCGGCTGCACCTGCCGAGGTTCGGGCGTATGTTTGTCGCATGCTTATGATCCGACCAAATTTCGACACGCTCTATGATGCGCTCTTGAACCGCGACCCGGCTTACGACGGGCGGGCGTTTGTCGGCGTTGCCTCCACCGGGATCTTCTGTCGGTTGACCTGTTCGGCGCGCAAGCCCAAACGCAAGAACTGTACTTTCTATGAGACTGTATCGGAGTGTTTTGACGCTGGATTCCGGCCGTGCAAACGCTGCAAGCCGACAGCTCCGGAAGCGAGTGCAGATCCTGTGATCAAGACCTTGGTCATTGAACTGGAGAGACGTCCCGGTTACCGCTGGGGCGAGCCGGATCTCCGCCGGATGGGTTTTGATCCCTCCACTGTGCGCCGGACGTTCAAACGCCACTTCGGTATGACATTTTTGGAAATGGCCCGCCAGCGCCGGCTGCAGGAAGGTTTCTCGGCCCTGGCAGAGGGGGGCAAGGTGATTGAAGCGCAGATCTCTGCCGGCTTTGAATCTCCAAGCGCATTTCGCGACGCTTTTGCCAAGATCCTGGGACAGGCGCCGGGGGCCTTTTCATCTAATCCGCTGCTCAAGGCGGATTGGGTGTCGAGTCCACTCGGACCGATGATCGCCATCGCTGATCAGTCCCAATTGCACCTTCTGGAATTCCTGGACCGCAAAGCGTTGCCAACAGAAGTCAAAAAACTACAACGCAATGCCAGTGGTAGCCTCGGCTTTGGCCGGACCGAAATCACGGATCAAATCCAGGAAGAATTGACCGGATTTTTTGATGGTAACCGGGCCATTTTCGAAACACCCCTGGCGTTGCACGGCACACCCTTCACACGAGACGTTTGGCTCGAGCTCATCAAAATTCCAGCCGGCACCATCCGCAGCTATTCAGATGTTGCAAAAGCGCTTGGACGGCCGGAAGCCGTGCGCGCGGTCGCCCGCGCCAACGGCGCCAATCAGATTGCGGTTGTCATCCCTTGCCACCGGGTCATGGGCGCCGATGGGTCTTTGACCGGCTATGGCGGCGGCCTTTGGCGCAAACAAAAACTGATCGAGCTGGAGCGAGGATATCGGGCCACAGACGATTAAGGGAAACGAACGAATAAACACTCAACTATAATTAGGGAAACATTTCTAGGTCTTCAAATGAGCTCCCAGAAAACGATATCCACTTTATAATCCGAGGGCGTATATTCGCCACTACCTCTTTCAAATGCGCCGATTAACCCGTCTGAAGAAGCGGAGGGGTTATAACTGTTGTCGCTGCCATCAAAAGTGATGTTTTTTGCAGATCGAGACGAGATATTATAAAGGATAATGTTAATCCAACTGTCCCCCTTCCCAGCACCGTGAATATTACTTGCGTAACTGTAGAAAGAAATTGTTTCGCCGTTCGCAGAGACTTCGGGGAAGAAACTGTTTCCATTCGCTCCGTGCGTTATGTTGGACGTCGTTTGAGTTTCAACATCGTACACGAAGATATCTGAGGATCCATTGACGTCCGCTTGGCCTGTTACCAAGGTGTTCGCGTAGCTGTTGAATACAACAGTCTTGCCATCCGATGATACTGAAGCGTTGTGGCTGCCGCTATACCCACCGTGAGTCAAGTTCGTCATTTTCCCGGTATTGGCGTTATACAAGAAAATGTCACGGCTCAGGTTGTTGTCGTTCTGACCACTAACAAGATTGGTTGCGTCACTTTCAAATACGACAATCATTCCGTCTTGGGATGTAACAGCTTTGATGCTTTCACCGTTCGCACCAAGCGTCAGATTTTGAACAGTCTGAGAGTTGACATCGTAGATAAAGATGTCTTTGAGGCCATTCGTATCCGATTGCCCGTTAACAAGATTGGTAGCATCGCTCTCAAATACTACGAAGTTGCCATCTCCGGAAATAGAAGCGTTATAGCTTCCTGCGTTTGCACCAAATGTCAGATTTTTTGTTGTCTGGGTGGTGGCGTCATAGAGGAAAATATCCGAACTACTGCTGTCTATTTGGCCGTCTACAAGGTTCGTGGCTATGCTGCTAAAAGCAACAGCATTGCCATTGTAAGACACCGATGCATTGGTGTTGTGGCCATTCGAGCCGACTGTGAGGTTGGTTAAGCTTTTTGTGTTGGCATCGAACAGAAAAATATCAGTCTGTTCATTGTTGTCGGTCTGCCCCACGATCAGATTCGTAGCGGAGCTGCCGAAAACAACGGTTTTGCCGTCCGCAGAAACCGACGGACTGGAGCTGGTGCCATTTCCGTTTGATGTCAAATTGCTGAGCCTTAGTTCCAGCAAATCAAAGGGATCGGGAATTGGTGCGCGACCTTCGTTGAGGCCAAAACCCAGGTAGTGCTCAAGCGGGTTTATCCCGGCATCGCGAACATCTGGGTTGTTGTCGCGGTAAAAAGTGACATCAAAATTTGCGCTTGGGTTTCTGCCTTCATCTGCGCCGAATTTTATAAAATGCTCAAACGCGTTGACCCCTGCGTTCGCCACATCTGGGTTTTGTTCTAGGTAGTATGCTGTATCAAAATGAGGGTTGGGATTACGGCCTTCGTTTGCCCCCGAGGCGTTAAAGTGGTCAAGCGGGTTTACTCCCGCAGCATCTACATCCGGGTTCTGCAGGAGATAATATGCAACATCGAACAAAGCATGCGGATCTCGACCTTCTCTAAATCCGCTTGTCTTGAAATGTTCTAGCGCACTGGAGACCAATCCAGCCCGGATCGTCGCAGCTACATCCAGATTGTTGGTAAGATAATAGGTCTCGTCAAAATTTAACACGGCTCTTTTGACCCTACGAAAAAGGTTATAAAAACAGGAGTTTCACTCATGCATTGGGCAGGTGGGTGTATTTTAGGAAGTTGCACGTCGAGAGTGGGGCGTCAACTTATATTGTAAAAATTTACAATATAAAATGATAAGCCGAAAATGTTACCAGAAACCCTTGTAGTTGCACTGTCTGCTGCCGCCGGGTCATGGGCGCCGATGGGTCTTTGACGGGCTATGGCGGCGGCCTGTGGCGCAAACAAAAGCTGTTCGAGCTGGAGCGGAGATGCCGGGCCGGGTCTGTCTGAGTTTCTTACACTTCCGGTCCAGCTGTTGTTTTCGAGTGCCCGAAACGATCTTAACCGCCGCGAGCCCTTTGCCGCGCTGCGTTCAGCTCTGCGGTTGAAAACGATTTCTTGTCTGGAATCTTGAACGTCATACCCGGCTGAATGATGTTCCAGTTTGATCCGATTTGATCCGCGTTGGCATCGTAGATGAGCGGAAACAGCCGGAAGTCCTCGTAGTACTGATAGGAAATCATCGACAGGCTTTCGCCGGAAACAACCGTGTGGCGCCGGATCATGGCGGGCTGATTGCCGTTGGCGGGGCCTGTTTGGGGATCGGATGAACCAGGTCCGGCAGGGGCTGGGCTATGGTCTGAATTCCGATGCATCACCTTTGCGATCGCTTGAACAAGCCTGGGCCAAAACCAGCCAAGGGTCATGGCGGTTCCCATTTGTTCCTGGGCCAGGGTGACTTGTGTGGGGAGCGTTTGCCCGACAACAACCCCACCGAGACCGGGGACCAGGTGGCTCAACACTTGTCCGGCCCGGGACTGTGCGTCTGTATACTCGTCGATATAACCCAGTGTGGTGTATTTTTCTTCCGTCCAGGGTGTCCCGCCAACACCGCCGTGCGTACAGAAGAAATACTTCTCAGTGTATTGGGTCGCAGGGCTTTTCGGGGTGGCGTGGCAATAGCCGAAATTTGTCCGTGACCGGGCTGAAGGGTCTCGCCGCACATGGAGGCAGGTGCGGACATTTGGCGGAACATAGGTGTCGTCATCGCCAATGGTTGTTGTGCGGTCGACAGCATCGAACAGGACGAGGCATTCAACCGGGACGTTGGCCTTGTTCAGCATGTTCGCGGTTTTCAAAATGGCGGCGCCTCCGCGGCTGTACCCTGCCAGAAAAACGGCCGGAACCTTGTTCGGCGACATCGCCCTGCGGCGGGTGTAATTGGCCATTGTCACGGCAAAGGTATTGATCGCTAGCCCGCCGGTTTCGGTTCCAGCCATCGTGGGACCCCGCGTGTAGTAGGAGTATCCCTGCCAGTGCCCGATCCGGCCCATCTGATTGACGAAACTGTTTTTGAAGTCATTTTTATATTGGGTATCGTCGTCCGGCCCCGTGCCATCCACACCGGCGAATATAAACATGCTTTCCCCGCAAAATTGTTGTTGGCGTCGAGCAAAGTGAAATTAAGTATTTCGAGAGATTGGCATAAATATGCGGCTTTTCCCAAGGACTAAATTTTTTGAATAGAAATGCCGTGGACTCTCAAATTCTTACAAAATTATCGATGTGCCGTAGGGGAGGTTTTCGGGTTGGCGCTCTCAAGCATTTCGGCCAGCTCACTGGCCGCTGTTTCGATTGGTTCGCCGCTTCTTTCGATCCGTGCCTGGATCAAGGCACCTTGCAACGCCGAAGTGCAAAGTTGTGCCAGGCGCTGCGCACGGTCGTGGGTATAGCCGTCAGCGATCAACTGCTCCCGCAAGATCCCAATACGCGCTGAATAAGCTTTGCGGCCGGCCTGGGAAATCAAGCGCTCATTTGGTGCCAGCTCCAGCAAAACAGTGGTGATCGGGCAGCCGTCCCGGAAGCCGGATTGTTTCATCCAGCTGGCCAATAGGCGGGCATGGGCTTTCAAAAGGTCCCCGGTTGTCTCGGTTTTCCGGGACAGATCTTCAAGCGTTTCTGCAACCCGTCTCCCTGCTTCCTCAACAGCCGCGACCGCAATGGAAACCTTTCCCTCCGGAAAATAGTGGTAGAGCGATCCCTTCGGCGCACCTGAATGGTCGACGATGTCATTGAGTCCGGTGCTGGCATAACCCTGCCGCCGGAACAATGTAACAGCGGTGTCGATAATTGGTTTGCGGTGTTTTTGAACCCTCGCCATGTGTCACCAGATTTTAATACTATATTGACTGGTCTAATTAAAACCAAATCTCCTATTCAGGCAACACTTGAAAGGAGGATGCCATGAACATCGAAACGAAACGGCTCGAAATCGGATCGCCCGGTGACTCACAGTCCAATCTAGCCCTGGAACTGGCAGCAGGGCTGACCGGTGCGCTGGGCAAGGCCAAAGCTTTGCCTTTGCGGCCGCAGGATGCCGCGCTGCTGGAGGGGTTGGAGACCTTTCGCTTTGGGGCAAACAACTGCAGAGTGGCCTGGTCGGCCGGTTCAGGTCCGCTTGTCATCCTGGTTCATGGATATTCCGGGCGCGGTGTGCAAATGGCTGCGCTCGCCAGAACGCTTGCGGCGAAAGGGTTCCGGTGCGTGTTCTTTGACGCAGGTGGACATGGTGCGTCTGAAACTGAGAAGATCGGCTTTTCAACTTTCATGACCGACACGCGGGATATCATTACTCATCTCGGCGAACCGGTTCGCGCCCTTATCGGGCATTCGGCCGGAGCCTTGGCCTTCATGCGCGCCCGGGCACTTTTTGGTATTTGCGCGCAGAAATATGCCGTGATCAGCGCTCCTCTATTTCCCTATGTCCCGCTCGCGACCATGCGCGGGAAGGGTGCGCCGGAACAATCCCTGGACTATGTCAAAGCAGTGCTGAGCGACCAGTTTCAGATGAGTTGGGCATCCCTGGTCAAAGGGGAGAGTTTTGTATGGGAAGACGGAAAAGAGATGCTGGCGATCTATGACAAGGAAGATCCGCGGGTTCGGCATACAGATGCCGATGAGATTGCCCAACTGTGGCCAGGCACGAAAATTTTCAAAATCAGCGGTTATGGTCACAACCGTATTCTGAAAGCGCCTGAGGTTCTGGAGGCCGTAGCGAATTTCGTGAAACGGTAACCGTGAGGGTTGGGTAGAAAAATGGCGGAGAGAGGGGGATTCGAACCCCCGGAACGCTTGCGCGCTCAACGGTTTTCGAGACCGCCCCGTTCAGCCACTCCGGCACCTCTCCACAGGACTTGACAACAAACGGGTGTTCAAGTGGCGCGGAACATACTGAAGCAGTTGTGCCTTCGCAAGGGCCAGTTTGTCCGGTGCTTGATTTTTCCCTGTTGAATGATAATCACTTGGGATAACGCCAGTTGCTACGATTGTTTGGCGTGGCTGTTTTGTGCCTGTAGGCGGGAATAGCCCGTCTTTTGCGCGATAAAATGTTGACTCCAAATCCAAGCTCAGTATATTCCGCCTCGCTCGAAAAGGTCCGCTTTCCGGGCTGATTTGTCGTTCAAGGCCTGCCGGGCTGTTCGCTATCCAAGCAAACCCAGCACAAAAGACCTTGTCCCTCCAGGTAAAAACCTGACAGGACAGGCGCCTCGGTTCGACCTTAAAAGACAGTCCCAGCTTTACTGCCGGGGCGTGTTCAAAAATGAAAAGAAGGACGTGCGAGACATGTTCGCAGTGATCAAAACTGGTGGCAAACAGTATAAAGTTGCCGCTGACGACCTCCTGAAGGTCGAAAAACTCGATGCCGAAGCTGGCAGCACCGTCACCTTTGACGAAGTGCTGATGGTTGGCAGCGACACAGACACCACCGTTGGTGCACCGACCGTTGAAGGTGCCAGCGTTGTTGCGGAAGTGGTCGATCAGGGCCGTAACCGCAAGGTTATCATTTTTAAAAAGCGCCGGCGTCAGAATTCCCGCCGCCGCAACGGCCACCGTCAGGCCTTCACCCTTGTTAAGGTGACCGACATCCTGACCGGTGGTGCAAAGCCGGCCAAAAAGGCAGCGCCGAAAAAGGCTGCGCCGAAGGCTGAAGAGAAAAAGGACGACGCACCGGCGGCTGATGCTGGCGCGGACGACCTGAAGAAACTGGATGGTGCCGGTCCGGCTGCTGTGAAGAAACTGAACGAAGCTGGCATCACCACTTTCGCTCAGATCGCAGCAATGGGCGCTGACGACATCGCCCGCGTTGAAGAAGAAACTGGTCTGAAGGGCAAGTTCGAGCGCGGTAACTGGGTTGAGCAGGCGAAAGAACTGGCTGGCAACTAAGCCGCTGTTTCGAAACCCTGACGAGTAAGAATTCGAAGAACGAGGAGTTCTAACGATGGCACATAAAAAGGCAGGCGGTTCATCCCGCAACGGCCGCGACTCAGCTGGCCGCCGTCTTGGCATCAAAAAGTATGGTGGTGAAGCCGTGATTCCGGGCAACATCATCGCACGTCAACGTGGCACCACATGGCACCCGGGCACCGGTGTGGGCATGGGTAAGGACCACACAATTTTTGCGACCGTTGAAGGCAAAGTTGAGTTTCAGGCGAAAGCCAACAAACGAACTTTCATCAATGTGGTCCCAGTGGCGGAAGCTGCGGAGTAAAGCCGACGTGAAGTTTCGAAGCGCCGGCGTCCCATCAAGACCCCGGCAATTCGAGACAGGTCAGCAACCAAGACCAGTCAAAGATCCAAGGGGAAGATGGGCCGCCATCTTTCCCTTGAATTGTTTTGGCTGGAGGAAGTTATGGTTGTTGAAAGTGATGGACTGTTAGACGAAAGCAGTTTGGCCGCGGCCCCGTTGCCGCAGGAAGCGGTTCATGTGCGGCTCGACAAACCGCGCATGGACGATTTGGCGGATCTTGTGTTCCTGGCGAACAACAAGCAAGTGGCAGCGAACCTGTCCACTATGCCGCATCCCTTCACGGCGGATGACGGCCGCGCGCTGATCACCAAGGCGAACCTCAATCTGCATCGCTCAGAGGGGTTTGCCATCCGGCTGAAAAGCACCGGCCGGCTGATCGGTCTGACCCGCTATGCCAATGTTGAGCCGGGTGGTCCGGTCCATATCGGCTATTGGCTGGGTGAGCCGTTCTGGGGCCAGGGATTTGCCACCGAAGCCGTGCATGCGCTGGTCGATCATGCCTTCATGTACACCGACATCGAAGAGCTGCAGGGCTCCTGCCGGGTGACCAATCCGGCATCGCGCCGGGTGTTGGTGAAGTCCGGGTTCCAATACCGCGACCAGTCCATGATCCGCTCTGTTGGCGCAGGCGGCTCTGTACCGATTGAGCGCTATACGCTTGAGCGGACTATCTGGAAGTCTTTGAAAGGTTGGGGGCAGGGCCGATGATCACGTTGCCAGAGTTAAAAACCCGTCGTCTGATTCTGCGGCCGGTCGAACTGAGCGATGCCCCTGCGATTGAAGAACTGGCAGGCAAGGATTTCAGCGTGGCGCGCTGGCTGACATCATATTCTTGGCCGTATGAAGACGGCAGTGCCGAGAAATTTCTTGGATCAATCATCGGAACGGATCCGCAGGAAACCGGAGCCATTTTTGCCATCACGCTGGGTGGTGTCTTCATTGGCATCGTGGCAGTTGAAGCGCCGGGCGATCTGACCGAATTGCCGGACGATCCGACCTTGGGTTATTGGATTGGCCGGGCGTTCCAAGGTCATGGTTATGCGAGCGAAGCCGTGGAAGCGGTGCTGGCCTGGGCATTCGAGGTCTATGGAGCAAATGCCTTGGCCGCGCGCGCCTATGAAGAAAACACGCGGTCGCGGGCGCTGTTGCGCAAAGCTGGCTTCAAGCCGTATGCGCTCACCGAACGCCATGCCAAGGCCTTGGACCGGAAAGTGTCGAATGTCGTTGTACGTTTGGAACGCAACGAGTTCGAAGCCCGGAGGCAGGTGGCATGATGCCGGCGGAAATCCGGACGCAGCGGCTGGTGCTCCGGCCGCCGCACATGGACGACTTGGACACCTGCGCGGAGCTCTTGGGCGATTATGACGTCGCCAAGATGCTTTCCCGGGTGCCATATCCGTATGAGCTTGAGTCCGGCAGGGCGTATCTCACGAAGGCCGCCGAAAATTGGCAGGATCCAGAAAATGCGGATGAGTTGCCCTTCCATATTGACCAAGACGGCCAAATGATTGGCTGCGTTTCCTTCAAAAAGTTGCGGGCGACCCCGGAATTCGGCTATTGGCTAGGCAAGCCTTTCTGGGGCAAGGGATACATGAGCGAAGCGGTTCATGCAGCAACCTGCTGGTTGTTTGAAAACACCGCTCACAGGGTCCTGGCCGGAGAAGCCATGGAAGAGAATCCGGCTTCCCTGAAAGTATTGGAAAATATCGGTTTCCGTGTCGTTGGCGAGGTGGGCTGTAACAGCGTGTCCCGCGGGGGTAGTGTTCCTGCCGTACGCGCCGAATTGCACCGTAGCGAGTTTATGACCGGCCATTGATTGGCAATAAGATCAAGGCCTGAACCAGGACGAAAAGAGAAAAACAATGAAATTCCTCGATCAGGCCAAGGTCTATGTGCGTTCCGGCAATGGCGGTGCGGGCTGCGTCTCTTTCCGTAGAGAGAAGTATATTGAGTATGGTGGCCCCGATGGCGGCGACGGTGGCAAAGGCGGTGACGTCGTGGTGGAATGTGTCGATGGTCTCAATACGCTCATCGACTACCGCTACAAGCAGCATTTCAAAGCTGGCACTGGCATTCACGGCATGGGCAAAAACAGGACAGGTGCGCATGGTGACGATACCGTTTTGAAAGTCCCGGTGGGAACCCAGATCCTCGAAGAGGACAACGAGACCATTATCGCCGACCTGACAGAGATTGGTCAGAAAGTGCATCTGCTACGCGGCGGTAACGGTGGTTTTGGAAATGCCCACTTTAAATCTTCAGTCAACCAGGCACCGCGCCGGGCGAATCCCGGTCTTGAGGGCGAGGAAAAATGGATCTGGCTGCGCTTGAAACTGATTGCTGATGCCGGGCTTGTGGGATTGCCCAATGCCGGCAAGTCAACTTTCCTGTCGACAGTGTCTGCGGCCAAACCGAAAATCGCCGATTATCCTTTCACGACGCTGCACCCGAATCTCGGCATTGTCCAGATCGACGGCAACAGCTTTGCCATGGCTGATATTCCCGGCTTGATCGAAGGCGCCCATGAGGGCACCGGGCTGGGCGACCGCTTCTTAGGACATGTTGAGCGCACCCGTGTTCTTCTTCATCTAGTAGATGGCTCGGGTGAGGAAGATCCCGGCGAAGCTTACAAGGTGGTGCGCGGTGAGCTGGAAGCCTATGGCGCGGGCCTGACCGACAAGCCTGAGATCGTTGCTTTGTCCAAATGTGATGCCTTGAACGAAGAGCTGATTGCGGAACAAGCAGCCAGTTTGGAAGCCGCTTGCGGCCAGAAACCTCTTATTTTGTCTTCGGCGAGTGGTCTGAATGTCGACCGGGCGCTGCGCATGATCGTGCGCGCGATCGACCGAGACAAAGAAGAAGCTGCCAATCAGGTGCCTGCGCCTGAGCAGGAGGGATGGCATCCGTAATGTCGGATCTGCGGACCCTGAAGACCCACAGCCGGATTGTGGTCAAAATCGGCTCGGCGCTGCTTGTCGAGGACGGTGCGCTGAAACGCGCCTGGCTGGAAGCGCTGATTTCAGATGTCGTCGGTCTTCTTGAGGCTGGTGCGGAAGTTCTGCTGGTGTCCTCCGGCTCGATTGCGCTCGGCCGTGGCGTTTTGGGATTGCCCAAGGGACCGCTGAAACTGGAAGAGAGCCAGGCAGCAGCGGCTGCTGGTCAAATTGCGCTTGCAAAAGCCTATGCTGATGCTTTGGACGCCCATGGACGCAAGGCTGGACAGATTCTGTTGACCCTTGGCGATACAGAAGAGCGGCGGCGGTATCTCAATGCCCGCGCCACCATCGGCACGTTGTTGAAGCTTGGCGCTGTGCCGATCATCAACGAAAACGATTCTGTTGCGACCTCCGAAATCCGTTACGGCGACAATGACCGTCTGGCAGCCCGCGTCGCGACCATGGCGAGCGCCGATTGTCTTGTTTTGCTGTCCGATATTGATGGCCTTTATACTGCGCCGCCGCAGCAGGACCCGTCCGCGGTCTTCCTGCCGGAAGTTCCCAGAATTACCGGCGAAATCGAAGCGATGGCCGGCAGTGCCGGCTCAGAACTGTCGCGCGGCGGCATGAAAACAAAGATCGACGCCGGCAAGATCGCGACCGCCGCTGGCACCTCCATGGTGATTACGTCTGGCAAGGAGCTTAATCCGCTCAAACGGCTGGATGAGGGCGCGCGGGCTACTTGGTTCCCGGCACTTGCGACACCGGCCAGTGCCCGCAAGGCCTGGATCGGTGGGACTTTAGAACCGCGCGGTCAGATCGGTCTGGATGCTGGTGCGGTGAAAGCACTGAAATCCGGCAAGAGCCTTCTTCCCGCCGGTGTGACGACTGTAAAAGGTGCCTTCAGCCGCGGGGACGCGGTGAAGGTTCTGGGACCTGAAGGCGCCGTGATCGGCCGTGGGTTGATTGCCTATGACATGGAAGAAGCGCAATTGATTGCCGGGCGCAACAGCCGGGAAATCGAGGCCATCGTCGGTTATCCGGGGCGCGCGGAAATGATCCACCGGGACGATCTGGTCCTGGAAGATGGCTTTTTGAACGGAACAAGTTAAAAACACCATATGAGGCGGTGAACGAGAAGATCGCCAAACAGGAGTTGAAGGAATGTTGGATAAGGTTGAGGCATTGTCGACGGAAGCTTTGATGGCGGAGATCGGCACACGCGCGCGGGCTGCTGGCCGGGTGCTTGCCAATGCCCCAACCGAGGCCAAGAACACGGCTTTGCTTTCAATGGCAAAGGCTGTTCGGGCAGCGATCCCAACTATTCTTAAGGGCAACGCCAATGACGTTGAGGCGATGAAGGCCAATGGTCAGACCGCTGCGTTCTTGGATCGTGGCACCTTGAACGAAGAGCGCATCGAAGCGATAGCCAAGGCACTGGAAGACATTGTTGCGCTCGAAGATCCCGTCGGCAGCGTGATGGCAGCTTGGGACCGCCCCAACGGCCTCAAGATCGAACGGGTTCGCACACCACTTGGCGTAATCGGGGTGATCTACGAGAGCCGGCCGAATGTGACCGCCGATGCCGGAGCGTTGTGCCTCAAGGCAGGCAATGCGGTTGTTTTGCGTGGCGGTTCCGACACCATCCACTCCAACAAGGCGATCCACGCAGCGCTGCAAAAGGGGCTGGTGGAAGCCGGCCTGCCGGAAGACGCAATCCAGATCGTTCCCGTGACGGATCGGGCAGCCGTTGGTGAAATGTTGCGCGGGCTGAATGGCAATCTGGATGTGATCGTTCCGCGTGGTGGCCGCAGCCTTGTCGAGCGTGTTCAAACCGAAGCGCGTGTGCCTGTCTTTGCGCACCTCGAAGGTCTGGTGCACATCTTTGTCGATAAAGCAGCAGACCTCGAAAAGGCTGTCGCGATCGTGAAAAACTCCAAGCTGCGCCGGACAGGAATTTGCGGCGCTTTGGAAACGCTGCTTGTGCATGAAGACGTCGCTGAAAGCCACTTGCCTTCAATTTTGGAGGCGTTGAACGCGGGGGAGTGCGAAATCCGTGGCGATGCCGAAGTTCAAAAGATTGGCTCCGGTGTTTTGCAAGCGAACGAAGAGGATTGGTCAACGGAGTATCTGGACAAGATCCTCTCCGCAATGATCGTGCCGGATCTCGACGCGGCGATCGCGCACATTACCAAATACGGGTCCAATCACACCGATTGTATCGTCACCGAAGATCAGGCCGCCGCAGACCGGTTCCAGGCGGAAGTCGATTCGGCGATTGTATTGCACAATGCCTCGACCCAGTTCGCCGATGGTGGCGAATTCGGCATGGGTGCGGAAATTGGCATTGCCACCGGACGGATGCATGCCCGCGGGCCGGTTGGTGTCGAACAGCTCACCAGCTTCAAATACAAAGTGCATGGGACGGGCCAAATTCGTCCATGAGCAAGTCTTCCTCCAGCCAGGCCCGAAGTCGGGACTGGCTGAAACTGCCACATTGTGAAGCGGGCAATCGTATCGGGATTTTCGGTGGGTCGTTCAATCCACCGCATTCCGGTCACAAGATGGTGGCGGACACGGTTTTGAAACGGTTGGGCCTGGATCAGGTCTGGTGGTTCGTCACTCCTGGCAATCCGCTCAAGAGCCACTCAGATCTTGCTCCGCTGGAAAACCGGCTGCAACAGACACAGTCACTGGCCAACCATCCGCGGATGAAGGTGACCGCGCACGAAAAAGTGCTCGGCACGCCCTATACGGCCAAAACGCTTCAGGCGCTGCGCTCCCGGAACCCGGCTGTGCGATTCGTTTGGGTCATGGGTGCTGACAATTTGGCCGATTTCCACCGCTGGCAAGATTGGCGGGGGATATTGGGGACCGTGCCAGTCGCCGTGGTCGACAGGCCCGGCGCGTCTTTATCTGTCATGTCCTCGCCAATGGCAAAAGCCTTTGAAAAGTATCGGCTTCCGGAAGAAGACGCCGCATTGTTGCCAGAAATGGAACCGCCGGTTTGGACATTTTTGCACACGGTACTCGACCAATCTTCGTCAACAGATCTTAGACAACGTTCGAGCCGTTAACGCTAAACACCCTTGTGAAAACTCCGTTGTCTTGAAATTGCCAAGTGGGACGCGGTATTATGTTAATTGATCGCCGGAGGAAGCGGTCGTATACCGATGAACCGGTCCTGGCGCCAAAACGGGTGACGTACAAAGCCGAACCATCAAGTTCGTGACGACGTTGGACGCAGGACAGAAACCAAAGTGAAAGGCACTCCACCTGACTATGTCCATTGAAAGTGGGCGGACAGATATGTCCACTCCTCTGAAGGCTTCCGTAGGCGCAGACCTTGCGGCAGGCCTCCTCGATACGGTTCTTGCGAGCTTAGAAGATTCCAAAGCCGAGGACCTCGTTACTCTCGACATCGCAGGAAAAAGTTCCCTGGCAGATCACATGGTGATTGTGTCCGGACGCTCCCATCGTCATGTTGGGGCGATTGCGGACCATGTGCAGCGCGATCTGAAATCTGCAGGGCACGGCAATCCAACTGTGGAAGGCCAAACCACTTGCGACTGGGTACTGATTGATGCAGGCGATGTGATCATTCACATCTTCCGTCCTGAAGTTCGTGGCTTTTACAATCTGGAAAAGATGTGGGCCCCGGAAACGGATGAAGCTCCGCAGTTCATCGGCTAATCCCGGATCGAGGTTCTAAACCAAGAATCTCGTGACATTGTCGACGCAGCCGTAACACCGGAATTTGTCCGGCGGGGATTTTATGCGCTTCTCACTCATCTGCATTGGCCGCATGAAAGCGGGTGCAGATAAAGATCTTTTCGACCGTTATCTGGACAGAGCGCGTAAGGCTGGACGCGCGCTTGGCATCACTGATGTTGCGATCACCGAATTGCCAGAAAGCCGCGGCCAGCGGGCAGAAGATCGCAAGGCTGATGAGGCGAAGGCGATCCTTCAGGCTTTGCCGTCAGGTGCCAAGCTTGTGGTATTAGATGAAAACGGGAAGAACCTAACCAGTCCAGCGTTCTCAGGGCGTCTGGAAGCCTGGAAGGATGATGGCATCCCAGACATCGTTTTTGCGATCGGTGGAGCCGATGGGCACGGGCAGGAGATGCTTGCACGCGCAGATCTAAAGCTTGCTCTGGGCGCGATGACCTGGCCGCATCAAATTGCCCGGATACTGCTGGCCGAACAGATCTATAGGGCGATCACTATTCAGTCTGGGCATCCATATCATCGGGTATGACACCGCATTATCAACGGATGAATCTCACGGTTTTCCCAAACACAAAAGTTTGCCAGCATATCGCCGCATTCCCAGCGTAGAGAAAAAACGGCTGCAATTGGTGGACAAATATTGCTGCATTAACGAATTGGATACCAGGGTAAACGGTTCGTTAACACGATGACGGTATCGCAAATTGTAGGCCGAATGGGAGTTAGAGGCACGTTGATAACAGATCCGGGCAGGGGTGTGCTATTCGCGCTGAAGGAGCTTGGCAGAGCCAAGTTGTTCCTTGGCGGTATCGTGATGTGCGCAGCTTTAGGCCCGTCGACTGCAGTTGCAACGGAGCAAACTGATCCGGAAACGGTCGAAGTTAAGACCAATTCACCTGAAATTGAAGCGGCCATCGCCAAAAGAGATCTGCGGGAAAAGGAACTTGCAGCCCTCACGTCCGACATTACCGTTTCAGCCGATAGGCAGGCTGCTATTGCCCGGGAAATCCAAACTTTGGACCGGGATCGGGATACGCTGAACGCCAAAATTATCAATACGGCCGATACCATCCGCGGGCTGGAAACGGAGTTGACCGACACCGAACGTCGCCTGCGCAGCCTCGGTGAAAATGAAGATGCGGTCCGTCAGTCCTTGATTGCGCGCCGGGATGTCCTCGCTGAGGTTCTCGCGGCACTTCAAAGAATCGGCCGGCGACCGCCGCCAGCCCTCGCTGTCCGGCCAAGTGATGCGTTGTCGGCGGTTCGAAGTGCGATTCTCCTAAACGCGGTGATGCCCGAACTGAGGGTGGAAACAGAGGCGCTTGCGGCCGATCTCGAAGAATTACAACGGCTTAAGGCTGTCATTGCTAAGGAAGAACGCCGTCTTCGCGGCGATGCAATGCGATTGGCTGAGGAAAAGTCGCGGCTTGAACTTCTCCTGAGCGCCAAAAGGCTGGAACATACTAAAACAGTTCGAGTCCTTGCAGATGAGAAACGCCGGGCTGAAGAATTAGCCGCCAGGGCAGGTTCACTCAAGGAACTGATTGCAGATTTGGAAGCTGAAATCGACAGCGCACGCGAGGCGGCGGAAAAATCCAGACAGGCGGCCTTGAAAACTGGCCGGACAAGATCGCGTGAATTTGATCCGTTTTCCGATCCGGGCCGTTTGGCTCCGGCAATTGCGTTTCAGGATGCCCTCGGTCGATTGCCGCAACCGGTCTCGGGAACGGTGCTCAAGGATTTTGGGCAGGAAGACGAATTCGGCGGTATGACGGAAGGCCAGTCGATTGCAACACGTCCGGGGTCGAATGTGACCTCGCCAGCGGATGGCTGGGTGGTTTATTCAGGGCCGTTCCGATCTTATGGTGAGCTCTTGATCCTGAACACCGGAGACGGATACCATGTGCTCCTGGCCGGCATGGACCGGATAGATGCAGAGCTGGGGCAATTTGTTTTGGCCGGGGAACCGGTTGGCGTTATGGGGGCAACCCAATGGGCTAGCGCCTCCACATTCGGTTTGGGCTCGACCCAGCCGATATTATATGTTGAATTTCGGAAGGACGGCCGTGCGGTCGATCCCACCCCGTGGTGGGCGCGCACAGAAGAAGAAAAGGCTCGCGGATGATACGGAAAGCTTCCTTGCTGCTGGCAGGTGCCCTGATGGGGGCTGCAGCTGTGACCACCTTGTCCCAAATGCCGTTCCATGTTTCGGCGGAGGCCAATGCCGCTGCAACGGATACGTACCGGCAATTGAACCTGTTTGGAGATGTCTTTGAACGGGTGCGGTCGGATTATGTGGAAGTTCCTGATGATGCTCAGCTGATTGAGAGCGCCATCAACGGGATGCTGACCTCCCTTGATCCGCATTCCAGCTATATGTCGCCAAAGAGCTTCCGCGACATGCAGGTACAAACCCGTGGCGAATTCGGCGGTCTCGGCATTGAGGTGACCATGGAAGATGGTCTGGTGAAAGTAGTGTCGCCGATTGACGATACGCCAGCAGCCAAAGCAGGTGTTTTGGCGGGTGATCTGATCACACATATCGATGGCGAACAGGTTCAGGGCCTTACCTTGAACGAAGCCGTGGAAAAAATGCGTGGGCCAGTTAACACCGATATCGTGGTCAGCATCCGCCGTGATGGCCGCGTTGAACCGCTTGAAATCACGATCACGCGCGACATTATCCGGATCCGTTCGGTGCGCTGGCGCGAAGAGGATGATATTGGGTATGTCCGCGTAACCCAGTTCAACGAACAGACCTTTGATGGCCTGAAAAAAGGTCTTGAAACAACTGCAGAGAAGATCGGTAAGGACAAGCTGAAAGGCTTCGTCATCGACCTGCGCAACAACCCAGGTGGATTGTTGGATCAGGCTATCGCGGTATCTGATGCGTTCTTGGATCGCGGTGAGATTGTTTCAACCCGTGGCCGTGAAGCTGAAGAAACTCAGCGTTACAATGCCCGTGCCGGTGACCTGACCGGTGGCAAGCCTGTGATTGTTCTGGTCAATGGCGGGTCTGCTTCTGCTTCTGAAATTGTTGCAGGCGCTCTGCAGGATCACCGCCGGGCCACCATCCTTGGGACGCGGTCCTTCGGTAAAGGGTCCGTCCAGACGATTATCCCCCTTGGGGCCAATGGCGCGATCCGTCTGACAACCGCGCGGTATTATACACCCGCAGGAACGTCCATTCAGGCCAAGGGCATCGTGCCGGACATTGAAGCGCTCCAGGAACTGCCTGAAGAACTCGTCGGCCGGGTCAACACAAAGGGCGAAGCAGGCCTGCGTGGTCACTTGGAAGCTGACGGCGAAGAAAAGTCCGGCAGCCAGGCTTATGTCCCGCCGGATCCGAAAGATGACACTCAGTTGAACCTCGCATTGGATCTCCTGCGTGGCGTTCAGGTCAATAGCGCCTTCCCGCCGATTGCGGACACGGCCGCGGTTCCGAACTAAGATTTCAAGGCGCGCCGGTAGCGGCGCGCTTTTCCATTCGTTCTGCGTATCAAATAACAACGATCGAGCCGGCAGCCCGCCGGCCAAAAGGCTCCGGACGGTATGGCGAGCGAAGATCTCACAGCTCCCTTAGGAATGGGAAAACGGCGGCTGGTCAGGCTGCCGTTTGGTTTGATTGGTGCAGGTTTGATAAGTGTCGTTTTCACAACGGCGCTTATTTGGATTCTAGTGGTCGACGATCCTTTGGGCGGCGAACCGGTTGCGGTTTTGCCTCTGGACGAAGTTGTTGAAGGGATCACCTCGCAAGATATTGAAGTTGTTGAGATCCGGCCAACGGTCGGAGGGGAGCTTGGCCCGAATTTACGCCCGCAGAACGGCGGAGACTTCCTAGGGCCACGCTATGAAATGATCATCCGTCCGGATGGGCTGAAATATGACGCGCCAATCACGGGATTGGCGATCAACCCAGACACCAGAGTGAGCGAACGGTCCGATTACGGCTTCTTGCCAATGATCAGCGACGCCGGTGTACGCCCGCTTGATGCTTATTCGCGGCCAATTGCGACGGAATTTACGTCCATTCCGAAAATTGCGGTCGTTATCACGGGGCTCGGATTGAGCGAAGCCGGGACACAAAACGCGATCGACCGCTTGCCGCCCGATGTGACATTTGCATTGGCGCCCTATGGCTCGGATCTTGACCTTTGGATGCAGCAGGCCCGGATGAAAGGCCATGAACTGTTGTTGCAAATCCCGTTGGAACCCTTTGATTTCCCGGACAATGATCCAGGGCCACATACGCTGCTTGTCAGTTTAAAGCCGGCAGAACTTCTCGACAGACTGGCGTTTTTGCTGACACGGGTCACCAACTATGTCGGTGTCATTGGTGAGATGGGCGCACGGTATACATCGATAAAACCATCCATGCAGTTTCTGCTCGAAAAATTGAAATCCCGCGGGTTGATGTTCGTTGACAATGGGACGACGTCGCGCAGCATCGCAGGCGAAGTGTCCGCTGACGTTCGCATGCCCTTCAGCGGGGTTGATGTGGTGCTTGATGAAGTCCCGCGTGAGAGCAATATCGATGCAAAGCTGCTTCAGCTGGAGAGTGTGGCCCGGGCGCGCGGATTTGCGGTTGCTGCCGGTTCAGCACTACCGGTCACAGTACGTCAACTGGAAGAATGGGTTCAGGATCTGGAGCAGCGTGGCCTGCAGCTTGTCCCAGTCAGTGCAACGATTGACCGTGAAAACAAGTAACATCCGGTATTTCGAACGAGGTTTTTCGTGACAAAATTGGATTTTGGACCAGGGTATCCTGAAGCTGTGGATGGCCTGCCGTACCGGCCCTGTGTCGGCATTATGCTGATCAACCGCCAGGGCAAGGTCTGGGTCGGCAGCCGGTCTCAAGAAGCCAACAAAAACGGGTACGATTACAAGTGGCAGATGCCGCAAGGCGGCATTGATGCCGGCGAAACGCCAGAAAAAGCGGCGCGCCGCGAGCTCTATGAAGAAACATCAATCCATTCGGTGACACTTTTGGAAGAGGCGCCTGAGTGGTTTGCCTATGATTATCCGGAAGAAATCCTGCGCAACACGCGCAAGGGAAAACACCGTGGGCAGGCTCAAAGGTGGCTGGCTTACCGGTTCGAAGGATCTGACGACGAAGTCAATATTTTGACGCCGCCAGATGGCCATTCGGCTGAATTTGATGACTGGCGTTGGGAAGATGTATCCCGTGTTCCAGATCTCATCGTGCCATTCAAACGGCCGGTTTATGAAAAGGTCGTCGCAGCTTTTGCGCATTTGACGATCTGACCTGAAAAAATATCTGCAATGTGAACAGCTTGTTCTAAAGCGTCAGCTTTAGAGCGGCAATTGTCGTTTTTCAAACAGAAAGGGCTGGTCCCGGTGAATAACATCCGGCCAACGAAATCTTTTTGGGAGTAAACGCCAATGTCTTTCGGCAAGGGGCTTTCACGCAAGCCGTCCCAGCCAAAAGGGCGTCAATTAGAAGATGCGGCTTTGGCCGAGGTTCGGAACCTTTTGGGGGATGAGCCGCGCCGCCGCGATCTGTTGATCGAGCATTTGCATAAAATTCAAGACGCGTATGGCTGTCTGGAGGCCCGGCACATGCGGGCACTCGCAGCAGAAATGCGTCTGTCTCAAGCCGAGATCTACGAAGTCGCGAGCTTCTATCATCACTTCGATATCGTTCGTGAGGATGAGACCAAACCGGCGCCTGTGACCGTGCGAGTATGCGACAGCATTGCTTGTTCCCTGAAAGGTGCTGATGCTCTGGCCGCAGCGTTGGAAAGCGGTGTTGATCCCAAAAACGTCCGCATCCAGAAAGTGCCGTGTATAGGCCGCTGTGCCAGTGCGCCGGCTGTTCAAGTCGGCAAACGCGCTGTCGACAACGCCAGCGAAATGTCCGTTCGTGCGACGTTGTTTGAAGGCTCGGTTGACCCTGTCATTCCGGAATACACAAAACTCGAAGCTTACAAGGCTGCCGGTGGTTACAATGTGCTCGAGCGCGTACGATCCGGTGAGTTGGCTGCTGCAGATATTGCGGACATGGCGCTTGCGGCTGGTTTGCGCGGCCTGGGTGGCGCGGGCTTTCCGACCGGTACCAAGTGGAAAATCGTCAATGATTTACCAGGTCCGAAATTTCTGACCATTAATGGTGATGAAGGCGAGCCTGGCACGTTCAAAGACCGCTATCATCTGGAAAGTGACCCGCACCGGCTGTTGGAAGGAGCGCTGGTTGCGGCCCATGCGATTTCAGCTGATCGCGTTTATCTTTATATGCGTGATGAATATCCAGCGGTTCTTGAAATCCTGAAGACCGAAATCGCCGCTTTACGGGCTGCAGGAATCATCACCTCAATCGATATCGAACTGCGCCGCGGTGCGGGTGCTTACATCTGCGGCGAAGAAAGCGCGATGATCGAATCGATCGAAGGCAAACGTGGCCTGCCGCGCCACCGACCGCCGTTCATCGCCCAGGTTGGGCTCTTTGGCCGTCCAACCCTCAATCACAATGTTGAGACCCTCTTTTGGATCCGCGACATTGTCGAAAAAGGGCCTGACTGGTTCGCCGAACAAGGCCGCCGGGGCCACAAGGGCTTTCGGTCATTCTCGGTATCCGGACGGGTTAAGGAGCCGGGTGTAAAACTGGCACCTGCCGGGATAACCATGAATGAGCTGCTCAACGAATTCTGCGGCGGCATGGATGAGGGCCACAGCTTCAAGGGCTATCTGCCTGGCGGGGCGTCTGGCGGTATTCTGCCCGCGTCCCTCGCTGATGAGCCGCTCGATTTCGGTACGCTCGACAAACACGGTTGTTTCATTGGTAGTCACGCGATCGTTGTTTTTTCCGATCAGGACGATATGCGCGATGCCGCACTCAATCTGATGCGTTTCTTCAAGCACGAAAGTTGCGGTCAGTGCACGCCATGCCGGTCGGGCACGGAGAAGATGGAACAGCTTCTGGCGAATGGCGATTGGGACAAGAACAAGATCGCCGACCTGGATGCAGTGATGCGGTCCGCCTCAATTTGCGGTCTGGGACAAGCGGCGAGCAACCCAGTGGCCTCCGTGCTAAAATTCTTTTCCGAGGAGTTTGAAGTATGAGTAATGTCACCTTCTCTCTCGACGGCAAAACCGTAACAGCTGAAGATGGTGAGACCATCTGGCAAGTGGCCAAACGCGAAGGCGTTGCCATTCCGCATCTGTGCCACAAGGATGCATCGGGTTATCGTTCTGACGGCAATTGCCGCGCCTGTATGGTTGATATTGAGGGCGAGCGTACTTTGGCCGCCTCCTGTATCCGGACACCCGCGGAAGGCATGGTGGTTCAAACCGCCACTGAGCGGGCGTCCAAAGCGCGCGAGATGGTCTTCGAATTGCTGGCGTCCGATCAGCCGAGCCGCGATCAACATCCGGATCCGGAAAGTGATTTCTGGAAGTGGTCTGATGCGGTTGGTGTCACATCCAGCCGCTTTGCACCTTGTGAAAAGCCAGCGCAAGACGTCTCCCATCCGGCAATCGCGGTCAATCTCGACGCCTGTATCGCCTGTAATCTATGTGAACGGGCCTGCCGGGAAGTCCAGGTCAACGATGTCATTGGCATGGCCGACCGCGGTTCGCATGTTGCGCCTGTCTTCGATCTAGCAGATCCGATGGGGATCTCCACCTGCGTGGCCTGCGGGGAATGCGTTTCTGCCTGCCCGACTGGGGCGCTGATGGAAAAGAGCCTGATGGACGCCACCGCGACGACCAGGGAAGTCTATCCGGAAGAAACCATCGACAGCGTTTGTCCGTTCTGTGGTGTCGGTTGCTTGACCTCTGTCTCGGTCAAAGACGGCAAGATCGTCAGTGTTGAAGGCCGCGATGGCCCGGCAAACGAAAACCGCCTCTGCGTGAAGGGCCGTTTCGGTTTTGACTATGTGTCCAGTCCGGAGCGGCTGACCAAACCGCTCATCCGCCGGGATGATGCGCCCAAACGCGGCAACATCTCCATGACCCTCGACAACTATCTGGACGTTTTCCGGGAGGCGACTTGGGAAGAAGCGCTTGATCGGGCCGCAAACGGACTGAAGGCTTCGTTCGACGCCAAAGGTGGCGCGGGCATTGCGGGTTTTGGCTCTGCCAAAGGCTCAAACGAAGAGGCGTATCTTTTCCAGAAGCTGATCCGGCAGGGGTTCCAAACCAACAACGTCGATCACTGCACGCGGCTTTGCCATGCTTCGTCTGTGGCTGCGCTGATGGAAGGCATTGGTTCCGGGGCAACGACTGCGCCATTTAACGCCGCAGAAGACGCCGACTGCATGATTGTGATCGGTGCACGGCCGGAACAAAACCATCCGGTGGCCGCGACCTACATCAAGCAGGCAGCGAAAAACGGCACCAAACTGATTGTCATGGATCCGCGTGGTCAAGGCCTGATGCGTCATGCCGATTACAGCCTGGTTTTCAAGCCAGGGACGGATGTTGCCATGCTCAACGCCATCCTCAATGTGATTGTGACTGAAAAGCTATATGACGAGCAGTATATCGCGGCTCATGTTGATGGTTTTGAAGCGCTAAAGGAGAAAATCCAGGACTTCACTCCGGAAGCCATGGAGCCGGTCTGCGGCATTGAGGCCGGCACTCTGCGCGAGGTCGCCCGGATTTACGCCACAAGCCCGCGTTCCATTATTTACTGGGGCATGGGTGTTTCCCAGCATGTGCACGGCACGGACAATGTCCGCTGTCTGATTGCTATGGCGCTGACCACCGGCCAGATCGGCCGTCCGGGAACCGGCCTGCACCCGCTGCGCGGTCAAAACAACGTGCAGGGCGCATCTGATGCCGGCCTGATCCCGATGGTGTTTCCGGATTACCGCTCGGTTGAGAACGCCGATATCCGCGCGGAATATGAAGATGCCTGGGGACGGACGCTCGATCCAGTGCGAGGGCTGACGGTCGTTGAGATCATGGACGACATTCTGGCCGGCGGCATCGAGGCGATGTACATTCAGGGTGAAAACCCGGCAATGTCAGACCCGGATCAGAACCACGCCCGCAAGGCACTGGCCAGCCTGAAGCATCTGGTTGTCCAAGATATTTTCTTGACTGAAACGGCCTGGCACGCGGATGTGATTCTGCCTGCGTCCGCTCATGCGGAAAAGCTCGGCACCTACACCAATACCAACCGCCAGGTTCAGATTGGTCAGCCATGTGTGCCTATGCCAGGTGAGGTTCGGGCAGATTGGGAGCTGATCATTGAGATCGCCAATCGCCTCGGCTTGAACTGGTCCTACGATGGTGTTCCGGCAATCTACGAAGAAATGCGGTCTCATATGGCATCGATCCAGAACATCTCGTGGGAGCGTCTGGAGCGGGAAGGCACAGTCACCTACCCGGCGGACAGTCCGGATACGCCAGGTAACGAGATCCTATTTGGTCAATCGTTTCCGACTTCCGATGGCCGCGGCAAAATCGTCCCGACGGATCTTGTGCCGCCGGATGAAACTCCGGATGAGGACTTCCCGCTGGTTCTGACTACAGGCCGGATGCTGGAACATTGGCACACCGGCGCGATGACCCGGCGGGCCGCAGTTCTGGACGCCATCGAGCCGGAACCGGTCGTTTCGATGAACCCGCGTGACATCAAACTTCAGGGGCTGGAAATCGGCCAGCAGGTGACGGTTGAAACGCGCCGCGGCGCGATCACACTCACGCTCCGGGCTGATCGGGATGTTTCGGCGGGCATGCTGTTCATTCCGTTCTGCTTCTTTGAAGCCCCAGCGAATTTCTTGACAAATCCGCAGCTGGATCCCTTTGGCAAGATCCCGGAGTTCAAGTTCTGCGCAGCCCGGATATCCGCGGCAGAACATCAGCAAGCGGCCGAATAGGCTGGAGCAAAGACTGAAAAGGCGGCCCGTGGCCGCCTTTTTTGTTATCAGAATTTGGTCACTTGTTCAGTTCGCTTTGACCTTCACGTTCAACAGATCCGGAAGTGTTTGTGGAGCTGCCAAGCTGCCCACGATTTGCGCCACTGGAACCGGCGCTGACGGGGTCAGAGTGAGCGAGATTTCTCCAGGGTTTTTCAAGAAATCAGAGACGGCCGTGCGGACCATATCCGTAAACGCCGCATTCTGAATTGGCGCCGTTGCTTCTGCTGCCTGTTCTGCCAACGCTTCACGGAAAACGTTGACCGGGATGTTTTCTTGTCCAGCAATATGGGCCAGTCCGTTTTCAGTAACACCATCATCAGTAAAGCTGATCTTGGCCTCCACAAACTGGGCGACAACCAGAGCCATTTGGCCTTGTCCTTCCGGGTCTTCAAACAACGCTTTTGGTACATTGGCAAAACGGACCGATGCCTCCGCCCTGCCAACGCCTTCCATTTCGAAGGTCAAACGCTCCAGATTGAGTTCCTTGGTGGCTTCATCCCAGTAAAGACGGGTCTCATCAGACCAAACAATTTCTGTGATCCCAAGGGCCTCCAAAAACTTTTCCATGTCCTCGTCGTCAAGAGTAGCGACCGGAATCTGGATACCCTCATTTTTGGCATAATAGCTGGTCGGGATCGGCGGAACCGTGGTGGAAACCTTCATTTCGGCGCGCCCGATATGAGACAGTCCGTAATCTGGAACAACCACTTTAAGGCCTTCAAGCTCATACCCGAACGAATGAGGCATGAAAGCGCGAACAACTTCTAAGGGGTTGTCGTCGCCGTAGTCCGGATTTTCGATCAAAGTGGAAATCATGGCTTCCATCGGATCGAAGTCAGCAAACTCAATGCCTCCAATGGCAGCCCAATCAAGGGATACAGCGGCGCCTTCGGGAAGGTCAGGAGCGCTAAGGCCGACGACCATCATTTCACCAATGCCATTGGAATTGAAATCGGTGACAGCCACTTCCTTGATCGTGGCGTTCACTGTCATGTCCTCTTCAGGGTTGGTGACCTCAAGCCCAATGCCGGAGACACGGGCATCGGCAATTCCAAAAGACCGATAGATCTGGAAAAGGCTGGTGATCAGTTTCTGCGGTTCCGGGGTTTCGCCGGTGAGGACACCATCGAGGAGGCCCAGAATATCACTTTCACGCTTTTGGATGGTGAAATCATTGAGCGAATTGCGGTCTACAGTGATCTTCAGTGCAATACCGTCACCAAGTTCCTGGCTGCTAACATAATCAACCGCGGACCCTTGGCGAATGACTGTCAGTTTTTCATCTTTTTCCGAAACAGATGGATCAAACAGCGCGATCAACGGATTGGCGTCTATACCCTCATAAACGGTTTTGCCTTGCGTGGTCGTCTGCACGAGCATTTGGCCGGAGGCCGCATCTAGGGTCTGTAGTGTCTGGGACAGCTTGTCGAGAGAATAAAGTTCAATTCGGCCGTTGTCCGCACCCGCCATTTTGTAACCGTCCAGTTGCATCGTTCCAGAAGCAACAAGAGATTCGCTTTCGCCTTCTTCGGCATAAGCTTCAAAGGTGAGCGCTGTGGAATCGACACGGACCTCATCGTAAGACGCCAACAGGGTGGTTTTCATAAAGGGGAGCCAGCGGCTTGCCGGGCGCTTCGCATCTTCAGTCGGAAGCTCCGGCATAGTGAACCTGTAGTTTTCCGCAAGCGTTCCGGCCAGGCGGCCGTCTACTTTGAACCGGCCTTCACCATTGACCTTTGCAGAAATCGATAGGCTGCTGTCATCGGAGTATGTCCAGCTGTCGGCGGCAAAGACGTTGTTGTCTTCCGATAAACCGACAATGGTCATGGTCCCCGACGAGAAAGACATTTCATAGGTCAGGTCTGTTTTCTTTGGCAGATCCAACTTCGGAGTGGTGTCGTTACCACCGATATCAGCATTGTCTGCGGGGATGTCGGCAATCGTGCCGCCAAAACCGAGCGCGGTATCTGAGATCGTCAGCGTGTCCGTTGTGCCGTCATAATCGATGGCGCCGTTTTCAACTGTAAGGCCAAGGCTTTTCAAGCCGCTGACGTAGGCATTAAAAGCGTCCAGCCCTTTTGTTTGTGCAGTTGCATTGCCTGCATAAAGCGCTATTGCAGCACTGATCGTCAGCAGTCCGGTACTGCGAAATGGAGTTCGAAAGGAGTTCGAGAAATTTGAGCGGACATTAAATAAATACATTTTTGAGGCTCCTGAGGAACAGAAGGAAAGTCAGCCGGCGGGGACTGTCTATGGGAAGAAGCTTTCGACCTTGTCATGACTATAGACCAATCTCACGATGAGGTGGCCTATAGCTGGAGATCACTTTTTTGGATACCGGCCTGCCATTCGCGGCGGACCAAATCGCTAGTTTCTGATTGAAGTGCTTGTTGGCACTGTTTGTTGAATTCATCCGGTTCCACCAGCTGACGTAACGCCCAAACAGCGGTACTGCGGACCGTGTCATCTGGATCTTCCAAATGTGTCGTGATCATGTCTTGTAGGCTGGTATCGTCAGAATTCCCTGCAGCAATCAGGACGTTGCGCAGAAACCGGTTCCGGCCAATCCGCTTAACGGGGGACCCGGAAAAGAGCTTCCGGAATGCGGGATCATCAAGAGTTAGGAGATTAGCCAATTGCGGTGATTTCAGGTCGTCGCGGGCGATTAGTTTCGCTTCATTGGCCGCCTGTGCAAATTTGTTCCAGGGACACGCAGCCAGGCAATCGTCACAGCCGTAGATCCGGTTGCCCATGGCCTTCCGGAACTCCATTGGAATTGGTCCTGGATGCTCGATCGTCAGATAGGAAATACAGCGGCGCGCATCGAGCTGATAGGGCGCGGGAAAGGCATCGGTCGGACAGGCGTCGAGGCAGGATCTGCAGGAGCCGCAATGATCCGTCTCTGCACCGCTCGCTGGCAGTTCAAGCGTCGTGAAAATAGATCCAAGAAAAAACCAGGACCCGAGTTCGCGGGAGACCAAATTGGTATGTTTACCCTGCCACCCAAGGCCAGCGGCCTCGCCAAGGGGTTTTTCCATCACTGGAGCCGTATCAACGAACACCTTCACATCGCCACCTGCCCGGGATATCAGGAAACTGGCCAGTTCCTTCAACCGGCCCTTGATGATGTCGTGATAGTCCCGGTGACGGGCGTACACCGAAATCCCGCCAGTTCCTTTGTCATTCAAATGCGCAAGCGGGTGGTTTTCCGGCGCATCATCCGGACCGTAGTTCATTGCCAGCATGATGACCGACGTCACCTCTGGCCAGAGCGCTTGCGGTGAAGACCTGCGTTCAGCAGTCTCAGCCATCCAGGCCATAGTGCCATGGTAATCTTGAGCGAGAAATTTTTGCAGCCGGGCTTTCGCTTCCGGAATGCTGTCGGCCGGAGCGATCTTTAGGCTATCAAATCCAAGTGCAGTCGCTTTGGCTGTAAAGGCAGTCAGAAGTTTTTGGGTCTTGGCGTCCAATTGGGGTTCCAACACACATCAAAAATCGAGATCCGCGTAGGCCGGGGCAGGTGGCATGCCCAGAACTTTTTCGCCCAAGAGCGGCCTCATACTGGGCCGGGATTTTACCCGCGCATACCAGTTTTTGATATCCTCTTCCGTGTTCCACTTTACTTCGCCGAGGTAATCGGCGCAGGACAAGCCCGCTGCCAATGCAAAATCGGCGAAGGAAAGCCGGTCTCCTGCGATCCAGCGGCGTGAAGCAACCAGATAGCCGAAATACTTCAGGTGATGATTGATGTTGGCTCGCGCAACCCGCAGCGCTGCTGAATCCGGCTCACCGCCGCCAGCCGATTTCGGCATGATTTGCTTGTAGATCCGCTCGCGCACCAAATGACCAATGACTTCTACATCGAATTTGCCAAGTGCCCACTCCACGAGCCGGCGGGTCTCTGCACGCGCATCGGGATGATCGGGCATCAAACGCCGTTCTCCCACGGCATAACCCCTGGTCTCATCCAGATATTCCATGATTGGCCCAGGCCCACAGATGGCGGGTCCCTCATTCTCTACGATAACCGGGATCGTGCCCGCGGCATTGAGCATCAACAAATCCTGAGGGCGTTCCCAAGGATTGACATGTTGTTCTTCAAACGCAGCGCCATATTCGCTCAAGATCAGTCGAACGAACCTAGAGGAGGGAGAAAACGGGTGATGATAAAGGGTCAGCATGAAAGCGTTTAAGAGCCTGAACTGTGGCAAGACTATGCCGGAAAGCCGTCATGGCAGGGCAGTTTGCCTCAGATATGGTTATCAAGGGTTTGACGGAGGTCTTTGGGTCCGGCAAATAGGCGGTCGAAATTCGTCGCGAGACTTAGCGGACCTTCCCGCATTCCATCAAGGCTTTTGGAGACCTGATACACAATGGATGGCCAAACGATTGTAAATGCTCTCATTTTGGGAGTGGTTGAGGGGTTGACCGAGTTCATCCCGGTATCCTCGACCGGGCATTTGCTGCTCATCGGCCACTTTCTAGGATTTGAAAGCACTGGAAAAACGTTTGAAGTCCTGATTCAGCTGGGGGCTATCCTGGCGATTCTCTCGGTGTATTCCGCCCGGCTGTGGACATTGGCGACTGCGCTGCCAAGCGATCCGGCCAGCCGGCGATTTGTTTTGGGGATCCTGATTGCTTTTCTGCCAGCGGCTGTGATCGGCGTGATGGCCCATGGTTTCATCAAAGGTGTTTTGTTCGAAACACCGGCTTTGGTTTGCACCACCTTGTTGCTTGGCGGCATTATCTTGCTTTGGATCGACCGGCTGCCGCTAAAGCCGGTCTATACCAATGTCATGGATTATCCGCTGTCGCTGTGCCTCAAGATCGGGATCTGTCAGTGCCTTGCCATGGTGCCCGGCGTTTCGCGGTCTGGGGCAACCATCGCCGGGTCTCTTTTGATGGGGACAGACAAACGGTCAGCCGCTGAATTCTCCTTCTTCCTGGCAATGCCGACTATGGCCGGTGCCTTCACCTATGATCTGTTCAAGAACCGAAATGTCATCTCCATGGATGATGCAATGCTGATTGGCATCGGATTTGTTGCCTCCTTCATTGCCGGCGTGTTTGTGGTCAAAGGTCTCCTGGACTTTGTCTCCCGCCATGGCTTTGCCGCCTTTGCCTGGTGGCGGATCATTGTTGGCCTTGCGGGCTTTGCCGGGCTCTATTTCCTAGGCTGATCGGTCGAAGGTATGTGGCGGGGCGTAACAGGCTGTGAGCGATGAAAGTTCCTCCGCCAGCTCTTGCCTCAAATGAGCCGGTTCCAAAAGCTCTGCTCCGGGGCCTAGCCAGCGGACCAGAGGCAGGATCCGGGCGCGGTTGGTGCTCGGGATGCTGATCAGAACATCTCCGTCCGCCATAGGGGTGAACACCGCGTGGCGGTAGTACCAGTCCGCGCTGAGTTTTTTTGCTTGTGCTGCTGTGATCCTGATTTTCGCAATGTCTTCTTCGCGCTCCCAGCGGCGCATGGCCTCTGATAACCAGGTGCCGCCAAGCAGGGACTGAATGGAAAACTCTTTTGGCGGCCGGAAGCGGAAACCACTGATTTCAAGGTCGTGGACCCGGTCAGCGCGGTAGACTTTGAGTGTATCAGTGTCGACGCAGCGGCCGGCAAGATACCAAAGATCCCGGTCGAACATGACGCCGAGCGGTTCTACATCATGTCCTTTGCGGGTGTTCCGGGACGGATTGAAGTGTTCAAACCGGACGCGGCGTGTTTCCAGAATTCCGGTCATGAAACCGTCGAGGGCATTTTGCCAGGCGTCGTTCGGCTCGGCTTTTGTTCCGGAGTGAAATATGTCTGGCGGGATCGGTTCGATACCAACGATTCGGTCCGCGTCTTTCAACAGGCCATGAACGGTCTTTGGCAGGGTTGCCAGGAGCTTTTTCTCAGCGGAGCCGAGGTCATCGGCGAGCGGGACGGTGCGGCTGGAACGCACTAGGGCCATAGCAGTCAAAAGTGCTGCAGTCTCGTTGCGGGTGAGCGCGACAGGGGGCTGCAGGTAACCCTGCGCCAGCCGGTAACCGCCTTCGGCCCCGCGTTCGGCATCGATGGGAACACCAAGCGCAATCAGCCGGTCGATATCCCGATAAACGGTTCGCAAGGAGACTTGAAACCGGTCCGCAAGGACAGTCGCAGGGACGAGTTTACCGCCGGTCAGAAGCAGCAAGATGCCGAGCGCACGCTCAATCGGGTTCATGGAACAAAGCTCTTTTAGGTTGTGGCGAAAAAAATCTTAGCTCGAGAACAGAACAAGATCAAACATGACTCACAGCTGTCAGGATTGCCCTGTCATTGTGTCCACATCCCCGGAGAAATCGGGGTGAAGGAAGTTCAGGAGAAGTGAGATGAGCCTTGAGATCGATACCGTATTCCGCCGCCGTGCCAACAATCGCAGTCTTGTCTTCGTTGCCTTTCGTGCTCTGGCCGCACGCGTCCAGCTTTATCGGCGCCGTCGGGCTACTGAACGGGCTCTGGCCAATTTGAATGCGCAGGAGCTCCAGGACATTGGTTTGGTGCGGACACATGATGGCTACCGGAAACTGCATCATGACCGATTGGGAGCAGGGTACTGGAATGTGTAACTGGCTGTGCGAAACCAGTTGGCGGCCAACCGATATGGCCAGGAAGACGAAAAAGGCGGGCCTTGCCCGCCTTTTAACTGCATCACGTGACTGACGTGTCCAGACTAGACGGCTCTATGCGCGTCATATTGGCCGTGTTCGCGGAACCGGTCGAGGTAGGACGGCAGGATCGCTGCAGTGGTGGCCGGGGTAATTCCAATACCGGCGAGTGTCCGGTTGTCAGCAGTTGCAGTTTCGGAAACCACATTGTCGGTCTTTAAAAGTTCCACCTGATCGGCTGTCAGCGGCGCACCCGGCAGGAGTTGCATCACCTTGCCCATGGCAGAGGAAATCTCGAACGGGATCGGCAAAAGCACACGGGAGCGCCGGGTAACGTCCAGCATTTCCGCCAGGCACTCTTTGAAGCTTTTAACTTCCGGGCCACCGAGTTCATAGACAGCGCCCGCTTTCAAATCGACATCGACAGCGCGGGCGACCGCTTCGGCAACATCTCCGACATAAACCGGCTGGAATTTGGTGGCTCCGCCGCCTATCAGTGGCAGCACAGGCGAGAAGCGCGCCATCCCGGCAAACTGATTGAAGAAATCGTCTTCCGGCCCGAAGACGATGGACGGCCGCAGAATGACACTCTCTGGCAACGTCTCAAGCACCCCGGCTTCGCCGGCAGCTTTTGTCCGGGCGTAGGCTGAAGAGCTTTCCGCGTCCGCTCCAATAGCGGAAATATGCGTGATCGCGTTGATACCGGCCGCCCGCGCAGCTTCGGCAATGGCGCGTGGACCGAACGCCTGAACGGCATCGAAGCTTTGCTTGCCGGTTGGTGCCAGAATGCCGACGGCATTGACGACCGCATCTGATCCCTGCAGCGCCCGGTCGACAGACCAGCGGTAACGCAGGTTGGCCTGGATGGCCATAATCTGACCTGGAGCACCAAGCGGTTGAAGATGGCTGGCCAGATCCGGGCGGCGGACGGCCGCGCGCACACGGTAACCGCGCCGTGCCAGAGCCTGAACGATGTGCCGGCCCAAAAATCCAGAGCCGCCAAATACTGTGACGAGTTTACCGTTGAGGGGTGTGGACATCTTGAAAATGCCTTTTGTCGCGTCCAAAAGCTGTTTCCCGCAAACATTATGCCGGAATTTTCCCCCCGTCTCTTAGACCTTTGCGCGCAGTGTGTGAAGGGCTGGGCGGGAATGAACAAAAAAAGTATCGGCCAGTGATTGACAAGGACAGGGCAGCCCCTTAGAAGCCTCCCTCACAGCCCAGGTGGCGGAACTGGTAGACGCGCTAGCTTCAGGTGCTAGTGCCCTTATGGGCGTGGAGGTTCGAGTCCTCTCCTGGGCACCAAACATACGTTTCAGATCATCCAGTTCGATCCGAAACACTCCGAAAAAGCTCCGGTTTCCGGGGCTTTTTTCGTTTTCATCAAAATGACAATGCTCATCCGCGCTCGGGCCCGATTGCCGCATAAATGCTGCCCGTTCCTGGTCCCTTTCCGGCAAGGCAAATCTTTTGAAAGTCCTGTCACAGGCATGCGGCGGGATCACGACCTCTGGACATCCTATTAATTGTGGGCCAGATGCTAGGTGGGAATGGCGGTGGCGCTAAAATCGTTGCATCTAAAAGATTTCTGCAACGCGCCGTCCGTCTGTCCAGTTGAAAGGACTGCCATCATGCGGCTTGTGAAACTATTTGGTGGTGCCGTTCTAGCGGTTATTCTGACAAGCGCGATCGTGTTTGCCCATGGCGGGGCAACCGGTATCGTCAAAAAGCGTATGGACGCCATGGAAGCCATCGGCGGCAATATGAAACTGGCCGGGCAGATGCTGCGTGGTCAGAAACCTTATGATGCTGCCGCGCTCAGGCAGGCGGCTGAAACCATTGCAGAAAATGCGGGCGAGAAACTAACGCGCTTGTTTCCGGAGGGCAGCTTGATGCCACCAACGGAAGCACGGCCGGAAATCTGGCAGGATTGGGATAAGTTTGCTGGCTTTTCTAACGATATGAAGGCGGCGGCCAGCGAATTGGCAATAAAAGCTGGAGAAGGTGCGGAAAAAGGGGCTGTCGCGGCGGCCTTCAGCAAACTTGCACAGACCTGCAAGGCGTGCCACGAAGCTTTTCGGATCGAAAAATAGACTGTTGAGCCGCTCTTAAGGGTTCGGAGCGCATTGTTTTCAAGCCGCCAACGCGCGGCAGGAACCCTTGCGCCAGGCGGTGTCATGCTCTACCTGAAACTCCGTTCGGCGAATACGTTCATTGAATTTTGCATCGGCCCTGAGCAAGAGAACCGGAAGGACAAGGCAACATGACAATCCGCTACCACAAAGGCGATTTGCCGGATTTGAGTGCCTATGAATCGGCATCCGCGGTCGCGGTGGATTCAGAAACCCTCGGCCTTAATCCGCATCGTGACCGCCTATGTGTGGTTCAATTGTCACCTGGCGATGGGTCGGCCGACGTTGTGCAAATTGCTAAGGGTCAAAAGGAAGCGCCAAATCTGGCTGCGCTCATGACGGATCCGTCGAAACCGAAAATATTTCATTTCGCACGGTTTGACGTCGCCGTTTTGCGTCACTATCTGGACATTCAGGTCGCACCGGTCTGGTGCACTAAGATCGCGTCCAAGCTGGTGCGGACCTACACTGACCGGCACGGATTGAAGGACATCACCCGAGAGTTGCTTGGCGTAGAACTGTCGAAGCAGCAGCAGAGCTCAGATTGGGCAGCAGAAACGCTTTCAGATGCGCAATTGGCCTATGCCGCTTCAGATGTTTTGCATTTGCATGCGCTGAAGCAAAAACTGGATATGATGTTGGCGCGCGAGGAGCGGACACACATTGCCGATGCGTGTTTTGACTTTTTGCCAACACGTGCCGAACTCGACCTGAAGGGTTGGGAAGAGACTGATATTTTTGCCCATTCCTGATCGCGGGACCCATCCGTTGGTTGGCGGCCTTAGGAAATGGATTTTCGGAGCTGCTTTTGAGCACTGTGAGCCAAGAGTTCGGAGGGTTGATTCCTCGTGACATGGAAAGCCGTGTGCAACGCTCAGCACGCCGGCACAGCGTGCTCGTGCGGACGTTGCGGTTTTTGTTTCCGGCGATCGGTCTATTAATCCTGGTAGGAATGATCGGGGCTGTGGTTCTTTTTAATGTGCTCGGCTCTTTTGGTGCCGCTAACCTTGTTCTGACCAGCGACGGGATCGTAATGGATCATCCAAAGCTTTCCGGCCATGATGGTGACCGCTCCTATCAGGTGACAGCACGCAAGGCGGTGCAACGGCTGACTGATCCCCGAATAATAGATTTGGAACAAATCCAGGCCGACATTGTTCTTGGGCCGGATGAAGGCGCCAAGATACTGTCACTGAAGGGCATCTATAACAATGCTGCTGAATCCTTGCGCCTTTATGAGGGGGTGCAGCTGGAATGGAGCGAAGGCTATAGTGTTGAAGTCGACAAGGTTGAAGTGGATTTGAAAACCGGCGCCATGTCTTCAGATCAACCCATTACGATCACATCTGACAAAGGCCGGTTGGCCGCTGGCAAGATTGATTACGACAAGGATAGAGGGATCGTAGTGTTCAAAGAGGGCGTAAAAATCACTCTATATCCGGAGACCGAGGACAATAAGCAATGATGAAATCGGTCTTAAAAGGTAGCCTGATCGTATTTTCAGCGCTGCTGTTGGCGAGCGCACCTGTTGCAGCTCAGACATTCTCCGACTCTTTTGCCGGATTTGGCTCCAGCAATGGACAGCCGATCGAGATCGAATCCAACGAATTGCAAGTGGAAGACAAAACCAAGGTTGCGACTTTTATCGGCAACGTTGTTGTTGTCCAGGGCGATACCCGGCTTGAGACCGCGCGCCTGAAAGTGTTTTACGATGGCGGCGGCAACAGTGGCGCACAGCCGGCCACCGCCCAGCAGGAAATTTCCCGGCTGGAAGCAGCTGGCGGTGTTCATATCTCTTCAAAAGATCAAACCGCGACCGGCGATGCCGCGAATTTCGATATGAAGCGTGAAGTCATGGTGATGACTGGCCGGGAAGTTGTTTTGAGCCAAGGCGCCAATGTGGTCGTTGGCAACCGTTTGACGGTCAACCTGAAGACTGGACAAGCAAACCTGAAGGCAGCTCCTGCACCAGCCACCGCAAACCAGGGTGGTGGGTCTGGCCGGGTAAAGGTTCGGATTTTGCCGAATTCCGTTCCAAGTGCGCAGCAATAGCCTATGCAGAAGTTCTGCTAGGAAACAAACAATCAATACATTATCTGTGTTTCGACGACAGACTTGACGGACAGCGCATCAGTGAATCGGCCTCCAATGGACAATCAGGAATTTCAGCAAGGTTACTCAGGCTATGAGCAACCTGCCGAAGATTTGTCGAATGCGCTTGTTGTCGAAGGGATCGGCAAGACTTATGGGCGGCGTCAGGTTGTCAAACATGTTGGTTTGATGGTCCGGCCGGGTGAAGCCGTTGGTTTGCTTGGGCCGAACGGTGCTGGCAAGACCACGACTTTCTATATGATCACCGGTTTGATCCGGCCTGATCAAGGCAAGATCTATCTGGAAGGGTTTGATATCACGCGCATGCCGATGTACCGGCGCGCCCGGCTCGGGATCGGTTATCTGCCCCAGGAAGCCTCCATTTTTCGCGGGCTGACGGTGGAAGAAAACATTCGCGCGGTCCTTGAGGTTATCGAGCCGAACCGGAAAAGGCGTAGAGAAGATCTGGATTCTCTGCTTGCCGAATTCGGGCTGACTCATTTGCGTAAGTCGCCGAGCATCGCCTTGTCCGGCGGTGAGAGGCGCCGCGTTGAAATTGCGCGAGCCCTCGCCAGCCGGCCATCCTTCATGCTTCTCGACGAGCCGTTTGCCGGTATCGATCCGATTGCAGTTGGCGATATTCAGCAGCTGGTGCGTCATCTGACCAAGAGAGGGATCGGCGTTCTGATCACGGACCACAATGTCCGAGAAACCCTTGGGTTGATTGACCGGGCCTATATTATTGCGGCCGGCGAAGTGCTGACCGAAGGATTGCCCCAAGACATCGTGGCCAACCCGGACGTCCGGCGGCTTTATCTTGGTGAGCAGTTTACCCTTTGATGACAAGGCGCGTGCAAGTTTGTATCTTGTGATAACAAGCAAGAAACAGACCAAGAGAATCTGACGGGCGCCTGGGACATTAATGGCTATTTCAACCAAATTGGAGATGCGGCAAAGCCAGTCGCTGATCATGACGCCGCAGCTGATGCAGGCGATCAAGCTGCTGCAAATGTCTAATCTCGATTTGGTATCTTATGTGGAGGCTGAGCTTGAGCGCAATCCACTCCTAGAAAAAGGTGAAGCCGACCCGGCAGAAAACTCGCCGTCCGATGTCAATACACAAGCAGAAGCTCCGGCAGGTGATCGGGCAGATGCGCAAGAGGTCATGACCGCGGCTGACGGTGAGCCGGGAACGGGCGACTGGATGCAGAGCGATCTGGAAACTGGTGCAGAAGCCATTGCCTCGCGGATGGACACCGATCTCGGCAATGTGTTTCCGGACGAACCCGGCGTTCCTGCATCACCGGATCCTGCGCAATTGAAAGGCGGTGACAGCTACAAGAACGCAAGCTCCAGCGCGGCTTCGGAAGATTATAATCTGGAAGCCTTTGTTGCAGATGAGGAGTCTCTCGTAACTTCGCTGGAAGAGCAGATGAATCTGGCCTTTGCCAGTGAAGCCGACAAGCTGATAGCGGGCCATCTGATCAATTCTCTCGATGAGAACGGATATCTATATCTGGATCTTGCCGAGGCAGCTGAGCAGTTGGGCGTTGATCTGATTCGAGTTGAAAACGTGCTGGCTGTCCTGCAGACATTTGAACCGGCTGGGGTATTTGCCCGTAACCTGGCTGAATGCTTGAAACTGCAGCTCATTGAGAAGAACCGCTACGATCCGGCGATGGAAGCCTTGATTGCGAATATTGAGTTGCTTGCCAAACGGGATCTTGCCGCATTGAAAAAACTGTGCGGTGTGGATGATGAAGATCTTGTGGAAATGGTCCAGGAGATCCGGGCGCTCGATCCAAAGCCGGGATCGGTGTTTGGTGGTGCCCTTGTTCAACCGATGGTGCCCGATGTGTTTGTTCGCCCTGCCAGCGATGGCACTTGGAACGTCGAGCTTAACTCAGATACCTTGCCGAAAGTGCTGGTGAACCAGACTTACTATGCCAGAGTGGTGAAAACCGCCCGCGATGAAACTGAAAAAGAGTATTTAACTGAATCGCTTCAAACAGCGAACTGGCTGGCCAAGAGCTTGGACCAGCGCGCCAAAACGATACTGAAAGTCTCGACAGAGATAGTCCGCCAGCAGGATGGTTTTCTGACCCACGGAATCGAGCATCTGCGCCCGCTCAATCTTAAGATCATCGCGGAAGCCATTGAGATGCACGAATCGACCGTCAGCCGGGTGACGTCGAACAAATATATGGCAACGCCCAGAGGCATATTTGAGCTGAAGTATTTCTTTTCCTCTGCAATCGCCGCAACAGTTGGTGGAGACGCGCATTCTGCTGAGTCCGTGCGCCACAAAATCAAGCAAATGATTGACGCCGAAGACCCCAAAGCCATTTTATCCGATGACACGATCGTTAAGGTTTTGAAGGGGGAGGGTGTGGATATCGCGCGGCGAACGGTCGCAAAATACAGGGAAGCTATGAAAATCGGCTCATCTGTTCAGCGGCGGCGGGAGAAGAACGCAAAGCTGTAAGCGTCGCATAACTGTCGAGGCTTGCTTGTGAATTCATAGCCAAGCCCGGAAGAAATGTAGAGTTTCCGCGCGATTTTTGAAATTTCAGTTCGATTGCTCGATCCGATTTATCGGATTGTTTCCCTTTTGATGAGACAATTGACTCTCATGCAGGCGCCAATTATAGGACCGCCCTTGTGACAATGAGGGGATGGCACTTTAGCGCTGACTGGTCCATTGTGTAGGCGTGAAACGTTTCTCGTTTCCCCACCGGCAGAAACGCCGGTGACCTGTCGGTCAATAGAAGAAGAAGAGGTCCCCATGGCTTTGCGGATTTCGGGTAAAAATGTTGATGTAGGCGACGCACTGCGTGTCCATATCACCGACCGAATCGAAGACGCCCTTTCGAAGTATTTTACGGGCGGTTTCACTGGCCACGTAACGCTCAGCAGGGAGGGCACGGGTTTTAAATCCGAGTGTACCGTGCATCTGAATACGGGAATCGTATTGCAGGTGTCCGCGCAGGACCAAGATCCGCGCAACAGTTTTGATCTGGCTGCTGACAAGATCGAAAAACGCCTGCGGCGTTACAAACGCAAACTGAAGGATCATCATAGCCACAATGGCAATGGCCGCGAGGCGGTCGAAGCGGCTTACTCTGTTCTAGCGTCTCCGGATGAGGACGAGGAAGTTCCGGCGGATTTCAATCCGCTCGTCATTGCAGAAACGTCTGCGAAGGTGAAAACCATGACTGTCGGTATGGCAGTGATGGAACTTGATTTGACGGAAGCGCCTGTTGTCATGTTTAAGAATGCGGCAAATGGTGGTGTTAACGTTGTCTACCGCCGCGCAGATGGCAATATAGGGTGGATAGACCCGGCACTGGTGGTAAACGCAGCCGCCGAATAACACTCATGCGCAAGGGTCCGGCTTCCTGAAAGCGGGAAGCCGGCGCCCAAAACGAATAGGCGAAGGAATGGATCTTAGTGATCTTCTGAGCAAAGACGCGGTTATCGCCAGATTGAAAGCCAAAAGCAAAAAGCAGGCGATTCAAGAACTGGCGGCCAAAGCCGCGGAACTGACTGGTCTTTCAGAGCGGGAAATCTTCGATACGCTGCTGCAGCGGGAGCGCCTAGGGTCGACTGGCGTCGGTCATGGCATCGCGATTCCGCATGGCAAGCTGACGCGTTTGGATCGTTTGGTCGGCGTCTTTGCCAAGTTGGACAGGCCAGTCGACTTTGATGCACTCGACGAAGAACCGGTCGATCTTGTTTTTCTCCTGCTCGCGCCTGAAGGCGCTGGAGCGGACCATTTGAAAGCGCTGGCCCGCATTGCACGCCAGCTGCGCGATTCAGCCGTAACCGAAGGAATCCGGACGGCACCGGATGCCGACGGCATCTACGACCTTCTGATCCAGCCGATTGCATCCTCTAACGCGGCTTAGCTTCTCTTTGCAGATTAGAGCTTGCCGCACCTAATTGGCTTCATTTGACCGTGACACATTTGATCTCTGGCTAGGCGATTTGCGTGCGATAGTGTGATCACCATAACCGCAAAACAACGACGCAAGTGAGCAAATATGTCCGGCCCTTATTCTTTGCCTTTTTATATGGAAGGGTGCGGCAGGCTCTAAAACAACCACCCTCGCAATATGGACGAGGGTGTAGGGCGTTTTGACCCTCAGCCCGCCTCCGCCGGTTCCGGTTCGGATTGACCAGCAGATATCTCTTGCGGCTGAGTGGGAGTGATCGAGCCTTTTCGAAGAGATGGCAAGTGGAGATCGAGCAGCTCTGTGGGCGGGATCGTTTCTTCCGGAATGCGCCAAAGGGTCGAGCGGATAGCCAAGCTCCCCAATGTCGCGGTGGACGTTGCTACCGCCAGGACAGTTGCCAACAGCGGACCAATAGCCACCGGGATTACGGGCCAAACAAGATCTAAAGGCTGATGGACAAGCCAAAACAAACCGGCCAATCCAAAGACTGTTTGAGGCCAGAGTTTCTGCAGAACCAGACCAACCGGCAAGCGTGCAACGTCTCTTGCCTGGGCACCCCAGCCAATCGACTTGCCAACCGCCAACCCGCCCATGAAGATAGTGTGGGCGACCGCCATTATTGGTGCGAGCATGGCTGAGTACAGAATTTCGATGGCGACACTGAGCAGGATTCTAAAGGAACCGCCGAAGGCTTTGCGCAAATCCTTTCGCGCTAGAATATCTGCAACCGTGGCCAACTTTGGTGCAAAAACCATTGTTAGAACGCTGAAAAACAACGCGGCACCTGTATCAGCACGATAGGGTGCATAATCCGTGGTCATGCCCAGTGTCGCAGCGCCGACCATGAAACCGATCCAGGCGGGTGAGCCCAGGAACATCAAGATCGCCAGCACCAACTGTGCCCGGCTGACTGGTTTCAAACCCTTCAGGCCCAGCAAGCGGCGGTATTGCAGATTGCCCTGGCACCAGCGCAGATCCCGGCGGATGAACTCCAGGAGATGGGGTGGGTTGGCCTCATAGCTGCCTGTTTCCAACGGCAGAACACGGACTTCATATCCTGCTCTGCGCATCAACACTGCTTCTACCTGATCGTGTGACAGGATCGGCCCGCTCAGTGGACCTTTGCCAGGCAGTTGCGGCAGCCGGCAGTGTTCAGCGAAAGGTTTTAGGCGCAGGATCGCATTGTGCCCCCAATAAGGTCCGCAATCCCCTTGCCACCAGGCGCTGCCGATAGTGTAAGAGCGCATGCCGAGGCGCATACCAAACTGAAAGATACGGGCGAAAGCACTGTCTGTTGGAAGACCGACTACGAGGCTTTGCAGAATTCCAACTTGGGGATTGGCATCCATTCGCCGAACCAGGCCGGTGAGCGCTTCAACGGACATATAGCTGTCGGCATCCAAAACAATCGCATAGGCGTGTTGTCCGCCCCAGGTCTTGCAAAAGTCTTCAATGTTACCGGCCTTGAAACCGGTGTTCACGGCCCTCCGCCGGTAGACAACGTCCATGTGACCGGAAAGCCGGTCTGAGAGACGCGCGACCATGTGTTTTTCTTGGCGTGCGATGACTTCCTGAGATGTGTCACTTAGCACGTAGAGCGTGAAGTTCTGGTTTTCCCGGGCCCGAACAAGATTGCTGGCCATGGCGTTGAGATTGGTCTCCAAAGCGTCGACGTCTTCGTCTCGGATACAGGACAACAAGGCTGTGGAGTTGGTGAGCGGAGCTTCCGGGTCCGCGTTGGCAATCGGGCAAACCGTGGCAATCGGGTCTTTCGCCATCCGCATGATGATAAGGCCAATCACCGCGTTCCAAAAACCGATGATGGTCCAGGGCAGTGTGATCAAAAAGCAGGCGAAAATGAACAGATCAAGTGCCGAATGACCACCCGGCGATAAGGTCACGAACATCAGCGCGGCCAAAGCAAGGAAGCTGGTCGCTAACAACAATGAAAAGATGATCCGGCGGACGGTCAATGTCTTGTTACCCTGAAATGAAGTGATTTTATCAATGGCTTGCAGCATATTTGGGGCTTCCAATCCTCGCAAACATAGCAATAGTGGCCTTAGCGGTATGATGGGGTCGTGGCAAAAACGTGACAGAGTTCGGAGACCTTGGTGAATGGTGAGTAGCGCGACGGCTACAAACGGATGCGCAGCCCAAGCGCTCTGGTACATGGGCTCTGAAACGGTTGCTTTGAAGGATATCCGTGTCCCGGATTTGCAGCCGGGCCATGTTCTCGTCAAAACGTTTTACAGCTGCGTCAGCCGGGGTACTGAAGGGCTTATTTTCCGTGGCGCTGTTCCGGAAAGCGAATGGCAGCGCATGCGCGCGCCTTTTCAGGAGGGCGACTTTCCATTCCCCGTCAAGTACGGTTACGCCAGCGTCGGCGAGGTGATCGGCGGCGATGCCGATCTTATTGGTCAGACCGTTTTTTCGCTTTATCCGCATCAAAATCTTTTCACTCTCCCATCCGATGCTTGTGTTCCCGTACCCGCGTCGGTTCCGGCTCATAAGGCCGTGCTCGCGGCCAATATGGAAACTGCACTCAATGCTTTATGGGATGGAAAACCATCACCTGGGGATCACATCTGCGTGGTTGGCGGCGGCGTTGTCGGGCTTTTGACCGCTTACGTATGCGGACAGCTTCCTGGATCAACGGTGACACTGGTCGATGTAAATCCTGCGCGCGCGCAGATTGCTGGCGAATTGGGATTGCAGTTTTGCCATCCAGACAATGTCCCTCTTGATCAAGATATTGTGTTTCACACCAGTGCGACAGCTGCTGGTCTAACCACTGCGCTGTCCTGTGCGGGCAATGGCGCCAGCGTCGTAGAAATGAGTTGGTATGGTGATCAGGCGGTTGAAGTGCCGCTCGGGGCAGACTTTCACAGCCGCCGGATCAGACTGATCTCCAGTCAAGTGGGAACCATTCCACCCGAACGGCAGGAACGGTGGACGTATCGTCGGCGGTTGCAAACAGCTTTGTCTCTTCTCGAAGATCCCCGGCTAGATCAGTTGATCAGCCACCGGGTTCCGTTCGAGGATACCCCAGTAAGACTTCCCGAAGTGTTGAACAAGGCGTCAGATGTCTTGGCGGCGCTCATCGTTTATGACCAACCGGCTGAGGCGCCAGCCTCGTCTGGCCAGACTTAATAAATTCAGGATTACAGGAATGTTTGCAGTTGAAGTTCGCGATCATGTGATGATTGCTCACTCGTTCAAGGGAGACTTGTTTGGCCCGGCCCAGGCACTTCATGGCGCGACATTTGTGGTTGATGCGGCATTCCTCGCCGAAGCTCTGGATGAAAACGGAGTGGTGATCGACATTGGCCGGGCACATGAGGCGCTAAAGGAAGTTCTGGAGCCGTTGAACTACAAAAACCTGGACGATCTGCCTCAATTCAAGGGCATCAACACCACCACGGAGTTTTTGACCAAACATGTGCATGATCATTTGGCGGAAGCGGCCCGGCAGGACCGGCTTGGCCGAAAAGGCGATGAGCTGACATCCATCCGCATCACGATTTCAGAATCCCATGTTGCCCGGGCCTGGTACGAGGCCAAGATCTAGAATGGTCTTGCCGGCATTTTATTTTGCTTATCCCGGTGATCTCAACACATTGACCGGCGGGTATGGGTATGACCGCCAGATCCTTGCGGGCCTCAGATCAGATGGGTGGGATGTTCATCCGGTTTCACTTGGTCCTGGATTTCCTTTCCCGAACGTAGAAACACTCCAGTCTGCCGAGGGCTCATTAGCCTCTTTGCCCAACAAGAGTGTGGTGATTATCGATGGACTTGCCTTTGGTGTACTGGGCGATGTTGCTCAACGGCTCGCAGAAAGTTTGACCATCGTGGCGCTGGTCCACCATCCGCTGTGTAAGGAAAATGGCCTTACGGAAGACGGGGCCCAAAACCTAAAAGCCAGTGAAGCCGCAGCCTTGCGCCAAGCCCAGCATATTATCGTTACCAGCCCGGCCACCGCTGATCAGCTGCAAGATCTGTTTGACGTTCCAGCCGAGAAAATCAGCGTGGCACTTCCTGGAACCGAGCGGCCAAAGGCAATAGATCGCGCGCCGTCAAAAACGGTGCGGTTGCTGTCCATTGGCACGGTGACACAGCGTAAGGGCTACGATCTTCTGTTTTCCGCCTTAGCTGGCCTTAAAGAGCATGATTGGCATCTCGATATCATCGGTGGCTTGGAAGCTGACCCGGAGTGTGTCTTAGCGCTCAATGCACAGGCAGATGATCTGGAGCTGGCCGACCGTCTAACCTTCCATGGAGCTGTCCCCTATGACCGGCTGTCTGACTTCTATCAAGCGGCGGATGTGTTCGTGCTCGCCAGCCGTTATGAGGGCTACGGAATGGCTTACACCGAGGCAATTGCGCATGGCCTGCCTGTGATCGGCAGTGGTGCGGGGGCGGTAGAAGACACACTTTCCGGCGGCGGTGCGCTTTTTTGTGGTGTCGAGGATGTGCCGGCGCTCAAGGCCGCCTTAGAGCGGCTGCTCATAGATCCAGAAGCGCGGCAGAAACTGGCTCAAGAGGCACACCTCGCGGCCCAATCCTTGCCGACCTGGGAGGACGCGGTGACCGTATTTGAAACTGTCGTTGAAAAGGTGCGGTCATGAGTGGGTTTTCAGCTGAGTGGCTAGCGCTGCGTGAACCTTTGGATCTTGCCGCCCGCAACAAACAGGTTGAAGCGGCATTTTTTGCTGCTCTTCCTGATCGTGATTTGAAGGTCCTCGATTTGGCAAGCGGTGCCGGATCCACAGTTGCGGCCTTGTCACGCGGGGGCGTCCCGGTCATCAGCTGGACTTTGGCCGATTATGACGCTGAACTTCTGACCATTGCTGCCACGCGCAGGTATAACAAAACGCCTGCCAATCTCGTAACTTTGGAGGTGGATTTAGCAGAAGGTTTGGATCTGCTTCCGCTTTCCGAAGTGGATGCCGTCACCACATCGGCTTTTTTGGATTTGGCGTCCGAAGGTTTTTTGCAACGTTTGGTCGATGCTGTGACAAGTGCCGGAAAGCCCTTTTTAGCCAGCCTCACTTATGATGGCCGGGCAACATTTGAACCGGCTAACCCCCTGGATGAGTCACTGCGGGAGGCCTTGAACAAAGACCAGCAAACCGACAAGGGATTTGGTCCGGCGCTGGGCCCGCAGGCAGCTCGGCGCGCAATCGACCTCTTCACCGCGAAAGGGTATCTTGTCAAAGAAGGTGCTTCCGATTGGCAGATTGAGCCCGGTGCCGCTAATTTCTTGAAAGAGTTTCTGTCCGGCTGGGCTCGTGTTGGCTGCAAACAAGGCCTTAATCCGGCTGAGGTGGATAGATGGCTGAAACTTCGCAGCCAGCAAATTTCAGAAAAAAGACTGTCCATGATGGTCGGACATTTGGACTTTGTCGCGCTGCCAAAGTTGCAAGGCAACAGCAAAAACGACCTCTAGCGGAAGACGTGCAGATAGCCTGTTTCTGGCTATGCGTGTTTATCCGCGGGATCGTGGAGACCGAGTTTCGATACCTTTGCGACCGTGAATTTGGGTAATCATCTTGGACACCGTAATGCCAGCAAGACTAAACCTTAGTTGGCGGGAGTTCCGCACACGGGTGCCGTGCCATTCGTTGTTGGAATATAGGCTTCAAGCACGTCCATCTGTGGTTTATCGACGCCATTGTTGGGTTGAAGCGACAAGGGATAACTGCCCCACCAGTCACCGGCGGCCCAAGCTGCCCAACCCAACCAGATTGCGTCCTCTTTGTTGATGAACGCGGCCACTTCCGAGATGCCTTCTAGGCAATCTGGCGAACTTGTACCGCCAAATTCACCAAGATATCCCTGAAATCCATGAAGGCGCATCCAATCGGTCACGTCTTTTAAAGCAGAAATGGCGTCCCCGGTGCGCGGACAAGTCGCGTTTGTCCCGGAAAAATCGACATCGAGATACTGATGGATTTCGAAGGCGAAATTGTCCATCGGATCTGAAATGTCTTTGAACAGTTCGGCATTTGAGCCGCCCGGTTGATCCTCGAACCAGTGAGATGCCCCGGTCCAGATTGTTCCCGGGACTAGTATCAGATTGTCTGCACCTGTACGCCTTATAGCATTGATCGCTGCCTGAGCCGCATCAAACCAGGTGGTGGCCGTTACGCCGACCGGTTCGTTCATCAAGAGATATATGACATGGGTGTCGTCTGAAAACTCAGGTGCGAGTTTCTGCCAGAAATCAGCGAAGGCTCCGGCCGTGAAGTTACCCTTGCCCAGTTTGATACCCCGGTATTCGGCAAAATTGTGGGGGTCTAGGACTACAGATAATCCAAGTTCAGTGGCGCGTGAAACGGTATCATGTAACCGGGACAATTCCGCTTGATCAAATGGGCCAAAAAGCTCGGGCTGGAGCCGCTCCCAACGAAAGGGAAGCCGGATCGCCGTCATCTTTTTTGAGGCCGCCCATGCCAACGTGGCATCTGAGGGATAGATATACGCCTTGCCGTATTCGCCTTCATAACCGCCGAATTCGGCGCCTGCGATGTTGACGCCTCTAAGGCAAATTCGCTCTTTAGCCGAAGCATCGGAAAGAAACAGAGGCATTACCAGGAACAATGCTGCAAAGATGATGTTTCGAGTTGTCTTTGGATTGTTCGCAAAACGATTGATCATACAATGGCCTGTAAAGACACTTGAACAAGTAGAGATTATTAGAAGCTACAATCATAAAAGAAGGACTAGCGGACTTGCGCAAGAGGAAAACTGCCGCAGGGAGTAATCCTGAGCCCTAATCGGGAGTTAGGTTAATATGAGATGGCGTGGAACCCAAGTATGAAGTCCGAATTTTTGATAGCAAATTCATTCCTGTGACATGACAATATGACCAAAATGACTTTACCTTTTAGGACCAGAAAAGACGGAACCCAGGACTCTTTGCAGAGCCAAATCCAGCACAAGATTCCGAAAGGTAATACACGATCTTCTCAAACAAACTTAAGTAGCCTAATTTGCCCAGCACCGGTGACCGTGCTGAATGAAAAAGCGGATTTTTGAGCGGAAACGCTCTATTAGTTTTTACGGGAACCACGGCACTTTTTTGGCCGTTATGTCCTCGGCGGGCCAAGATTTCTCTATCAAATTCTTCGTCTAAAAATTTGCAGTTGAGAAATCAGTTGTCGACGAAGTTCGCTAATCTATCCAGCGTCTCCGGAACATCTGCTGCCGTTTCCGTGTCCGGTAGCTTAGGCCGTTCAATGATGATGACCGGCAGCTGAAGGCGCCGGGCGGCTTTTATCTTAGCAAAGGCGCGTGTCCCGCCGCTGTTTTTCGTCACAACATGACTGATGTTATGATGTTTGAAGAGCGCAACCTCCTCGTCAGTATCCTGTGGTGGGCGTGATAAAAGTAAGGACCAGCCATGCGGCAAAGGGTTTTCGGGCGGTTCAATCATGCGCGCCAGACCAAATATGTCGGTGCGATGATAGAACGCCGACACTTCCTTGCGCCCGACAGCAAGAAAGGCCCGGGCACCGGCAGGAAGTGCTTTCGCCGCTTCCTCTATTGTTGAAACGGTTTGCCATTGGTCACCGGGACCGGCGCACCATGCCGGCCGCTCAAGCCGGATTACTGGAATACCAAGACCTGTTGCCGCGCTTACGGCATTCCGGCTTATTTGCGCCGCGAAGGGATGGGTGGCATCCACAATTACCGTGACATTTTCAGCCTTAACAAAGGCCTTCAGTCCTTCTGTGCCGCCAAAACCACCCACTCGTTTTGCGATGTCGAGCTCCTGCAAGTCTTTGACAACACCCGCAAAAGAAGCGGTCAGGCGCACACCGGGAAAGCGTTCCGGCAATTGTTTAGCCAAAAGCCGGGCCTCATGTGTTCCGGCAAGCAGCAGGATGTGCGGATTGTCAGTCGTCAAAACCGCACTCTCCGAGAATGTTGCCCTGACGGTCGACAATGAAGACTTCGACCGCGATGGGGGCGTCCCGCAAAATGGTCTTGATGGCCTGTTTGGCCCGCCGCGCCAGATAGGGGCTCAGGTCAATGCCTCTGTCTGCTGAAAAGTCTAGAACCTCCTTGGCCGTGTTTGCTTCGGCCGTACGCTCAATCAGACCGGAAGCAGCTCCAGCTTCAGCCAAAAGGCTTTGAAGAAACTCAAAGTCCACGGAACTGCGGGCGGAGTGCAAATCCAGGGCCCCTTGGGCAAGCTTGGTGAATTTGGCAAAGCCGCCTGCCATTGTGAGTTTTGGAACCGGATGGCTTCTGAGATATTTCAACAGTCCGCCGGCAAAATCACCCATGTCCAGATAGGCACCGTCCTCAAGCTGATAGCGGGTTTGAACGGCTTTTTCGGACATTGCGCCCGTTGCCCCGACCACATGGTCCAGACTGGTTGCCCGGGCGACATCAATGCCGCGGTGGATTGAGGCGATCCATGCGGCGCAAGAGAAGGGCCGTACGATGCCGGTTGTTCCGAGCACGGACAGTCCACCGACTATGCCAAGACGCGGGTTCATGGTTTTTTGTGCGAGTTGTTCGCCGCCCTTGATTGACACTTCGATTTCGACGTCGCCAGAACCACCGAATGTATCGCCGATCTCGCTGATCGCGGTTTGCAGCATTTGACGGGGGACCGGATTGATGGCCGGTTCGCCGGGGAGAATCGGCAGGCCGGGGCGGGTTACTGTGCCGACCCCTTGTCCGGCCTTGAAAGAGATCCCGGCGCCCTTCGGCATGAGGCGCACTGTCGATGTGATCTCCGCGCCGTGAGTAACATCGGGATCGTCACCGGCATCCTTTGTTACTGTGGCAAAGGCTTCACCCTGCGAAAGACCGTGGTGGGTCAGAACAAAATCGGCGGTCCCATTTCGGGGCAAAGTGATCTCGATGATCTCTGGAAAACTTCCCGTCAGAAGCGCTTGATAGGCCGCTTTTGCGGCCGCTGTTGCACAGGCGCCTGTGGTCCAGCCCCGCCGCAGTTCTTTTCCCTCAGGTTCGTTCATGGATGTTCTATACCTGAACTTTGCACAAGGTGCGTAGCGCAAGAAATGAAATGTCGTTTTCGCATAGCTTTATACCGGGAAAGGCTTGGCGCTCGCAGGGCAAAACGATAAACAGAAGTAATGCACGATGATCCCCAAATGACCTTGTTCGCTCAGTCTTTGCCCGAATTCGAAGCCGGATGGGTCTGGCTTGCCGGAGCAGGGCCGGGCGATCCAGGCCTTTTGACGCTGCATGCGGTCAACGGGCTGCGCCAGGCTGATGTGGTTGTTTATGATGCACTTGTAGACAAGAGTATCCTCGAATGGGCGAAACAAGACGCTGTGCTCGATTATGCGGGCAAACGCGGCGGAAAACCGAGCCCCAATCAACGCGACATTACCCTCAAACTCATTGAGTACGCCCGGGCCGGAAAACGGGTTCTGCGTCTGAAAGGTGGCGATCCCTTTGTGTTTGGCCGGGGCGGTGAAGAAGCGCTTGGTTTGGTTGAAGCGGGGGTTCCGTTCCGGATTATACCGGGCATTACGGCGGGGATCGGCGGCCTTGCCTATGCCGGTATTCCAGCCACGCACAGAGATTGCAATCAGGCGGTCACCTTCCTAACCGGCCACGATCAGCTGGGCCTTGCTCCGGATGCCATCAACTGGGACGGAATTGCCAAGGGATCGCAAGTCATTGTCATGTATATGGCGATGAAACACCTGGAAACGATTGCCGGCAAACTGATTGCCGGAGGACGGTCTTTGGATGAGCCTGTGTGTATCGTGTGCAACGGATCTTTGGATACCCAAGACGTTCTTGAAACAACGCTGGGCAGATGCGCTCAGGATGTCGCCGAAGCAGGACTAAACCCCCCGGCTATCGTTTGTGTTGGTGAGGTGGTGCGGCTCAGGTCCGGCCTCGATTGGCTCGGAGCCATGTCCGGCAAGGTTCTTCAATCCGATCCGCTCGGACTGCGCTCCAAGTCCCGTCAGTCCGATGCCGGTTGAACAGCCTTTGCCAAACACAAAAGGCCTGTTGATCGCGGCACCGTCATCCGGCGCTGGTAAAACGACAGTGACGCTCGCGCTGCTACGGGCTTTGAAGAACGCCGGACAATCTGTGGTCTCGGCAAAATCCGGACCGGACTATATCGATCCTAAATTCCATGAAGCTGCAAGCGGCCGTCCCTGTATCAATCTGGATGCGTGGGCGATGGAGGTCCGATCGCTTCAAGCTTTGGCAAAAGGACATGTCAGCGGCCATGACTTGTTGATTGTCGAAGGAGCGATGGGGCTCTTTGACGGTGCAGCCAGCGGTGTGGGATCGGCCGCTGATCTGGCGAAAAGCCTGAACGTGCCGGTCATTCTGGTGGTCGATTGCGCAAAACAAGCCCAGTCGGTGGCAGCGCTTGTCAGCGGATTTCAAACCTTCCGGTCCGATATCTCGGTTAGGGGCGTCATTCTAAACCGCGTCGGCAGTGCTCGGCACGAACAAATGTTGCGTAAGGCATTGGCTGGTCTCGACATCAAGGTCCTTGGGGCATTGCCGCGTACGGAAAAACTGGTATTGCCCGAACGCCATCTCGGTCTTGTTCAGGCGGTAGAACATCCTGAGTTGGAAGCGTTTCTTGAGACGGCCGCAGACATTTGTTTCAAGAATGTGGATCTGGCAGCAGTGAAGGACCTGGCAGGGGACATCGACCTCGATCAGAAGTCATCAAGCGTTCAACTTCCAACTCCTCTCGGCCAGCGGATTGCCGTTGCAGAGGATGTTGCCTTCGCGTTTTCCTATTTGCATTTGCTGGACCACTGGCGCCGGAGCGGAGCGGAGATCTCCTTCTTTTCGCCGTTGGCAGATGAGGGGCCAGAGACTGGAGCTGACGCTGTCTATTTGCCGGGCGGCTATCCCGAGCTACATGCGGGCCAGTTGGCAAATGCTCAGTCATTTAAGTCCGGGATGCGGTCTGCTGCCAATAAAGGCGCACTGATTTACGGTGAGTGCGGCGGCTATATGGCGCTTGGCGACAGCTTGATCGATGTGGGTGGCCAACGTCATGAGATGCTGGGCTTGTTGCCGCTGGAGACAAGCTTTCAGGCGCGCAAACGGCATTTGGGGTATCGTTGCCTAAAGCCGTTAGCCGGCGTTCCTTGGGATACGCCATTGTCGGCACATGAATTTCACTACGCCAGTATTGTCCGCGAAGGTGATGCCGACCGGCTCTTTGCAGCCAAGGATGCAGAAGGCCAGGACCTGGCCGACATGGGGCTGCGCGCCGGGAATGTCATGGGGTCTTTCGCGCATATTATTGCCCTTGGTCCGGTGAACCAGTACCGGCGCAGCTGAAAACACCTTTCCAGCTGCTAAGTGCCAGGAGCCCGAACAGCTTTGCGCTAACCCTTCGCCTTTTTCTTCGGCCTTAAAACATGGACATGATCTGCGTCATAAAGGGCGCTGTCGCGGAAGTCCTCGCCTGGTTTTAGGGCGTGACCAACAAAGATCAGTGCGGTGCGGGTGATTTTGGAAGCCCGGACCTTTTCCGCGATGGTTGAAAGCGTGCCGTGAATGAAGAATTCATCCGGCCAGCCGACCCGGTAAGCCACGATAACCGGGCAGTCAGCACCGTAGTGTGGAGTCAATTGCCGTTCGACTTCACGCAAGTTCCGGATCGACAAGTGAATAGCCAAAGTAGCCCCACTTTTGCCGAGCGTATCCAGGTCCTCGTTGTTCGGCATGGCCGAGGACTGCATCGCCGTGCGCGTGACAATGATAGTCTGGGCGACTTCCGGCACGGTCAGCTCGGTTTTTAGAGCAGCAGCAGCTGCAGCAAACGCTGGAACACCAGGCGTAATATCGTAATCGATGCCGAGCGCATCCAACCGCCGCATTTGTTCGGCTGTTGCGCCATAGATGGACGGGTCGCCGGAGTGAACGCGCGCAATGTCCTGACCATTTGCGTGGGCCGTTTCAATTTCCGCGATGATCTCATCTAGAGTCATCGGGGCGGTGTCGATCACCCTTGCGCCCTCGGGAGCGGCCGCAACGATCTGCTCCGGCACCAGGGAGCCGGCATATAGACAGACCGGACAGGATTGGATCAGCTTCAAACCTCGAACGGTGATCAGATCCGGATCGCCGGGACCGGCGCCAATGAAGTGTACGGTCATTTGTTGTTTTCCGTTTTTTGGCCTTTGGGGGCGTCGATGCGTTTGGCGTAGCCGCGCGGTGTATAGACAAAAGGTTTGCCGTCGCCACGTGTAACCGCTTTGGAATTGGACGAGCCGACCATTACGGTGGTCAGCATGTCGACATCATCGACCTCCAACTCTGACAAGGTCAGCACCCGCAATGTTTCTTCCGGGCGGCCGAGATTGATGCCGAGCACCACCGGAGTGTCGGCCGGCCGGTGTTTTAGGAGAATTTCCTTGGCGGCTGCCAACTGCGTCCGCCGGCGCTTCGAGACGGGATTGTAGAAGGCGATGACAAAATCGCCTTCCGCCGCAGCGTTCAGCCGTTTTTCAATGGAGTCCCAAGGCGTCAGGAGATCGGAAAGAGAAATCGCACAGAAATCATGGCCGAGCGGCGCTCCAATCTGAGCTGAACAGGCCTGCAAAGCTGAAATTCCCGGCGCATTGGTGACGCTGACCCGTTTGGCCGCATCTGTCACGCCGCCATTGTCACCATCCCGGTCCAGTAGTTCATAGACGAGCGCGCCCATGGCGTAGATGCCGGCATCTCCGGACGAAATCAGCGCGACGTTTTTGCCCTTGCCAGCTTCCTCCAGTGCAAAGCGAACGCGGTCTTCTTCCGCGCCAAGAGGAAAATTATGGTGTGTTTTGCCGGTGATATGGGCGGACACAATGTCGAGATAGAGCGAATAGCCGACAACATCCGTGGCCTCGGCCAGAAGCTTAGTTGCCTGAGGCGTACGCCAGTCGTCCTTGCCGGGCCCAATGCCGATAACCGACAGATGCCCGCGCGGCCGGCCGACGGACAGCGCGTCGATTGGCTCGAGAGCGCGGGTGATGGCGCAGGTGGCATTGGCGGTTTTTTGTTTTTCGACCGCCAGGCGGCCATCAGGGCCGACAGAGGCGAGGGCGGCCCCTTCGGCAACGCCGTGGCAACGGACTTCTGAATAGACAACTTCCGACGGGTTTTTCAGCCGCGGTGTTTCCAGTTCCAGCTGTTCCGCCGAGAAAAGCCGGAGAGGCGCGCCGAGATGGGCAGCGAGCGCATTCATCGCCGCTTCGTCGGCCTTCAAATCAATGGTCGCAACGCAGGCAATTGCGCCCTTGGCAATGCTGTGGATCGCCAGATGTGTATCAACGAGATCAATCAGTTCCTGCGGATCGCAGCCCCTGGCGCAGCCGACCCCAACGACATAGCGCTGCGGGTGATATACCAGCCGTGTTGGTGAGCCGTCCACCGGCTCATCGGTCGCGAGCAAAGTGAGATCCGCATCTTCCGAAATCGTCAGCTTGTCCTGTTTCAGCCAGTCTGCCTGACCAAGGATCTGAACGGCTGCACCGGAGAGGAGTTCGGCCATCACCGGTTTTGCATCGTCCGGATTGGCGAGTTTCCATCCCTTTGGCGGAGCATCGAGCGCAATACCAAGTGCAGTGTCACCGGCCGTCGTGATCGCCGCATGCCCGCCAAGGCCTTTTGCGAGTAGACGGGCCAATTCGTTGGCACCGCGATGACCGCCGAGAAGCGGGACAATGCTGGACCCGTCTTCGGAAACCGCAACAACAGGCGGCTCGTTACGCTTATCCGACAAGACCGGCGCCAGCGCCCGGATCAGAATGCCGCTGGCACAAAATCCAATGATCGGATGGCCAGCCTTAAACAGCATCTGAAGGTGTTCAATGGTTTCATTGAACTGCGTGTCGGCTGTCGGGACACGGCCAGCGAGGCCGTGGATGCGTGCGGTCGAAAACCGTTTGGCGATGTCCTCGGCCGTGTCGAGGCCTGCCTGGTTCAAGACGAGAAGGATGGGGGAAGCGTCCACGCTTCGTCTCCCTTGTAAATGAGGATCATAGAGAAATAGGGGGCGGTTTCCGCATTGAGGTCAATCAGGCGGTGAACCTTTTGTTCCGGCAAGCTGGCCCGTTCGACGTACCCGGCCCGTTCCAGAAGGCCCATCTCATCAAGAAGGGCCTTCAAGCGCGCCAAGTGCCGGCCAACCTTCATGATGGCGATCGCCTGCGCTTCGTTGATTTTGGCGCGGATATCGACGTCGGGCAGCGGGCCCGGAATGACCGTCAGCACATCATTGCGTGATGTTAGCGGCCGCATCAATTGAGCCGCGCAGGTTGTCATGGACGTGACGCCCGGCACCACTTCGCAGTCAAAACGGCCCGACAGGCGCTCGAATAGGTACATGAAGGAGCCGAAGAAAAACGGGTCGCCTTCACACAACACGACGACATCGTCGCCGGCCTCAAGGACCGTGCCAATTTCTTTTGCGGCCCGATCATAGATTTCTTGTGCCGGGAACCGGTCCACGCGCATTGGCACAACAATCGGGATTTCTCGAGCACTTTCAGGGATTGCAGCCGCCGCGATCGAGCGGGCAAAACTATCGCCGGAATCTGGGGCCGGATAGGCGACCACCTTGGCTGAGGAGATCAGCCGGTGCGCCTTCAAGGTCATCAGTTCCGGATCGCCCGGGCCGAGACCAATACCAAAGAGCTTGCCGCTCATGATTTTGTAAAACTCCATTGGGTCACCGGCATGGCCGGGCGCCAGCCGGTGAGGCCGCCTACTGCACTCGCGCGCTGGACGGACAGACGTTTTAGATCGCCGCCGTGCTGCCGATAAGCATCCAAGAGAACTGCTTCGCTTTCCAAGGTCACAGCATTGGCAACGAGCGTGCCAGCGGCCTTCAGGGCCTCAAGGCACGTTTCAATCATGCCATCGGCCGTCAGGCCACCGCCGATAAAAATCGCATCGGGTTCTGGAAGATCCCGCAATCCATCCGGTGCATTTGCATTGCGGAGGTCCAAATGAGGGACGCCGAGGGCAACCGCATTTTCCGCCGCCATCTGGCGGCGGTCGGCATAGGGTTCCAGCCCAATCGCCTTTGTCCGATTAGCCGCGCGCAGCCATTCAATGGCAACCGAGCCGCAACCTGCCCCAACATCCCAAAGAAGGGCGCCGGGATAAGGCTTGAGGGCGGCGAGTGTGACCGAACGGACTTCTTGTTTGGTCATTTTGCCGTCATGACGGAACATGTCGTCGGCAAGACCCGGAACACGGGAATGGACCTTGGTATCGGGATCGGCGATCACTTCAACAGCAAGAGTGTGAAAATCAGCAACCTCCTCCGTCCAAGCGTCCGCAGTCTTGAATATGATGCGTTCTTTGTCGCCGCCGAGATGTTCAAGAACCGTCAATCTGCTTTTGGAATAGCCTTCGCCAGCGAGGATTTTGCCGACTTGGGCTGGTGCTTTGCCGTTGCTGGTCAGGACCAGAAGCCGGGCGCCTGGATAAAGCAGTGAACGCAGCAGGTCGACAGGGCGGCCATGGATGGAGAGGCATTCCGTCTCCTGAACTGCCCAGCCAAGCCGCGCGGCCGCAAGCTGAAACGCGGAAGGGGCCGGAAAGACGACCATTTCTTCTGAAGGAAAATACCGCGCCAGGCTGGAACCGATGCCATACCACTGCGGATCGCCGGTTGCGAGCACGGCGACGGACTGGCCTTTCAGCGCCGCCAGATCGTCAAACACTTTGGAAAAGGGCGACGGCCACAGGCGTTTTTCGCCTGAAAGCGCTGGCACCAGCTCAAAATGCCGTGCGCTGCCATAGATGATGTCTGCAGTCTCAAGCGCGGTGCAGGCGGCTGTCGAAAATGATCCATCCTCGCCAAGCCCGATCAAAGTCAGCCAGGGTGTGGTCATTTGTCCTCCAGCTTGTATCGCCGGATTGATGCTTTGGCGGCCAAGGTTTCGGGTGTTCCATTTCCGGTCACAACCGGTTGCCGTTGTCCCCGGGACTTATAGGGTTTGCCGGCTTCTTTGCGTTCTGTGCCGTTGCCTGCTCCAGATGGTTGGCCGCCTGGTTGAGACAAAAATCCGCGCGAGCGCAGAGGCTTGCCTGCCGGGACGGATTTTAGCCCCCTTTTCGAAACCGGATCTTTCATCTCAGGCCTCCTCCGGCAGTCCGGCGGCCAGCGCATTGACAGCAGCTGCAGCCATAGCTGATCCGCCGCGGCGGCCCTTGATTGCCAGAAACGGAATGCCGAAAGGATTTTCGGCAAGCGCATCCTTGGATTCCGCGGCGCCCACAAATCCCACTGGAAACCCCAAGACTACAGCTGGTTTTGGTCCTCCTGCAGCGACCATCTCTAGAAGATGAAACAGCGCTGTTGGTGCGTTGCCAATTGCGGCGATGGCGCCATCCAGCTGATCGCGCCACAACTCGACCGCGGCTGCTGACCTGGTGGTATTCAGTTTCGTTGCCAGATCCGGAACAGACGGATCGTTCAATGTGCAAACAACCTTGGAGGCTTCAGGCAGCCGGTTTTTGATGATGCCGTGCGCTACCATCTCAACGTCGCAGAATACCGGCGCCCCTTTTGAGAAGGCAGCTTGGGCCGCACTCACGACATCTTTCGACCAGACCAGGTCCTGCGGCAGGTCGGTCATGCCGCATGAATGGATCAGGCGCACTGCGACCGGACGCAGCATCTCCGGCAGATGAGACAAGTCAGCTTCTTGCCGTACTATGGAGAAGGACTGGCGGTAGATTTCCGCAGGGTCCGTTTCATAGGCATAGTGTGGCATCTCGGTGGTCGGCACGAAATCTACTCAGTTGTGCTGTCAAACAGCTTCTTCAGCTGTTTCGCCGAGATCCTGATCTGCGGCTTCCTCTTGTTCGGCGTCGGCCTGACCATTCTTACGGCCTGCCCATGCCGCGACACCGGCAATCGCAGCGGCACCAGCAAGAGCTGCAATACCAACCCAATGGGCATGACCCGCAAGTTCACCGATATGGCCTGCATGCGCAAAAGCAGCGGTAGGTGCGGATATCGTTAGCAGTCCGGACAGGACGATCCTGGTGGTCATGGTCTTTCCCTATCTTGATGCCGTTTCGGCGAATAAATACGGCAAGTTGCGAAAGGGAGAAAGAAAGACAAATCTCTTCGGCACGGTCTATCAACCGCGCTCGGGTCACTTGCCTTTAACAGCTCCGGCCTTGGCCCCCGGACTGGGTCAGCCGCATCCAGAATCGCTTTCAGTCCCTGTCAGGACGCCGTCAGGTGGCGGCACCTTAGGGGAGCACCTTTGCCGGATCAAGCATCAATCCGACAAGAATTGAGCCACTGGCGTCATGCAGCCGTCCACAACGATTTCTAGAGCGAACACTCTTCGACCAAGCAACAATTTACACTGCGGACCAAACCATATAGGGGGTTGTACGTATAGAGTTGAGGGGCTCAGGTCGGTGCAATTTATCGGGCGGACAAAAAAGCAGCTAAGGCAGTTGATAGGAGCATTCCTTCTTCTGCCGTTTCTGCTTGTCTCGGCTCTACCAAAAGGTGTCATGCCGGCTTCGACCGGTGATGGCTGGTTTACCGTTACGATCTGTACCACGGATGGACTTCGGACCGTTGTTTTTGACGAAACCGGTCAAGAGGTTCCCGCAGATCAAAATGAAGACACCTCTCCTAGTAACCACTGTGTTTTCAGCATTCTCGGGTCTGATCTCGTTGCGCCGGATATTGCAAGCGGTAGAGAGATCGGTGTTCCCGCACTTCTCCCCTGGCCGGTCAGCACGGCCCAGCAGATCCGGCGCAAAATCACGAACCGTCTTGGGGCCCGTGCTCCGCCTTTTCTCGCATAAGTCCAATCCATCCTTTTGAACTTAATAACTGGCCGACAAACCACAGGTTTGTGCTGCGGCCTTTGCGAGAACACTCATGACACAAAACACACAGGCGGCGGACAGCACGCCATCCCATTCGCATTTCTATTTGGCAGCTTGGCGCTGGCATTTCTACGCCGGCATCTTTGTGGTGCCGTTCCTGATCATCTTGGCGGTTACCGGCATGATGATGATGTATATCGGCCTGTTCGATGGCCGCGACGGAGAAAGGATAACTGTACCGGTCCCAGCAAACGCCGAGGTGCTGAGCGTATCGGACCAGGCGTCGGCCGCCGCCGCTCAAATACCAGGCAGCCAGGTCATTGAGTGGCTGAAGGGCCGGGGCGCTGAAAGCGTTTCGGTTTTCAGGCTTCAAGGCGAAACCGGCCAGACCATGGTAGCAGTCAATCCTTACACCGGAGACGTCGTTGAAACTTGGGTGCGCCGGCAAGGCTGGTACGACTTTGCCGACAGCATTCACAGCGATCTGCTGCTGGGTGTCACGGGTGACCGTTTGCTCGAAATTGCAGCTGGCCTGTCGATTGTTCTGATCGTGACTGGGATTTATCTCTGGTGGCCGCGTGGTGGTGGCGTTTCCAAAGTGCTGTTTCCTGATGTGCGTCAGAAGGGCCGGGCACTCTGGCGGTCGCTTCACTCCAGCATCGGGATCTGGTTGTCTGCCATATTACTGTTGTTCCTGATCACGGGGATGGCCTGGACCGGGATCTGGGGCAGCAAGCTGATGCAAGCCTGGAACACGTTTCCGGCCGAAAAGTGGAACAATGTTCCGCTGTCAGATGACACACACGCATCCATGAACCATGATGCGGCCTCGGATGTCCCTTGGGCGCTGGAACAAACGCCCATGCCGGCTTCTGGCTCAAATCAAGGTGTAACCGGAACGGTGGACGGGGTGCCCGTCAACATTGATAGCATTTCGAACCTAGCAGCAGCCATCGGGTTCAATGCCCGTTACCGCATTGCCTATCCCAAAGGCACGACGGGCGTTTGGACGATCAATCAAGATACGATGAGTTCCGACGCCGAAGATCCGTTCTCAGATCGAACGGTTCATGTGGATCAATTTACCGGCAAGATTTTGGCTTCGGTGGGGTTCGCCGATTATTCGCTGGCGGCCAAGGCAATGGCAGTCGGTATCCCGCTTCATATGGGATTGGTCGGACTGTGGAACCTGATCCTCAACACGATTGCCTGCTTGTCAGTGATATTCCTGTGTATCAGCGGCGTCGTTATGTGGTGGATCCGCAGGCCCAAAGGCGCAGCCTTGCGGATTGTTGCGCCGAAAACGCCAGAGGATCTTCCGCATTGGCGTGGAGCCATGATCCTCATGCTGTTCTTGTCGTTGGCATTTCCGCTGGTCGGCATCACATTGCTGACCGTTCTGGCGCTTGACTATCTGCTGGTCAAACGTATCCCGGTCTTGCGTAAAGCAATCGGTTGATGATCAGCGCACTTGGCCTCGTCTTATCCGAGGCCAAGTGTCCTCTTTCAACGACAGTTCGCATCAGGTGCGCAACAATAAATTCGACAGGCTTGCGGGTAAGCTGATGCCGGTTGAGCCCAACGATGCGTGTCAGGAAACCGTAGCCGGATCTGATGGCGGAGATCGACCTTCTAGACTATGGCTGAAATCTAAGCCGCGACCGCCCAATCTGCCGCATCCTCACGCGCACCGATCAAAGCAAGGCCGTTGGCAACGGATGTTAATTCGTTGCCGCCTGAAATCCGGTCTTGCCCGAACCGGTCAGCAAACATCTTGCGGACGGCTGGTACAAAGGATGTTCCGCCCGTCATGAACACGCGGTCGATTTTCGCTTCTGCCAGATTGGCGCGTTCAAGTGTGTCATCAAGCGCCCGGTTCATCTTTGCTAGATCCGAGGCAATCCAGTCCTCAAAATCCTTGCGGGCAACTGTGGCCCTGAAATCAGCTCCGAGGGGTGTAAACACCAATTCAGCCGCATCTTCGGATGACAGATTTGCCTTGGTTTCGGAAACGGATTTGTAAAGCGGATACCCCTGATCTTCTTCGACCAACTCGATGAAGAGTTCGATTTTCTCCGGTTCCAAACACCAGCGCAGCAGCTTTTTCATCTCCTTGAAATCGTCTGACGTCTTGAAGATCGACAGCATGTGCCAGCGGGCGAAATTCGAAAAAAGGTTTGGCGGAATATCGAGGGTTTTACCCATGCTTTTGTATTGTGACCCTTTGCCGAGTTTCGGCAGTACGACCTGATCGATGATCCGGTAGTCGAACGTGTCTCCAGCAATGCCAATTCCGCCGCGCCCAAGCGGGTGTGCCTGCATGTGACCGGCTGCCGTTTCAAACCGCATGAGGGAATAATCGGTAGTGCCGCCGCCAAGATCCGCCACCAGAATGGTAGTGTCCTGTTTCAGTGATTGAGCATAAGAAAACGCAGCCCCGACTGGCTCCATGACGAACAAAATATCTTCATAGCCAAGTTTTCGGAAGGCAGATCGGTAGCGCGCCATAGCGAGTGTTTCATCGGGATTATGGCCGGCGAATTCAACCGGACGGCCGACCACAAGCCGGGTTTTTGCTGGATCAATTTGCGGATTGGCGCGTTCAATAGCGGATGCAAGAAAAGTTGCCATCAGGCTTTCAAAATCGAAAGGGACACCAAAAATTCCGGTCCCTTTAAACGCTGAACTTGCAGCGAAGGTCTTCAGAGACTGGATAAAGCGGACATCACCAAAGCTTTCCAGAAATTGGCGGATAGCCCAGGGACCGACTTCCGGGTGCGGTGCTTTGGCGGCGCCCTTGTCCAAAAAGCTGAGAACCGAGGGCAGGGACGCCACAGTATCCTCGCCACGGCAGAAGTCGACAGCCGTGGCAGAGCTTGCACCGGTTGCGGCCATCGCAACGGTGTTGGAAGTTCCAAAGTCGAGGCCGATGGTTTGTTTCATGCCGGTGCCTTTGTTCCGCAACAGCTCAACGTCCCGCACCGCCTGGCAGGGTCAGTCAAACGATGTTTGGTTTATTGAAAGGAGCCGAGGCGATTACGCCTGTTTTGGAGAAAAAGCAAGGGATTGGAGATGGGGCAAATCGGAGAACCCAGTGATGATTGCGGTCATAGCTTCGCTGTAGCCGAAGTATTGAAGTGTTTTTGTATTTAACAAGCGCTGGATTAATGCGCAGATGCCAACTGGACTTCTGAAATATCGGAGTGGTGAGGTGCAATATTCGGGAGAGTTTGATGTATCAAGTGGAAATTGTGTGGAAGCAGTCTTCAATCTGAGTTTAATTTCATTATTATGAATTTATATTTCCTGAAATTAAGGTTAATTGTGGCAATATTTTGGTTAATATTTGAATGACGGGTGAGGGTTTTGATTAATACATTGAATTAATCTAAAAATAGTTGATATTAATAATTCGTTAGGTATATCTGGCGGATCTATTACGCCGCAAAAACAGTGCGGTTCCCTTATGTCGTGATGGTGATTAGCCCGTCACAGCAGCTGTATCCTTGTTAGGGAAATTATGTCATTTGCGTTCAATGAAACCTTTTATCTGGCCAACAACCCAGATGTTGCAGAAGCGGTTGCTGCCGGAACAGTTGCCTCGGCAGAAGAACATTACAATCTGTTTGGATGGTCAGAAGGCCGCGATCCAAACGAACATTTTGATACCTCCTTTTACCTTTCGGAAAACCCGGATGTTGCCGCTGCCGGCGTGAACCCGTTTCATCATTTTTTGACGTATGGTGCAGCAGAAGGTCGTGTGCCTAATCCGACAATCGATGCGTTGCTCGGTTACCCGGCAATTGGCGAAGGCGACGATGTCTTTGATTCGGCAACCTATCTTGCCGCCAATCCCGACGTTCAGGCCGCTGTAGATGCCGGGCAGATGACCGCATATCAGCACTGGATTTTGCACGGCCAGTTTGAGAACCGTCCAGGTGCACAGACACTATCGGGTACAGATTTGTCTGGCGGAAACTCTGATACGCCACTCGGCATCGGGGATGGCGATGATGGTGACGCCGGGGCCGGCGGAGGCGGTGGTGGCGGAGGCGGTGCCAGCCCAACCGGAAACACTATTCTGCTGGAAGCTGGAGCCTCACAGGTTTTGGTTGGCGGCGTTCCTGTTAACGCGACAAATTCAGCGACCGACTTGGGTGACACCATCTACAGCACGTTCGACAATGCAGACTTGAGTGTCATCGACGCCGGAGATGGTGACGATACACTCATCATTACTGGCTTCAATACTTTCGCAATTGACGATGTCCGGACGAACGACGCATCCGACGTGTCCGACCAGCTTGATATGGATCTGACGTCCGTTGAAAACATTATTTTTGAAGATGCGATTGGTGAAGTCGACATCGAGGATAAACACAACGGTGAAAACATAGAAGTCCAGGGCGCTTCTGGCGCCTTGGAAGCAGTTACGAAAGCCGATGGCCAGACTTTGCTTGTTGGGAACACAAGCGGAAGTTTTTATTCGGAAATTACACTGTCAAATCACACCGGCCTGTCGGTAACGCTCGGTGCCAGCGACGATTTGATTGATGAACTTCAAACAAGCGACGCATACATCGACGCAGGCGGCGGAGACGACTTGATCGTCGTGACTGCTGAGGCAGCAGAAACCGCCACCATTTTGGGTGGTGATGGGAACGAGGATGCCTTGATCATCGATGCTGATATCACGGCGGATACCCACTATGTCTTCACCAATGTCAGCGGGGTCGAATACCTGGACATCTATGAAGATGATACTCACACAACAACGGTTGATCTCTTTGATGGTGTCAGGTTTCTAGGTGTCTTTGATGGAAGTGGACCGCAAGACACTTGGGTCAACGGTACCGCAGACCGGTGGAACAGCATCTACGAGACCAACTTCGAAGACACTGGGGCAGCTAAAACGCTCGTGCTGACGGCCGCCGGGGACATCGACTTCTCAAGATACGACGTGGATCTGTCAAATCTGGGTAACGGCGGTGCCGGAGGTGTCCTTCTGTCTTCCGGAAACGACTCGCTGAAGCTTGATGCGGATAATGCCTGTGCCGTTAGATCCGACGACGGTTTGATCAACGGCGGTGATGGCACGGACACGCTCATCATGGCCGACGCACTCAAGGGGGGAAGCGACCTTGATGCTGTCAGAAACTTTGAAACAATCGAGTTGGCAGGCGGTGCCCAAACTTTTGTGATTGCAGATGAGACAACAGCTTCAGGAGCTGCCACCAGCATTGATGCATCTGCTCTTACCGATGGCCTGATGTTCGTCGGAATTTTTGAAACTGATGGCACACTTGGACTGACCGGTTCAGACTTCGGAGATGACATATCCTTGGGAGCTGGCGCAGACACCGCGGCACTTGGCAGTGGCGACGATGTGCTCCGTATATTCGAAGTCGAAAATGGCACGTTGGTCTTTGGCGGTGACGCGATAAGTGGCTTTACTGTCGGTGTCGATGCGAGTTCGGGCGATTCAATACTGTTCTCGATTGACGATGTGGATGCCGATGACACCGCTTCCCTGTCGTTCTCAACCATTCATGGAGATGGGGCGAACAGTGATATCGGTGCGGCGGTCGATCGCGGATTGGTCTCAGTGCTGGAGGTTGCTGCGGATGCGGGGGCCGTCGCTGACGCTGCAGAGCACCAGATTATCAATTTCACAGATACGAGCGCGACGAGCTTCAGTGAGGCGATTGGTACCGGTACGGTCAATGTGAACAATGGGGCAGCTTTGAGTGCGGACACCAGTGTATTGGTTTCCTATTTTGATGCGGATCTAGAAACAGGGAGCGCGGTCATCGGTTATGTCGATGATCTTGGCGTGAATAACCTTCTGGATTCCACTGATGCGGTCAACATCATTGGCTCCATAGAGATGTCTGCTGGGGACTATGCGAATTTCGCGGCGAATTCGTTGATGTTCGATTCCTTCTAACGGCTGTATTCGGAGCGCACGCCAGGCATTGTTTTCTGCGTGCGCCCCAATTCCGCTAGACGGCAGCCAAAAAGGGAGTTCTGGCGTTTTCGTACAGTTGTGGCGTGCATGCGGGAAGAAGCACAATGCCGGTACACAGCCAGCTACACTCAAAGCCGATTATTGGTGCCTAAGTAGAGACCTTCGGAAAGCGAAATTGCCGCTTGTTTCCGAAAACCTGACGCGAGCGCGGGAATGGAGTCATCCGCTCCACCCCATAGCATTTCTGTCATGCGTAAAATTGCCAGATTAAGACTTTTTTCCAGAAGTGGATGTACAACATCTACGGTCGTGTAAGGACACGTCAAATCGGGCAGAACTGTTTTTATTTAGGGTATTTCGCATGGGTGAGTTGGCAACTCAGAAGCGTCGAAGTTTTGAACCTACCAATCCTGCAGGCGAAAAAGAGTATTCAAATCAAAAATTAACAAACGAAGAGCGCCATCTTAACAAGCCGGAAAAATTTGATGCTGAGCTGGTTCCGTTGTCGGAAGCCAACCACTTCATGGGAGATTGGCTGCGATTGGCAGAGCGGGCCGTTGATCCCACCCCCTATTATAATCCGGCTTATTTGCTGGCCAGCGCCAAACATCTTTGTCCCGAAACCTCTTGCCAGCTTGTGCTCGTATGGCAAGGCGACGGACCCAAGAAGCTGGTAGGTCTATTTCCAATTTCGGTGAAGGGGATCCGGTACGGGTATCTTCATCCGGTTTGCGAGTTATGGCGGGACTGCGTGACTGGGAACACCGTGCCGCTAATTTCAGGTGAAACGATCGAAACTGTAGAAACCGTGTGGTCGTGCTTCTTGGAATTTCTGGCACGCCATCCCAATCTCCCAGATGTACTACATTGCCGTGAATTGGGGGCAGACACCCAGAGTGGGCTTGCCCTTCAGAATCTCGTTTCGGGCAAAGGTATCATTCGAAACGTTGAAAACAGCCACGAACGTGCTGTCGCAAAACCTGTTTCTTCTTACGCTGACTACACTAAGAAATGGTCGAAAAAGCGCTCGAGAAACTTAAGAGCGGCGCATCGCAAGCTGGCCGAAAAGGGCACGGTAACGTTTGAAAACATTTCTCAGTCAGATCCGGGATTCTCGGATGCTTTGGATGAGTTGTTGAAACTTGAGGCGTCTGGCTGGAAGGGGCAAATGGGGACTGCTTTCAATAGCCAGAAAGGTTCACGCGATTTTGCCCTTAATGCTTTCAATCCGAAGATCTTGCCGAGCGCGGCACTCCTATCGGTAATCCGGCTGGATGGGCGCATCATAGCTGGCTTGTTCAATCTGGTTTCACAAGGACATGTGTTCGGCGTGAGGTCGGGAATCGATGAGTCTCTGGCGCAATGCAGCCCGGGCATTCTTGCATATACCTGGTTGCTGGAAAAACTTCTGGAAACTGGGGACTATCAGCTGCTGGATTCGTGCACTGACGGCAATCATTTGCTGAACAAGTATTGGCTTGAGCGCAAGACAATCGAAGCGGTTTATGTTACCGCCAGCCAGCGGTCAGGAGCTAAGCGCATAGATCGCATAATCAACACGCGGCGCGCAGCGAAAACCCTCCGGGACAGCTGTAACGGGCTCATTGGCCGCATACGCCAAAAAAGGTAACCCAATTGCGGGCGAACGGAGATAAGCGAATTCGAAAGCTGAAGAACCTAATTTCACAGCGTTTCGGATTGATCGGAGCATCCGTTGAGCTGCATTATGCCGCGCTGACCGCGCTCGCCGTGAAAATAGCCGCGGCAGGGCTTGGTTTTGGCAGCCAAATTCTTCTCGCCCAGGTTCTTGGCGCTGAGCAGTATGGTCTTTACTCCTATTTTTGGGTCTGGATCATGGTCGGTGGGCTGGTCACCAGCTTTGGGCTGAGTGAAGCGGCCACACGCTTCATCGCTGAGTATCGGGACACCGGTAAGTATGATCTTGCCTGGGGGTTTATTTGGAACGCCCTGTCGCTGACACTTATCACTTCCATTGGCTTGGCGGTCATCGGCATCTCCTGGGCTTTCATATTTCAGCAAACCCTGCCGGAGGGGTATGTAACTCTCATTGTCTTGGCCCTGTTGTGCTTGCCGCTGATGGCTTTGCAGGAGCTCATGGAGGGGTACGCGCTCTCCTTTTCCTGGACCGGTCTTGGCCACATTCCACCTTATGTCTTGCGTCAGGCTCTGATTATGGTTCTGGTTTTGGCTTTTGTCCTTGCCGGGAACACTGTAACTGCGGCCACGGCTTTGCTTTGTGTTCTGCTGGCATTGCTTTTATCAGCCGGTGGCCAACTGGTGATTTTTCTACATAGAACCGCGAAAATTCTGCCGAAAGCCCCTTTGAAGACAGAGCGCAGGCACTGGATGAAAACAGCACTGCCGATGCTTCTTGCCAGTGGGTTCCAGCTCTGCTTGACTTTCAGCGACATAATCATTTTGGGGATGTTCTTAGACAGTTCCACCGTTGCTCTGTATTTCGCAGCAACACGGATCACGTCCCAAATCGCAGCTGTGCAGTTTTCGGTCTTAAGCGCAGTGGCGCAAAAAATGTCGTCCTTCAAAGCAACAGACAATCTGGTTGCTTTGCGCGAACTTGTGCACAATTCGGTGCGGTGGATCTTTTGGCCAACACTCGCAATCACGGTTGGAATTCTTGTGGCGGGGTGGCCCTTGTTGTGGCTGTTCGGAGCAGAATTTACCTCGGCCTATTCTCTGCTGCCGATCCTTGCGCTCGGGCTTCTGGTGCGCGCCAGCACGGGTGGGGCGGAAGATGCGCTGAAAATGGTTGGCTATGAATACGCAGAATTCAAAGCAAAGGCGGTGTCCACGGGCCTGAATTTGGTTCTGAATTTTTCGCTGATTCCGTGGCTTGGCATGCACGGTGCAGCTATTGCGACGACCGTTTCGCTGATCGTCTATTCCATCATGATCGAGCTGATGGTTCGGCGGTATCTTGGGACATCATCTTTTATCGGTTCATTGAAACGCGTTTGAACCGGAAATAGCTGAAACAACAGCTCCGCTCAGACATGCGGGCATACAAAGAGCTGTTTTGATGTCTTCAGAAGAAAATGGCGGACAGAGAGGGATTCGAACCCTCGATACGGTTGCCCGTATACACGCGTTCCAGGCGTGCGCCTTCAGCCACTCGGCCACCTGTCCGTCGCAAGCAGTGTCCCGCTTGAGTGGGCGCAATATACTGATGCGGCGGTTGAAGGCAAGCGCTCGAAGAAGTTTTTTTTCATCTATTTCCTCAGGCCTGGGGATAGTGCGTTTTTGGGATTAAAGCTGCATCTGAAAAACGGGGGGCAGTGTGCATTTTTCGGTCGGGGGATAACCAGTTAAACAAAGAGATCAAGGCGTTGGGATCCTCTGGTGACCTATGGGTGCTGCTTGCCACTTACCGCCTTGGTGCATCAGTTCGAAAGAAACAGAATTGAACGTCTCAGGCTGAACAGGTCTTGGGTAGGGAAATTGCAAGCTCCTTTTGTTGGCGCGGTGAACACAAAAGTGTTAAACAGGAATACTTGATCAAGATTTTGAAGTTAATATTTATGAGTGGCGCGGAGTTGCCGCTGGTTATGTTTTTGAAGCCGGTAAAAAACACTCTCCGCTTGGTTCAACATTTATTGGGATTACAAGCCCTACGGTACGGCAATGGTAAGTATTTTGAAGTTTGTTTTACGAGTTTTAGGCGCGGTCTTACTTGCGCTTGCAATCATATCGGGAATTTCGGACGCCAGCCGGTCAATTGCAGAATCGGGTGTTACGCTCAAACCGCTTGGCCAGCTTTGGTTTGAAATGTCTCCGGAAACTTTGAACCTGTCTCAGGCGGTCATTCAACGGTACGTACATCCGACAGTCTGGGACCCGATGATACAAACTTTGCTGACTTGGCCTGCGTGGGTGGTGTTTGCCGGTTTTGGCTTGATGTTCCTGTGGTTGGGTGCACAGCGGCAGAAACAGCGCTTTCGCTACGCTTGAGCTGACAGTTCCTGTTCTGGCCAAGGTCATGGACAAGCTGGATAAAAGTTCCACATAATGTGGCAGAGCCCGCCGGTTTGCCGATCGATGGGCCAAAGGTGGCGGTGTCCGCCAGTTTTCTTCAATGATCCGGGAATCGATCATGTCTTTCATGACCATGTTGAGTAAAAAGTTCTCTTTACCGAACGCGTCAGAGGCGCTTCCCGGGCGCCAAGACGCGATCCATCCGGAGGCCCCCCACTTTGTAAATGGGAAAACGATGACCGGGCCCTATCCGGACGGACTGGAAACAGTGCTTTTGGGCATGGGCTGCTTTTGGGGTGCGGAACGTCTGTTCTGGTCTTTGCCGGGCGTTCATGTGACGGCGGTTGGTTATGCTGGCGGATTAACGCCCAATCCAACCTATCATGAAACCTGTACGGGCCGGACCGGGCATACAGAAGCCGTGCTTGTTGTTTATGACCCCGAACAGATCGGAATAGGTGATCTATTAAAAGTGTTCTGGGAAAACCATGATCCGACGCAAGGCATGCGTCAGGGAAATGATACGGGAACTCAATACCGGTCCGCCATTTATGCTCCGACGGACACTCTGCTAGAGTTTGCTGAGGCATCCAAAGAATCTTATCAATCGGCGCTGCGAAGCGGTGGGATTAGCAACACCATCACCACAGAAATCCGCAAACTCGACGAATTCTATTTCGCCGAGGATTATCACCAACAGTATCTGGCGAAAAACCCAGATGGGTATTGCGGAATTGGTGGTACTGGCGTGACGTGTCCAGCCGGTCTTGGCCAGGATATCTAGTTTTGATATCCGGCCAATGGCACAGGTTTTTTAGATTCCATTGATCAATGAAGCCTGGCCGCGAATCAGTGTGCTTTGGTGCCGCTGTTCCGAGGGAAAAACGCGTTTGGGCATAAATGGCTCGAAGGGGTTTGAACTACAGAAAAGCGGATGCGCAGCAAGTGCTTACACGCAAAAATTGCATAATGACATTTTGCTTTAGAGTTTATTAAATTGCCGCACGGATAATCGCTTACCAAATGCTTTGCGCATCTGGGGGAGGCGATTGACGAAATCCGTGAAACGCTTTGCGGCTATTTATTTCCTGGGAAGTTGTTTGATCATGCTTCTTGGGAGTCTCATGCCGTCTGGCAATGGACCAGTTGTCGTCTTTGCAAAACCCTGGGGCACATCTGCCTTAGAGGTGGTTGCTAAGGCCGAAGGTCGGCTGATGTCCGCGCCTTCTTCGTCTTGGATTGCGCTTACCGAAGCATCGGATAGTGGATTTGTCACCCGCCTCTATCGGGCGGGAGCAGGGTTTGTCGCGTCGTCTGCGGTTGCATATGCCTGCGCGCGATTGACCGGATTATCTATGGAGAGCCAGGAATGAGCGAAACAGTAACCGAATTGTCGGGCCTGGATATGCTGCGGGAGAAGTTCTCCCGGATCGTCATCTTCTTCACATGGTTTAACGTGTTTCTGGTCATCGGCACGGCCTGGTGGGTTGGCAACGTGTCGTTTGTCACGATTTGTGGCGGTGCTCTGCTGTTAGGTGTTGCAGCGACTGCAAGCTGGGTCCGCTTTGGAATTGGCATTGAAACCCGGCTCGCGACAGCAATGTCTCAGGCTGGATTGGTCGCACTTTTTGTGGCCTCGCTTCACACGCCAGATGTTCAAGCCTCCTTCCAGCTCGATGGCCATATGTATTTCTTTGCCGTATTGGCGATCCTGGCCGGTTGGGTGGACTGGCGGGCACTGGTTGGATATGCAGCAGTTGTTGCGGTTCACCACCTGGTTTTGAACTTCGCCATGCCGTGGGCGGTATTTCCCGCTGGGGCTGACTTCGGCCGGGTGGTGTTTCATGCTTTGATCGTTGTTGCGGAAGTGGCCGCCCTTTGGTGGACGACGGATTGTGTGGCGAAAGCCTTTGCGGACTCTGATGAGGCGCGAGAGCAGGCCGAAGCAGCTCAAACCGAAGCGAGCGTTCTCCAAAATCAGGATGAGCACCGTGCAGAAGAAGAGCGTGAGAAACAAAATGCGGTCGCAGATCGGATCGCGCGTTTCCAGTCGGAAATTACGGCGAAACTCGACGGTGTGACTGCAAAAGTGGACGAAATGCGCGGTTCTGCCCAGGACCTTGGCCAGATTGCGGATGACACCTCCAGCAGGGCCGCATCTGTTTCCGATGCGTCGGAAAACGCCTCGTCCAACGTTCAGACTGTTGCGTCTGCGGCAGAAGAACTCAGCAGCTCGATTTCGGAGATTTCCCGGCAAGTGGAACAGACGACCGGCATTGTCATGAGGGCGACCGAGAATGCGCAGACCAGCAACCAGAAAGTCGCGGGGCTTGCGGAAGCTGCGAACCGTATTGGCGAAGTGGTGACACTCATTCAAGCGATTGCCGAGCAAACGAATCTTCTTGCCTTAAACGCGACAATCGAAGCGGCCCGTGCTGGCGAGGCTGGCAAGGGCTTTGCCGTTGTTGCAGCCGAAGTGAAAGAACTGGCGACCCAAACCTCCAAGGCGACCGAAGAAATTGGCGCGCAGATCTCAGCCATTCAGGCAGAGACCAAGGATGCGGTTGAGTCCATCGGGGCGATCGCCTCCACCATGGATGAAGTCAACAGCTATACCTCGGCGATTGCTGCCGCTGTTGAAGAACAAGGCGGTGCGACCCAGGAGATTTCCCGCAATGTGGCCGAGGCTGCAGATGGCACCGGACGGGTTGCTGCAAACATTGGGGATGTACGCGAATCGGCCGAGCGGACAGGAACCTCTGCTCTGTCGATGGTTGACGCAACGCAAATGTTGAATGACGAAGCTGCGGATATGCGGCGTTCGATCGACAATTTCTTGAAGGATGTTGCGGCGGCATAAGGTCTCCGTTGGCCCCTCGAAATAATGACCAGCAGGGACGCCTGCTGGTCATTTTTGTTTTCAGAACGATGAAATACTTGACCGCGTGACGCATGGATGCAATCTGCCGCCTTTTACAGACGGCTGACATCCCATAAAACCTGTAAGGAATGGGAATGGATCGGTCCTCTTAGGAAATCAGCGTCAACGGATGTCTCAACGTACGTTAAAAACTGGGTCTGTTCTGCTTCTGGACGTTTTGAAACGCCGGACGGCTCTGTTGTTTGATGCGCCAAAGGAGATCGTGACCTGCACCCGGCTCAAAGACGTGGAAGCAGCGCTTCTTCGTCTGGAGGCAGCACAAAAAACAGGCCTTTATGCTGCTGGTTTCCTTGCCTATGAACTCGGCTTTGCTTTTGAGGAAAAGCTCCGCAGCCGATTTGAGGAGACCGGCGAACCACTCATGTGGTTTGGTCTTTATGAGAGGGCGCAAGAGCTCTCACTTTCTGAAGCTGTTGGTATTCTGGAGGCCGGTGGCGAAGACACCTCGCCTTCATTTTCCAAACCGGCCTTCGACATGGGGCCGGAAGCCTATGGGACGGCTTTTTCACAAGTTCAGGATCATTTGGCAAAAGGCGATATCTATCAGGTTAATCTGACGCTGCGAGCCCGCTTTCAGCAACAAGGGGCACCAGAACGCTTGTTCCAGGATTTGCTGCGGCGGCAACCGGTCGAATTTGCAAGTTTCCTAAAACTTGAGGACCGGACCGTTTTGTCTCTTTCACCGGAGTTGTTTTTGGAGCGTCACGGTGAGACCTTGCGAACCCGTCCGATGAAGGGAACAGAACCGCGCGGCCGGTTTGCATCTGAAGATGCGCGCATTGCGCGGGATCTGGCGAAGGATGCGAAGCAGAGGTCTGAAAACATCATGATCGTCGATCTGATGCGCAATGACCTTTCGCGGATTGCCGAAACGGGATCGGTAAAAGTCAAAAAACTGTGTGAAGTTGAGCGCTACCAGAGTGTTCAACAAATGACGTCTACCGTGGAGGCCGCGGTTCCGAAAACGACTGGGTTTTCAGAGATCATCCGGCATTTGTTTCCCTGTGGGTCGATTACCGGAGCGCCCAAACTGAGCGCCATGCAAATTGCACATAATCTGGAGACTGGGCCGCGCGGGGTCTACACTGGATCCATTGGCTATTTGGCACCAGGCGGGGATTTCCGCTTCAATGTGGCGATCCGGACGCTTGTGTTGCGAAACGATGGAACCGGGGAAGCTGGCACTGGTTCGGGTGTCATCTTTGATTCCAAGGCGGATCAGGAATACGACGAATGTGCGCTCAAGCTGAAATTCATGACGGAAGATGTGCCGGAATTCGATTTGATCGAGACAATGGCATATGCCCCGGATACTGGCTACATGCTGTTGGATCGCCACATGCAGCGGCTGCAAAAGTCTGCGGCCTATTTTGGATTTGAGTTTGACCGGCCGGCCTTGAACGACCGGCTCGCACGTGAAGCGGCAAACTACAAAGGTTCGCAGCGTGTCCGGCTCCTGCTTGGCCGAAGTGGCGATATTTCCATTTCAGCGACGGAGTTGCCGCCGGTCGACCGGGGTACCTTATTCAATTTGGTGCTCGCCACCGAAACCACCCGATCTGATGACAGATTCCTCTTCCACAAGACCACCAACCGGGCTTTTTATGATGAAACCCGCGCGCGGTATCAGGCAGAAACTGGCTGCCAGGAAGTCTTGTTTGCAAATGAAAGGGGCCATTTGACCGAAGGCTCCTTTACGACGCTGTTCCTGAAAATCGGTGGCCGCTTGCTGACACCCGCACTTGAGCATGGCGTTCTGCCAGGGACATTCCGCGAGGGGTTACTCGAACGCGGGCTTGCTGTTGAAGCCGATTTATCCCGAGCAGACCTTGAAAGAGCAGAGGCGGTTTTTGTCGGGAATTCGGTGCGTGGTTTGGTTCGAGGGCGTATGATCGCCACCGAAAAGACCGAACCGGCGAGCACGTTGCAAAACGCTGGCGCTTTGGAAGAAAACCGGCTGTCTGGCTAAAGCTTATAGGTTTAGGCCAACATTTGTGTGTCGTCCCAGGGGATAACCTCTAACTCCGGCCAGAGAGCTTTCATCCGGGCGGCCTTTTCCGAGTGGGTTTCAGGGTTGGGCTGGAAGTAATTTGGCACCAGGCGCATCGCAAAGATGTTTGCAAGTCCGAAGGGCGCGTGGATGATCATTTGGCCATCATCGCCGAGCCGTGCGGCGACCGCGTGGGTTCGTGATGCGTAAGTGGTCAAGGAATCCATTGCGCAGTCCAGCGCGCGGTATGGTCGGCCAAATCGTTGTTCGTACCAAAGATGGACCCGGGCTTGGTTGCGCACTTCCACAAGCTCGCCGAGCTTTGGCAATGCAGATTGAATCTGCTGAATGACCGCATCTTCTGCTTCATAGGACAAGTCGCGGCCGTCATAATAAATGACGTCATAATCCTTGATGCCATGCGTAAGTGGCCGATCGGTTATTACGTTCCAGACAGTCTGATAGATGCCGCCAGACACCAGCCAGCCATCCCTTAGATCAAGATCCTTGATGCACTTGAGGATGTCCATGATATGCGGAATTTCCTGAAGAAGAGCCGCCAGGTGCTTCAGGCGTGTTGTTTCTTCGGTCGAGGCTGTATCTGCAAGAATGTTGTAATCGAAATTGGAAACGGCTGAAGGCAACATTTGAAATCCAGAAAATTCGAACGCTCATAGACCGGTAAACGATTCTTGATGGGGTGTCTTGAAGCCGGGATAATATAACATCAGACTGAAATCGTATTTGTGAAGGACAGCCTGCGGCTATAATCAAAACTGGTTTTCAACTTGATCTGGCAATCTACAGAACCAAATTTCATTTGGTGTTTATCAGGAGGCGCCTATGGCACGGCAAGGATTTAATGCGGCACAAACGGGATGGTCCCGTGTCATAGCCGCAAGTGCAATGTTTGGAATGACGGTGATTGTAAGCCTGCCGGCTGAGGCCCAGTCCCGGCGGGCAAACACAACGACTATGAGCTGCGGTCAGGTGCAGTCATTCATTGCACAACGCGGCGCTGCCGTTATGAGTACCGGCCAGCACACATTTGACCGGTATGTTGAGCACAGAGGTTTCTGCCAACACAATGAATTCGCAAAGGTGGACTATGTGCCCACCAAAGATGTTGGGCGGTGTGCGGTGCGCCGCTGCGTCAGCGTCACACCAAAGCGGTTTACCCGCTAAGGTCGTCACTTCGTTTGTATTTGTTAGGCGTTAAACCTGATTGATCGCCGCGCAGTATTTCCGCGCGGCGATCAAAGAGATCAATTAGCCGCGAAGCGTACCGCCGGTCGCTTTCTCGACGTTCGCGATAATCTTCTTGGCCACGGCATCGATTTCTTCGTCCGTGAGTGTTTTCTTGCGCGGTTGAAGAACGACATCGATCGCGACGGATTTTTGTCCTTCAGGGACACCGGTGCCTTCATAGATATCGAACAGAGTAACGTCCGCGATCAGGTTTTTCTCCGCACCACGGGCCGCACGCAGAAGTTTTTCGGCTGTGACGTCCTTGGCAACCAGGAACGCAAAGTCACGGCGAACCGGCATCAAGTCGGAGGCATTCAGCGAACCTTTCGACCGGCCGGCTTTTGCTTTTGGCTGTGGCAGGGCATCCAGATTGATTTCAAAGGCGACCAGCGGGCCTTCGATATCCATCTTCTGCAAGATACGCGGATGAACCTCGCCAAAGACTGCGAGCGTATTCTTCGGGCCCAGCTTCAGGCAGCCGGAGCGGCCGGGGTGGAATGTGTTCGGCGCATCGGCCACCACCTGCAGTTTGTCGACCGGAGCACCGATTGCTGCAAGCGCGGATTCCGCATCCGCTTTAGCATCAAAAACATCGACAGCCTCAGAAGCACCAGACCAGTGGCGGCCACTGCCGGCCATCTTCGCTGTTCCTCGGCGAACGCCGGCAGCAACCGTTTTTTGACCGTCAGGCGTATCCGATTCAAACACCTGGCCGATCTCAAACAAGGTCACGTCACCATAGCCGCGATCCGCATTGCGTTGAGCTGCCATGAACAGACCCGGCAGAAGGCTTGGCCGCATGTCCGACATGTCCGGTGAAATCGGATTGGCAAGCGACAGCGTCGCGCCGCCGCCGCCGAACAATTCTGCATGCTCCTTTGCAATGAAGGACCATGTGACAGATTCGTTGAAGCCCCGGGCTGCAAGTGCCCGGCGGGCTTTGCTGCGGCGGATCTGGCCGGACGTAAGCACCGTTTGTGCCACCGTTCCTATGCGCGGCAGCGGTGTAGACGGTACCCGGTCCAGCCCCACGATCCGTGTGACCTCTTCAACCAGATCGGCTTTGCCTTCAATGTCCGGGCGCCAGCTTGGGGCGGCAACTTTAACCGTGTCACCGGTTCCAGAAATCCAGAACCCGAGCGCTTTCAGGGTGACATTGGCTTCGGCTGGAGTGGTTTCGATCCCAGACAGGCGTTTGATTTCAGAATACGGGAAATCAATGATGTTGGTGCTGTCCGGAATATCGCCGGCCCGGATGGCTTCAGACGGCTCACCGCCACACAGATCCAGAACCATACGAGTCGCATATTCGAGGCCAGGCATCATGTAGTCCGGGTCGACGCCACGCTCGAACCGGTATCGGGCATCAGTGTTGATGCCGAGCTTGCGGCCAGTGGCGGCTATATCGTCTTCGTCCCAAAGCGCGGATTCGATCAGTACATTGACGGTGTCTTCGGTACAGCCCGACGGTACGCCGCCCAGGATGCCGCCAAGGCTCTCAACGCCATTGTCGTCGGAGATGACACAAATCGTATCGTCAACGTCATAGGACTTGTCGTTCAGTCCGTCGATCTTCTCGCCTTGCTTGCCGCGGCGCACGACGAGATTGCCATGGACCTTATCCGCGTCGAAGACGTGCAGCGGGCGGCCTTGGTCAAAAGTGATGTAGTTGGTAATGTCGACCAGCGCGTTGATCGGACGCAAGCCGATAGCGGTCAGGCGATCCTGCAGCCACTGAGGCGACGGGCCGTTCTTGATACCTTTGACCATTCGAAGACCGAAGGCCTTACACATTGGTTTTTTGTCGCCAAAATCGAGCGCTACATCGATCGGGCAGGGATAGGAGCCGCGGATCTGTTCGTGCGAACGTTCTTTTAGCTTTCCAAGACCTGCAGCCGCCAAGTCACGGGCAATACCATAAACACCAGTGCAATCTGGACGGTTCGGCGTAAGGCCGATTTCAATGACCGGTTCATCCAGTCCGGCCCATTCCGCATAGTTGACTCCCACTGGAGCGTCTGACGGCAGGTCAATGATGCCATCGTGCTCGTCGGACATCTCAAGTTCACGTTCAGAGCACATCATGCCGAAGCTTTCGACATCGCGGATCTTGCCAACGGAAAGCGTGACATCAAGGCCAGGAACATAATCACCCGGCTTGCCGAGTACGCCGACCAGGCCCGCCCGCGCGTTTGGTGCGCCGCAGACGACTTGAACCGGGTCACCTTCGCCGGTGTCTACTTTCAAAACACGCAAGCGGTCGGCATTCGGGTGCTGTTCGGCTTCCAGAACTTTTGCGATTTTGAATGGCTTCAGCCGATCTGCCCTATTGGTGACCTCTTCCACCTCAAGGCCGATCATGTTCAGGCGATCCAAAATCTCCTCAAGGCTGGCGTCGGTCTCCAGATGGTCCTTGAGCCAGGACAGAGTGAATTTCATAACTAGATCTCTTTATCGGTCGTGCGGCTTGGCCGCGAATTTTTATTCAACAGGTGCGTTACTGGCCAAACCGGTCCACTTCGGGCAGGACTGTCGCTTCACCATAGTTTTCAGCAAATCGACGTCCGATCATGGAAAGTTCCTGGGTCCAGCCGCCCACCATCTGCGGCGTGATCTGTTGTTTGGTCGCAATCGCTTGTGCAGCTTCTGTCTCAATGCGGTCGCGAAGGATGCCAAGTTCGACCTGAGCGGCATATTCCGCCCGATATTTGCCAAGCCAGCCCATTGCAACAATGATCACCATAACGAGAAGGGCGGCCGTGCTGGCAAGGCTTGCCCATTTGGCTGTGCCGGAAATCCGGCGCTCGCTGGCAACCAGCACAATCGAAGCAATTGTCAGAAACGCAACAATGTAGATCGCCTGAAGGAAGCTCTGATACTTCTCAGCCGAGCTGGCCTCATGTGAGGCGCGCAGACGAGTGATCCTGTCCCGGAGATAGAGCAGTGCATCGGCTTCCGTCCCGAGTTTTTCCCGGAAATAGCTGCCGCAAAAGCGCAGCCGGCCGCGTTCTTCTATCTTTTCAGCACAAGCTTCCAAAAACGACGTTGGTGATGCGACACGGGCATCGCGATCGGTCGTTTGCGCTGCAGCCGGAACGAGTGCCGACGCGATCAGAACGAAAGCCACAAATAGTCGGGTCAAGAATGACATGAGAATGCCCCTTTGAAGGTCCCAATTAGCTGGTCAGCCCGCCAAACAACGTTGGTAAATCGAGCGGCCGGAAGCCGTAATGCTGGATCCAGCGGACATCGGCGTCGAAAAAGGCACGCAGGTCCGGCATGCCGTACTTCAGCATTGCAATCCGGTCGATCCCCATACCCCAGGCAAACCCCTGATAGACATCCGGATCGAGGCCGCAATTGCGGATCACATTCGGATGCACCATGCCGCAGCCGAGGATTTCCAGCCAGTCTTCGCCCTGGCCGATTTTCACTTCTCCGCCGGAGCGATCACACTGAATGTCCACTTCCATGGACGGTTCGGTGAACGGGAAGAAGCTCGGCCGCAAACGCATCTTGATGTCGTCGACTTCGAAGAACGCCTTGCAGAACTCTTCCAGGATCCATTTCAGATGGCCAAGGTGGCTTTCTTTGTCGATCACCAGTCCTTCGACCTGATGGAACATCGGTGTGTGGGTTTGGTCGCTGTCACAGCGATAGGTGCGGCCCGGAATGATGACCCGGATCGGTGGTTCTTGAGTTCGCATGGTGCGAATTTGAACCGGCGACGTGTGGGTTCTCAAAAGCAGCCGTTCGCCGTCTTCCTTCTCGTTGAAGAAGAAAGTGTCGTGCATTTCGCGTGCCGGGTGGCCTTCAGGAAAGTTGAGAGCGGTAAAGTTCAGCTCGTCGGTTTCAATGTCCGGGCCTTCGGCGATCGAAAAGCCCATATCTGCGAAAATCGCGGTGAGCTCATCGATCACCTGGCTGACCGGATGGATGCGCCCGGTGTCCGTTGGTGATGGCCGCATCGGCAGGGTCACATCAATGGTTTCGCTGGCTAGCCGCGCTTCCAAGGCGGCTTCCGCCAGAACCTGTTTGCGGGCCGTGACGGCGTCGGTGATTTTAGCTTTCAGGCCATTGAGGGCCGGGCCCATTACCTGGCGCTCTTCTGGGGTCATTTTTCCAAGCGTTTTCATTTGCTCGGAGATGCTGCCCTTCTTGCCAAGCGCGGCAACACGAACCTCTTCGAGAGCGGATTCGTCACCTGCGTTTTCAATGGCGGAAAGAAGGTCGGATTCAAGAGTATCGAGATTGGACATGCGTGCTCAGGTCAGTTCGCGCGCGGTGCGCGGTGTCATCGAAACGGAAAGTCGGGGTCTTTTAGCGAATAATGGCGCACAATGCCACGGCTTCGAACGCATTATTGCGTGAACCCCGGTGAAGAGATTTGCGCTGGAGAAAATCAGGCGCGTCAGCCCATAAATCGCCCGCACGCCGGTCCTTGACGCTTGGAAAAGCGCTGCTGACCTGCCCGTAATGCATTCGAGCAACCGCTTTCGCTGGCAGAAGCCATATGGAGCGTTGGGTAAACCATATGCGGCAGAATAAGCACTGCGCGTGGGAAGGCAAGGCGAAACGCCGAAATTCAGGGGTTAGGAAGATGGCCGTTGCTCTGGTGCCACATCCGCGCCTTTGGGCCGCCCAATAGAGCGCTGCAATTCATCCTTTAGCCAGGAGCCAAAGGCATCCTTGGCTTTGGTCCGGGGTACATCTTTCCCGCTGATGAGCCAATATCCCAAGCCCGTCGCCGGCCGTTCGGGGAATGGCGCAATGACCTGTCCGGATTGCACGGCATAAACGGCGAGCGTTTCCCAGGCCAGAAAGACCCCTTGCCCAGCGATCGCTGCATCCAGGCACAAGGATCCATCAGAAAAACTTGGACCGTCCTGGAGAATGGTTTCATCAAGACCAAAGAGATCGAGCCATGTTTTCCAGGTAAACATTTGCCCGGGATCATGAATGATCGGCAGTTTGCCGATGTCTTCCGGGCGTTTGATTTCTTTTGCAAGCGTCGGGCTGCACACGGGAAAAACCCTCTGGTTGAGCAGTTTTTCTGCATTCATGCCCGGATAAGGGCCGTGGCCGACACGGATGCACAGATCCACATCGCTGGTGTTCGGGTCGACCAAGTCAACAGTTGCTTCCACACGGACCCGGATTCCCGGATTCAATCTGTTGAATTCTTTTAGGTGCCAAACCAGCCACTTTCCGGCAAATACCGGGGCAACCGAGATCGTGAGTGCATCTTCACGTCCACGCACTGTCGTCGCCACCGCTGTTGCCAGGGAAGACATGGCTGACGTCAAGTGTGGCTGCATGGCCAGAAGCTGTGGCGTTGGGAGCAGCAGCCGGTTTTTTCTCTCAAACAACTGAACACCAAGCTGGGCTTCCGTTTTTTGCACCTGCTGACTGACGGCGCCGACTGTCACCCCAAGACTGTCAGCGGCTGCTTTAACGGACCCCAAACGGCCGACAGCTTCAACTGCGCGCAAGCCGGACAGATGAATTTGATTGAGAGTTTTCATATTAGAAAAACTAAACTGAAAATCAGAAGAAGTCGATTTTTATCGGGGTAAATCGAGTCTATTTATAGACATGCTAAATTCAAGATAAGGAATTTGGCCATGAGAAAAACAACAAGAAGGAAAATAATGATCATGTTGAAACTGTTCAAACGCCGCCAGCTGACCGCGCAATCCGCAAGTGCTTTTGACCGCCGCGATCCGCTGTCGCATCCGGAAGTCCAGCGCATGAACCCGCGTGAACTTGCGGATCTGCCGTTCAACCGGCGCTAATCCAGTCGGCCAGCATTCGCGCTGGTCCTAAAGTTTCCTGATCGGCCATGGCCGATCGGTTATACCTTTGGAAACAGAAAACGGCGCCGAGCTAAGACCCGGCGCCGTTTCTGTTTTTTGAATGCACTTGAACGGCTCATTCGTCCATTTTGAGGGCCTGAATGAAGGCTTCTTGTGGAATCTCCACTTTGCCGAATTGGCGCATCTTTTTCTTACCGGCCTTCTGCTTCTCAAGCAGCTTCCGCTTACGGGTAGCATCGCCGCCGTAACACTTCGCCGTCACGTCCTTGCGCAGCGCAGACAGGGTTTCACGGGCAATCACCTTGCCGCCGATTGCTGCTTGGATCGGGATCTTGAACATGTGGCGCGGGATAAGCTCTTTCAGCTTTTCCACCATTGCCCGGCCACGGCGCTCGGCTTGACTGCGGTGTACAAGAACGGAGAGGGCATCCACCGGTTCCTCATTGACCAGGATCGACATTTTCACAAGATCGCCGGCGCGGTAATCGGAGATCTGATAATCGAACGACGCATAACCCTTGGAGATGGATTTCAGCCGGTCATAAAAATCGAAGACAACTTCGTTGAGCGGCAGGTCATAGGCGACCAGTGCCCGGCTGCCGACATAGGACAAATCAACTTGAATGCCGCGCCGTTCCTGGCAAAGCTTCAGAATGCCGCCGAGATACTCGTCCGGGGTCATGATCGACGCCCGGATCCATGGTTCACGGATCTCGGAAATCTTGACCACATCCGGCATGTCGGCCGGATTGTGCAGATCGAATTCCGTGCCGTCGGTCATGGACATTTGATAGACCACGGACGGAGCCGTTGCGATCAGGTCGAGATTGAATTCACGCGACAAGCGCTCCTGGATGATTTCCAGATGCAGAAGCCCCAGGAAACCACAACGGAAGCCAAATCCGAGTGCGGCTGATGTCTCCATCTCAAAGGAGAAGCTGGCATCGTTCAGCCGCAACTTGCCCATGGCAGCGCGCAGGTCTTCAAAATCGTTGGCATCGACCGGGAAAAGGCCGCAGAAAACGACTGGCTGCGCCGGTTTGAAGCCGGGGAGCGCCTCATCGCAGGGCTTTTTGTCGAGGGTAATGGTATCCCCGACGCGGGTATCCGCCACTTCCTTGATGGAGCCGGTGATGACGCCGATTTCGCCGGCCTTCAATTCCTCAACTTGCAGGAATTTTGGTGTCATGACGCCCACACGGTCGACGTCATAGGCTGCACCCGTACCCATCATCTTGATCTTCTGGCCTTTTTTCAAAGACCCATTGATGACGCGGACAAGGACCATCACGCCGAGATAAGTGTCGTACCAGCTGTCGACGAGCATGGCTTTCAGCGTATCGTCCGGATCGCCTACTGGCGCCGGCAGTTTTTCGACAATGGCTTCCAGAACCGTGTCGACGCCGAGGCCGGTTTTGGCGGAGATCATGCATGCTTCGGACGCATCAATGCCGATGACATCCTCGATCTGCTCCTGGATCCGCTCGGGCTCAGCGGCCGGCAGGTCAACTTTGTTCAGGACAGGGACGATCTCATGATCGTTGTCGATGGCCTGATAGACGTTGGCCAGGGTCTGCGCTTCCACGCCTTGCGAGGCATCGACCACCAAAAGGGAGCCTTCACATGCGGCGAGCGACCGGGAGACTTCATAGGCGAAGTCCACGTGTCCCGGAGTATCGATCAGGTTCAAGATGTATTGCTGACCGTCCTTGGCATTGTAGACCAGCCGCACGGTCTGCGCCTTGATCGTGATGCCGCGCTCGCGCTCGATGTCCATGGAATCGAGCACTTGCTCGGTCATCTCACGGTCGGTCATCGTTCCCGTCATCTGGATCAGGCGGTCGGCGAGCGTCGACTTGCCGTGATCGATGTGCGCCACGATGGAGAAATTGCGGATGTTGGAAAGCGTCTTCGTCGTCATGGCGCCCGTTTACCACCGCAATTCCATTTCGACTAGAGGATTGCGGCCCGATACTGCGGAAAAGCCGAGGATTTTTGAAGTTCCTGAATTGCTGAGGCTCGCTGTCGATCCTGGATATCTTCACTTGGCTCTTGGAAACTTGACAAGGCTGCCAAAGTGCGGACGGATAATAGCAATCAGTTCAATATGTTAATTGGTGTGGTGGAAGAATTTGCACCCAATACGAAAGAATGTACACGCCATGGCGCTCCGAGACGCAGAGCCGCGCGATATTCCAGCGATCCTGGCGCTTTACAATCTGGCTGTGCGTGAGACCACCGCAGCTTGGACTAGCCAGGAAGAGACACTCGATGAGCGCATCACCTGGTTTGAAAATCGCCGCAACAGCGGCAGGCCGGTGATTGTTGCTGTCGATAAAGACGATCAGGTGATTGGTTTTGCCAGCTATGGCCCGTTCCGTCCGCGTGAGGGGTATCGGAATACCGTTGAACACACGGTTTATGTGGATCCTGGATTCCAAGGACAGGGAATTGGCGTCAAGCTGCTGGAGTGTTTGATCGACGCAGCGCGGGACCAGGATGTACATGTGATTGTTGGTGTCGTGGACGGCGACAACACCGCTTCAATCGCGCTCCATAAGAAGCTGGGTTTCGAAATTTCTGGCCGGTTGCCCGAAGCTGGCACAAAATTCGGGCGTTGGCTCGATCTCGTATTTTTATCCAAGGTCATTACGCCGGATATGGCGAGCCCGCCGAAGTGAAGGTCTTTCTGATCAAAGGTGTTCAGTTTGCCTTCAAAACCGTCTGACACGCTTGCGGTAGAGCTGCCAAAGCCATCGGGCGTTTTTTGACCACCTTAGGCTTTTTGCCTTTCTTTGGCGGGGTTTTTGGCACCCAGGGTTTGTCGGACAGCCAATAGGTCAGATTTTTCCCGCAGCCATCGCCAGGAGGCGGAGGATTTTGGTTTTTGCAGCCGCCGCTTCCCGATGGACAGGCCAGCCGCACATGGAAGTGATAGTGGTGTCCCCACCAAGGGCGCACTTTCCGGAGCCATGCCCGGTCGCGGCTTTTTTCAAACTCACACAGGGCTTTTTTGATGGTCGGGTTCACAAAGATCCGGGCCACCCGTTTGTCAGACGCAGCTCTCCGGATGAGCCTTGCATGGGTGTCGGACCATTTTTTGGGATCAACCCGCCGGTCTGCACCTTTCACATCCAGCCGGCCTTTCAGCATGGAAATCGCGGAGATTTGTTCCCTTTCTTCAGCCGTCAGACGGCGCTGCGGCATTTCCGTCAGCCAGATATCCGCGTCCAGCCCGATCTGGTGGCTGGCATGGCCGGACACCATTGGCCCCCCGCGCGGCTGTGCCAGATCGCCGACCAGAAGGCCGTTCCAGCCAAGGCCGGGTGCATCCGCTGCCAAAGCTTTCAGGAAACTGATGAGCTCTGGATGACCCCAGTTGCGATTGCGTGACAGCCGCATGGCTTGCCAGGTCGGACCATCGGTCGGCAGCATAGCGCCGCCCGCTAGGCAGCCCTTGGCGTAAGAACCGATCGCCCGAGCCTTCAGCGGGGCCGGGCCGTCAACATAGCCGAAATAGTCTTTGGCCGGTTGGTTGCCGCGCAAAACAAGGCGGGGTTTTGCGGCTTGATAGCCTTCCGGTACCGCGCGTTTTTCCACTGGAACAGGAACACCGGCAACTTTCTGAATGGTGAGACCTGGATCTGTCAACGACAGCTGGCCGGGCTTTGCCGAAGGGGTGGGCGCGGCAGCCGCCGCCGGGACAAAAGTCACCAGCGCTAATGCGCCAATTGCTGCTTGAATGAAGCTGGTCTTGCCTAAAAACAAAGTGCCGTATGTCACGATGGACCTCGCGCCTGTCCGCCGGAACCATGTGCACCAGAAAATCGATTCCTATGTATCCGGCAACCTATCAAGCAGCATGCCCTAAAACGGCCGAGGTGGCATCTCTTTCCCGCGTTTCAACGTGATCCGTCAACAGATCTGCGAGCTGATCCAAGAGCACCGTGTTGTCGCGGATCATACGATCGGCGGCACCATTGAGCGTAATAATGTTGCCTGGCCGGGCGTTCGCGAAATCCTCGGCGTGCGGTTCCAGCTCTCCGTCGATCCGGTGATAAGACACATTCGGCACCTCGTTGAACAGATGTGTTGCCTGGTAAGACGCTGTCTGGGTCTGGCCGTCGGAGAAGATCGACAGGATCGGCACGCCCTTGGACGGCTGCATCCAGCCCAAAGCACCCCAGCCAACAGCATCCTCGTAGCGGAACGGATGTTCTTTGGCCCGGCCGGTACCAAGTGAAATGATCACAATTTCGTCTTCGTCCCAGCCAAGCTTGCGCGCTTCCAGGTAAGCGGCAATTGCCGGGTCATTCATAAAGACACCGCCATCCACCATGGCTTCTTGGCTCTTGCGGGTGAGATTGTCGATCCGGGCCGGTTCGAAATAGGACGGCGCTGCAGTTGTTGCGCGCACGGCCTGCCAGAAATAGTAGTCGTCCGGCCGGCTGCCGTTTTCCTCCAGGCCATTGGTCATGAACACCGCCTTGCGCTGCTCAATGTCGTAGGCCGTCAGCACCAGCTTGCACAATCCGCTGGCCATGGAGGTCCAGCCGAAGCGCTCTTTCAAAAGTTTCTCCAGCGGGCGGGCGTCATAAGTCTCGTCAAAAAGGCCGAGCGGATTGGTGAAGGCGCGCGCCAAGCGGGCGCTGATAGAATAGGAGAATATCTCCCGGGCTTCGCATTCATAAAAAGACCGGAGTTCGGATATTGTTGCAGCCGCGTCCCCATTGGTGCCGCCGGGCCGCGGTGCACTCAGGCCAGCTGCGATTAAGCCACCGGTCGATGTTCCCGCCATCAGGTCAAACAGCTCATGCAGCGGCTGTTCAATCCCCCGGTGCATCAGGCGGCTTTCCAATGATTCCAGGATGCGCAAGGGGATCAATCCGCGGACACCACCACCGTCAATGGAGAGAATGAAGCGTTTCTTCTGGGTCATCGGAATTTCCCCTGCATAGTAATTTAGATTATGGAGCAGCGATGTCCGGCCCGAGCGGCCGGTGGCCCAATTGTTGAAATCCAATATTTGCCATGAAATGCGTCACAGCAATGGCAAACACCGGAAACACGTTCCGAAAACCGGATATGGCCTAATTATCGTAAATCTTTGCCTCACAATTCTAATAATCAGCTGACCTATAGGAAGGAGGAGCGGGTTCATTCCACCTTTGTAGAGCGCGGCAAATCGGATTAGGATCGGGCCGAATTTCAAACAAATGGGATGTTCCATGAATATCGATCTTCTTCGACGCCTTTGCGAAACACCGGGTGTGCCGGGTCACGAGCACCGCGTGCGGGACTTGATTCAATCTGAAATCGAAGGCCTCTTTGATGAGGTCACTACTGATCCGATGGGATCGCTTTTGTGCCGCCGCAATTCGCGCAAGAAACCGAAGAACGGAGACCCCAAGAAGGTCATGCTGCTCTGTCATATGGACGAGATCGGATTTCTTGTCTCTCATGTGACCGACAAAGGCTTTGTGCATGTTCAGCCTGTTGGTGGATTTGATGCCCGCAATCTGTTCTCCCGCCGGGTTTTGGTTTCCACCGACGAGGGTGACTACAAAGGTGTCATGAACCCCGGCGGCAAGCCGATCCACATTTCCTCGCCCGAGGAACGCAAGAAGATTCCAGAACCAAAAGAATTTGTGATTGACCTTGGTTTGGGCGAAGGCACCAAGGATGTCGTCAAGGTCGGTGACATGGTGACAATGGACGAACCGCTGATCGAGATTGGCGAAAAGGTCGTCTCAAAGGCCTTGGACAACCGCATCGCCTGCTGGCTCGGCATTGAGGCAATCCGGGCGCTGGGCAAGGCCAAACACGAGTGCGAAATCCACGTCGGTTTCACGTGCCAGGAAGAAGTCGGACTGCGCGGTGCACGTACAGCGTCCTTTGCGATCAAACCGGATATTGGACTTGGTGTCGACACCACTTTGGCCTGCGACACCCCGGGTGTTCCCGAACAAGACCGGACTACGGTTCAAGGTGAAGGGTTCGGCTTGCATGTGAAGGATTCCAGCTTCATTGCCGACCGGGGCCTGGTCAAGGAAATCGAAGCGATTGCGCAAAAGGAAAAAATCCCGTTCCAGCGGACGATGCTGGCAGCCGGTGGCCAGGATGGCGCAGCTGCTCAACAAGCAGCAGCTGGTGCCAAGGCGGTCGGGATTGTTGTCGGGACCCGCTATATCCATACGGTCACCGAAATGATCCATAAATCAGATCTTCAGGCTGCGCTCGACATCTTGGCGGCTTATCTGAAAAAAGCGTGATTGCTCGAACTCAGGGAGGCTTACGGTTTCCCTGAGTTTAATTTGAAGCTCTGAGTTGGTTAATTCCTGAGGCTCTAAGCTGTGAGCCCGGCCAAGTTGGAAACCTGGTTGCCGGTACCAGCGTAGAGTTCGCTGACGGACGCGCTTTGGTAGCTGAAGGATCCGTTGTTAAAGTCGCCTTCGATGGTCGATGCGCTGGCTGAGCGGGCTGAAAGACCGGTTTCGCTGTTGTAGGAAACCCGCTCAAAGGACACGAACTGTGCCGTGAGTGTTTCCCCGCCAATTTCCGCTTCAATGGTTGTCGTGGAAATCGTTGCGCTTTCATAGGCAAGCGATGCGGCAGAACCTGGCGCGTCTTCGCCAAGCGCGGCGGCTATTTGGCCGGCCGTTTTTTGATAGTCCTCAACCGTCGCAAGCGCGCCATCCTCATCATCGTCTTCATCGCCCTTGCCTTCTTCAACAGCTTCGCGAAGGGCAGCGATAACAACGGCATCTTCTTCGGCTTTTTGGGAGGCGGCTTCTAACAGGCTGACTGCGGTGTCTTTAGGTGCAGCACCCGGTTTGCCATCCTCGTTTTCCGGTTTCAGCGACGGGTTGCCAGATCCTTGAAACGACGCGGACATCAAGCTGGTGCTCTGCGTGGTGGTTTCAATTGAGATCTGCATGGCGCGCTCCGGAGAAACCATCCCTTTCTGGGACGGCGAATCCGGAAAAGCATGACGCAAAACCGTTAAGAAGCCATTAACCAATTGTGCTGTGGCCGCAACGCCTTACTGAAAGGCCTTTTCCAGAAACCTGCCGCCGAGCACCATGCCGCGTTCGTCAATGGAATGTCCAAGACCGGCAAGGCAATGGGTGTCCACGGAAACACCTGCTTGAGTCAGCGCGGTTCTAGCGGCGTCCAAATGATAGGCGGGGACAACGTCATCGTCTTCACCGTGAACAATCAAAACAGGAGTGGCCGTCTGGATGGTTTTTAGCTGGGCAGCGCCTGGCAGCAATCCGGAATAGGCGAGTAGAGCAGCTGGTGGCATTTTGCGGCGAAGACCTGCCTGGAAAGTCATCATTGCGCCTTGACTGAAACCGACCAGTGCAAGTGATGAGTCATCAAGCCGCAGTTTTGACAATTCAGCATCCAGAAAACGGTCAAGCGATGCTTGGGCTGCCTCCGCGCCTATCACGTATTCCTGAGGAGATCGCTCGGAGAGCGGAAACCATTGCCGGCCGCCAAAGGCTTCAAAAGGGAGGGGTTCTGGCGCATTGGGCGCAACAAATGCGGCATCGGGCAGTTGTCCTTGCCAGGCTCGTCCCAAATCGATCAAGTCGGCACCATCAGCGCCATAGCCATGCAGGATGACAACAAGCTGCCGGGCTGGACCGCCGGAGCGTGGCGAAAGGCGGGGTCCATCAAGCGGGGGTGGAGAAAAGGAGGACGTCATTACTCGGCTGGTGTTTTCTGGCTCTTTGGACTGTTTTCTGCGGTGGCCTTGGCCTGTTTCTTCAAGAACGGCAAGGCAATCATTGCAGCTAAGATAATGAGGACTGCAGAAATTACGAAAGGTGCTCCCGGGAAATAGACCGTGCTTGAGCTTGTGAAATAGGAAAAGCTTTGTGTCATCACGAACGGGCTGATGATCATCGAAAGTCCGGCCGCGCTGGCAATCAGGCCTTGAAGTTCACCTTGCGCATCGTCAGCGACCAGGTTGGACATCAGACCGGTGAAGGCCGGGGTGGCCAAAGCTCCCATGATCGCAAATCCGATAAACGCATAGGCAAGCCAGCCGTCTCTGATAAAGGCGAGTGCTGCAAATGCGATCAGATTGCAGGTCAGGCCAATCATCAAAATGGCTCCGGTTCCGATGCGATGGTCGAGAACCCGGATCAGATATCCTTGAACAAAGGCATAGCCAAATCCGACGACGGCAAGGGACAAGCCGATATCACTTGGTGTCCAGGCAAACACCTCCGTTGTGAAATAGCTCCAGACTGATGGGTAGACGTAGTGTGCGATGTCAAACAACAACAAGGCCAGCAGAAGGACTTGAACATCCTTGTTCGCCGAAACGTGTTTTAGGGCGCCGAATGGATTGGCGCGCTTCCAGTCAAAGGAGCGTCTGTTTTCCGGCTTTAGTGTTTCGGGAAGAATGAAATAGCCGAAGACGAAGTTGAGAAACGATAGCGCCGCACCTGCATAAAACGGCGCCCGGGATCCAAACTCGCCCAGCAGCCCGCCGATAACAGGCCCAAGAACAAATCCGACGCCAAAGGCGGCACCCAGCAGACCGAAGTTTTTTGCCCGGTCTTTTTTGTCGGAAATATCCGCGATATATGCGGAAGCTGCAGAATGTGTTGCCCCGGCGATTCCGGAAATCATACGGGCAATGAAAAGCACCGCGAGGTTCCAGGAAAGCGCAATGAGAAGATAATCCGCTGCAACGGTCAACATGGATATTAGCAGAACCGGGCGCCGGCCAAAACGATCGGACAAATTGCCGAGTGTTGGACCGCAGAGGAACTGCATCAATGCAAAGATAACACTGAGCGCGCCGCCCCAGCGTGCTGCCTCACCAACCGGCAAGCTGGTCAGTTCAGTCAAGAGGTTGGGGAGTACAGGCATCATCAAGCCAATGCCCATCGCATTGATAGTCAGCGTGATGAAAATGAACACAAATGCGCTGGATCTGTTCGGACTGGATGACAAGAGGCTTTCCTTAGATTTGGAGAAAAGGGAAGCCTAATTTTGGTGCACACGCAACCTTTGAGGCACCTATGGTGTAAACCCCAGATATTAAAAAAGGGCGGTGAAACCGCCCTCCAAAATCCGCAGTACCTTTGAGGCCGTTACAGAACCTTAAGATCCTCTGCGACCATCTGGCCACGGCGCCACTCCAGATCAAAAGCCACCAGTTGGCCTTCTTTCAAAGTGTCGATGCCGGACCGGCGCAATGCGGTGATTTCGACGAGAACATCATCCCCATCTTCGGGTTCGATGGTGCCGACACCGCGGCCCATATCAAACCATTTTACGTTTCCATGCAGCATGGAGCCTACTTTCCAATTCTTTGCATCAAAGCAACAGCGTGACCATCTACAATGAGAGTTCAAAGCTTTGATGACAGTCATTTATTGTAATACTAAAAAACAGGTCTGCAGCAGAAGGCTTGCCTGGCGCTGGTTCCTCTTGGGGAACAATATTGATGCGCCGGTAGCTATGGCACTGCAGCCGGTCTGAGCAGTTGTGATTGCTTCAGACTGCTCAGACTCAGAGAATATGGTTTCTAAATTATTAATTTCAAGATCGGCCGATTAACGAGGGCCGCTTCTTAGAGTTCGCCGCGGATCGCGTACTTCAGGATACGCACGATCTGATCCGGTGTTTCAGCAACCGCAAGAGCTGCAGCATCGACTTCTTTCAAGGGGTGTGTCAGAGACGGATCATGCAAAACAATCAAAGACTTGCCGAGCGCTGATGCACAACCGGCATCAAATGCAGCGTTCCATTGCTTGTATTTGTCACCAAAGCGGACAACGACGATGTCGGCCTTCTCGATAAGCGTCCGGGTGCGCACGGCATTCACCTTGGCGCCTTTGTGGTCGTACCAGAACTTGTTGTCTTCACTGCCAAGAATCGCAGCGCCGCAATCGTCGCTGGAATCGTGATCTGTAACCGGGGCGGAGAAACTGACCGGCAAACCAGCTTCCTTTGTTGCGGTTATGATCTGTTCGCGCCAATCCGTGTGAATTTCACCCGACAGGTAGACACGCCATTCACTCATCGTTTTGCCTTTCTAAAATTGAAGGTGCGATAGGATCACCGCATCATTGGCGCAGAAACTGGAAAAACAGCTGCCTGGTGTCAAGCGTAGTTCTGAATGAGAGTGTTTAAAGCAATCCGATAATCTGGAAAGCGGAACGTATAGCCAAGTTCATCTTTAACTCGCAGGTTTGAGACACGTTTGTTTTCGCCATAAAACGACCGGGCCATTGGTGTGAGGTCGGCGGTTTCGAATGCAATTTCTGGCGGTGGAGCAACGCCCAGAAGCTCAGCGGCATAGGCAACCACATCCTGCGGTGGGGCTGGCTCGTTATCCGTGACGTTGAATATCCGCGTACTGGGGTGTTGCATCGCGGCAGCAACAGCCCCGGCTATATCGGCCACATGGATGCGGTTGAACACCTGACCCGGTTTTACAAGACGGCGAGCCCGGCCTTTTTTGAAGTTCTCGAACGCATTGCGGCCGGGGCCATAAATTCCAGAAAGGCGGAATATTTGAACAGCAAACTGATGCTCTTCGGCAAAGTCCAGCCACGCTTTTTCAGCAGCAACTCGTTGAACCGAGCGTTTGGACACAGGTTTGCAATCAGTCGTCTCGTCGACCCAGGCGCCATCGTGGTTGCCATAAACGCCGACGGTCGAAAGGTAGCCGATCCATTTTGGATTGGCGGCGGCGATGTCTTTGGCGTGGTGGTTCAAGACCGGATCGCCGGTGTCGTTCGGAGCGATGGAGATAAGGACGTGCGTTGCCTTGGACAAGGCATCGGTTATTCCTGTGCCGGGGGTTTCGCCGTCAAATAGGAATGCTTCAAAACCCGCTGCCTTGAGCTCGTTCACTTTGTCCGCCGCGCGGGTTGTGCCGCCGATCCACTCGAACTGGTCCCGCACCTCTTCCATGATGGCCCTGCCGGAATATCCGGCACCAAAAACAAACAAACGCATCAAGAAAGCTCCAGGTGATTGCGGCGGATTTCATAAAGGGAAATTCCGGTGGCAACGGCAAGATTGAGGCTGTCGGCCTCGCCGACCTGCGGAATACGGATCAAGGTCGAGCAAGCATCCGCCATGTCGTCCTCCAGTCCCTTTTGTTCATTCCCCATAACCAGAAGCGAAGGGACCTGGTAATCCGGTGTCCGGTAATCAACCGAGCCTTTCAAGTGGGTCGCGGCAACGGTTCCGGGCCAGTTCTTGGCGAGGGATTTGAACTCGTCCTTGGAGAGTTTCGCCAGCGGTACGTGAAACAGCGATCCCATCGTGGCACGGACAGCTTCCACCGCGAAGGGGTCGGTGCAGTCGCCGACCAGCATGACACCGCTGCCGCCAACAGCGTCAACTGTGCGGATGATTGTTCCAAGATTGCCGGGATCTCGAACCCGGTCGAGCGCGACCCAGACAGTCGCACCGGCCGGATCAATATCCTTGGCGCCAAGTAGTTTTTGCTCATAGACACCGACAACCATTTGCGGATTGTCTTTTCGGGTCATGGCGCTCAAGACTGCGGTCGAGACTTCCAATATCAGAGCGCCTCTGGCCTTAGCAGTGGCGGCCGCCTTCTGCGCGATGGGATTGTCGCGGGCGTCCGGGCCAAGGGCCAGATAACGCACGCCCCAATCGGCTGCAATGGCATCCGTTGCAAGTTTCAATCCTTCGGCCACAAACAATCCGGACTGGCTCCGGTGTTTGCGCTGGGCGACCAGCCCCTTGATTTCCTTAACGATGGGATTGGAATGGCTGGTGATCTGTTTGACGGCGCCGGTTTTTTGAGGTTTGCCGGTTTGCGGCATGCAGGAGCTCCAAAGGCTCTTCTTGAGCCAGCTGAATTCGAAAATGACAGTTTGGATTGGCTTAGTCTTCGCGACCGGCCGGGTCAAGAAGCGACCTAAGATACCGGCGGAAGCAGCCGTTCTGTCGCAATAAGAATAGAGCCTTCAATGTCGACTGGAAACTCTGTCACCTCCAGCTTGCCATCGATGGCGAGGAACGACAACCCGTGAACTTGTGTCCATAGCGGGAAGGAAGTTTGGAGTACGGTCTCGTCTATGTTCGGCTTCCCCAGATAGTCTGCTACCTCGCGGAGCAAGACACCGTAGGAGCCACGGCCGACCTGTTTGAGCTCATCAATGCGGTCATGATGGGACATCGTGCTGAACATGAGCCGGAACGTATGAGGCTCGCGTCTTGCGAACGCGACATAGGCCCGCCCTATCGCGGCAATTGACTCCACGGTGCCGCGTGGCTGCCCAGAGGCTCTGGCTTCCATATCCTGACCAAGGCGCCTCAGGCCGTCCATGGCGATTTCGCTCAAGAGATCCTGCTTGGATGAAAAGTGCCGGTAGGGCGCAGCTGTGCTCACCCCGGCAAGGCGGCAAGCATCCGACATGGAAAACCCATCTGGCCCATGTTCTTCAATAAGTTGGCGCGCTGCTGCGATCAATTCACCACGCAAATCACCATGGTGATAGCCCGCTTTTTTGTGAATTTCTGTTTTGGCCATGTAAGGCGTTTCCGAATTTTTTCTTGTTGCGTCTCTTGCTGAAGTTAGTTTCGTTAACATATGTAAACAACGATAACATAGTTAGCGCTGCTTACATTGGGAAGGTGATATTCCCCAAAATCGTACCGGCAGCCAGAGGACAAGGTGAGAACGTGCCATGTCGAAGGATGATCAGACCCCCGCGTCAGAGACGACCGGGAAGAGCAAACTCCGGTGCATTGGCAGAATGGCGCTGAGTGCGGCGACCTTCTCGATCAATGTTGGCCTTGCCGCCGCTGCAGTGATGATCGGTGTCACCACCATCCAGATGCGTGCGGAAGAAAAGCCGTCTGTGGACCCCTTTCCCTTGGCCGTCGTGGACGTGTTCTCGCCTGATTGGGAGACCGGCTATGATATTGAGCGCAGTTTTGTTGGCAGGCTTGAGCCGGCACGCAGCACGGACCTTGCTTTTGAGCTCTCCGGAACAGTTCGAGAGGTTCGGGTCGATGAGGGTAACATTGTCGAGGAAGGCGACGTCATTGCTTTACTCGACACACGGACACTTAAGGCGGACCGCCGGCGCCAGGTCGCCAATCGTCAGGCGGCTGAAAGTGACCGGGAACTGGCCTCGCTGACGTTGAACCGGCGGCAGCTGCTGAAGGACAATGGTCACGTCAGCGCACAGGTGCTCGACGAAGCCCGCCTGACCCTCAGCCGGTTGGACGCCACGATCGCGCAGATCGATGCTACGATCGAGAACATCGACATCAATCTTGATAAGGCTGTTTTGAAAGCGCCGTTTTCGGGGCGGGTTGGAGAACGGCTTTTGGATGACGGAGCAACGGCGTCTCCGGCAACGCCCGTTTTGCGTTTGCTGGAGAGCTCACGGCCAACAGTCCGCATCGGTTTGTCGCCGGAAGTGGTCAACCGGCTTGATCGGTCGCAAAGCTATGACATTCAGATCTCGGGCCGGACGTTCAAAGCCGGCTTGGCAGCGCTTCGTCCAGACCTTCAAACCCGTACCCGGACAATCGAGACCTTGTTTGAACTCGATACACCGGAGGCAACACCCGCTTTTGGACGACTGGCGGAACTGTCAATTGTTGAGCGCGTGGAGACGGAAGGCGCCTGGATCCCGGTTTCCGCATTGAAAGAAGGTCCGCGCGGTCTTTGGACCGTGCTGACAGTTGCCGAGGATGTGGATATCTCAGCGCCCAGCCCGGCATACGTTGTGGTGCGCGAAGCGGTGGAAGTCCTGTATGCGGAAGAGGCGCGGGCGTTTGTCCGCGGGACCTTGACACCAGACAGCCGGATCGTTCGGGATGGCGTTCACCGGGTTGTCGTTGGCCAAGCTGTAGACCTGGCGAAGGCAGGAGGCTGAGGCATGGAAACCCTGTTCTTTCGCCAACCCCGTCTGGTGGTTCTGACTCTTCTTGTCATCCTGGCGGCCGGAGCAACGGCCCTGATCGGCATTGGCCGGCAGGAAGATCCGACGATCACCAATCTCTTTGCAACGGTTACGACCGTCTACCCAGGCGCTGATCCGGGTCGTGTTGAGGCTTTGGTCACGGAAAAGATCGAGGAAGAGCTTCGTGAAATCGAAGAGATTGATGTGATTGAATCGACGTCTGCCTCCTCGATTTCAATTATTCAGATTGAGCTGCTCGATACGTTGACCGAAGACGTGATTGAACAGGCGTGGTCGGAAATCCGGGACAAGATCGGCGACGCCACACGCGAATTTCCCGAAGGTGTTCTGGAGCCGGAATTCAGCACTGACGGCGCTGGCGCTTTCGCATCGATCAGCGCACTTGTTCCGGAGCATGAGGCGGTCTCTCAGGCAGTCATGCTTCGATATGCCGAGGTTTTGTCTGATACACTCCGGAATGTGCCCGGTACAAAGTCCGTCGAGATTTTCGGAGAGCAGGAAGAAGAGATTCTGGTCCGCATAGATCCGGCGACGCTCATTTCCTTGTCTCTGACGGTGGATCAGGTCGCCTCGGCCATACAAAACGCGGATGCCAAGGTCCGCGCTGGCCGCCTGCGCAGTTCGGACCGCGAATTTTTGATCGAGGTGTCTGGAGAAATTGCCGCGCTTGATCGGATTCGCGCCATCCCGGTGACAACTGGGAGCAATGGACTGGTGACCCGTGTTGGCGATGTTGCCACCGTCACTAAGGGCATCCGCCAACCCGCTGAAGAGCTGGCCTTTTCAGGGGGGCGTCCGGCAATTCTTGTCGCTGCGAAGATTGCCGATGGCCTTCAGGTCGACACCTGGATGACCCGTGTCCGGGATAGCATTGCTGCCTATGAAACGGATATGCCGCATTCGATCGAGCATCAACTCGTGTTCGATCAAAGCCGCTACACGATCGATCGGCTGACAGACGTTGGCGCCAACATAGCCATCGGCATGGCCTTGGTGATTGGCGTGCTGCTTGTCACGATGGGGCTACGGTCGGCCGTGATCGTTGCAATGGTCTTGCCTGTGGTCACTCTGGCGTCCTTTGCAACGATGAGCATGATCGGCCTACCGCTCCACCAGATGTCGCTTACCGGACTGATCGTAGCTCTCGGCCTGCTGGTTGATGCCGGTATTGTCATGACCGATGAAATCGGTCAGGCCCTTGCGCGCGGAGAAGAAAGGCGTGAGGCTGTGCGCAAGGCCGTCCGTCGGCTCTTTGCGCCGCTGCTGGCATCGACCGCAACCACGGCCCTTTCCTTCTTGCCCATGGTTCTGCTGCCGGGACCAGCTGGTGACTTTGTCGGGGCGATTGCAATCGCCGTTATCATCATGCTTGTCTGGTCGTTCCTGGTTGCCGTGACCTTGACGGCGGCAATTGCCGGATGGCTGCTGCCCGAAACCAACTCCCAGACCCAAAGGCGCTCTTTCCAACCCGGGAAATTGGTGTCCGTACCCTTCCGGTTTTCGTTGCAGCTCGCCATGAGAAACCCGGCAAGTTCCGTTGCCTTTGCACTGGTCTTGCCCGTGATTGGTTTCATGAGCATGCCGACGTTAACCGCGCAGTTTTTCCCGGGTGTGGACCGGGATCAGTTCCACATAGAAGTGGAGCTGTCTGACGGCACTGCGATTGCCGAAACATCCGATGTGGTTCGTGCCATGGACGGGTTCCTGTCCGATCAGGAGGGCATCAAAAAAGTGGTTTGGGTTGTGGGAAAGAGCGCCCCAGCCTTCTATTACAACATCGTTGGCAACCAGGATCGCGCCCCGGCTTTCGCTCAGGCACTTGTCACCACCAGCTCACCGGATACGACAACAGATCTCGTGCCTCGGCTGCAAAGGGAATTGACCGCGCTTTACCCGAACGCTCGAATACTGGTGCGGGATCTCGTGCAAGGGCCGCCGGTGGATGCGCCTGTCGAGCTGCGCCTTGTCGGCCCGTCCTTGGAAGTCTTGCGCGAACGCGGAGATGCCCTGCGCCAACTCGCATCCGGGATCGAGGAAGTGACCGTTGTGCGGACAACGTTGGAAAGCGGCGCACCGCAACTGAAGTTTTCGGTCGATGAGGATAAGGCACGGCTTGTAGGGTTGAGCCTGGCGGATGTCGCTCGCCAACTCGAGGCTACTCTGGAAGGCGCGGTCGGAGGCAGTCTGATCGAAGGAACGGAGGAACTGCCGGTGCGCGTTCGGATCGGCGAGACTTCCCGCGGCGACTTGTCTGACATTGCGAGCCTGCCTCTGTTGCCCGCGATCGGAGCAGCCGGAACAGCTGGCTATGAGGGGGTGCCGCTGTCCGCGATCACGGACATTCGCCTGGAGCCCTCGGAGGGTGAGATCAATCGGCGGAATGGAGAACGCACCAACACTGTTCAGGCATTCGTACAATATGGTGTTTTGCCGGAAGAAGCCCTGAAGAAGCTCCAGAGCGAGATGGAACTTGCCGGCTTTGTAGTGCCGGAAGGCTATCGTATCGAAACGGGCGGTGACTCCGATGCACGCTCAGATACGTTGAACAATCTGATTGGCTCGCTCGGCTTGATCGTACCGTTGTCGATTGCCGCGATTGTGTTGACTTTCAACTCGTTCCGATTGTCCGCTGTCACGCTGGTCGTGTCGGGGCTGTCGGCGGGGCTCAGCATTCTGGCCCTGGCGGTCTTCCAGTACCCGTTTGGCATCAACGCCATCATCGGCGTGATCGGCTCGATCGGCGTATCTATCAACGCAGCCATCATCATCCTGACCGGTCTTCAGCAAAACAGCCGGGCGGTCGACGGTGATCGGGAGGCAATGGTAGACGTAGTGATGGGGTCGGGCCGGCACATCATCTCCACAACGCTTACGACCTTCGGAGGGTTTTTACCGTTGATCCTGGCCGGTGGCGGGTTCTGGCCACCGTTCGCCATGTCGATCGCCGGCGGCGTGTTGTTGTCGACCGTGATCTCGTTCTACTTCGCGCCGCCCATGTTCGCGTTGGTCTACGCGCGGAGGAGCAAGATAGAAGCCGAAGAGGCCCCAATTCAGGATAACGGTACGGATTGGTCGAACGACAACCGCCCCATAGCACTCGCAGCTGAGTAGGCGTTAGCGGCTGCTCCAGCGGGAGAAGAGAGACGTGGAAAGAGCCCGTGCGCCGTCTTCTTCCCGGATGACCAGTTCACCGGATTCCAGCCGTCCGCCTTGCCGGGACAAGGTTTCGGCCATGAGCTCATGGATCGAGACGAAGCTGGAGCGGATCGCGTAAGCGGTCAGGATCATGAAGAGAGCGTCTTTCGCCAGCAGCTGCTGCAGGTCTTTCAGCATGCCTGGCAGGCTGGTGTAGATGTCCCAGACTTCGCCCTTTGGGCCGCGCCCATACTTTGGCGGATCCAGAATGATGCCGTCGTAGGTGTTGCCACGGCGAACCTCACGGGCAACAAACTTGGAGGCATCTTCGCAGATCCATCGGATCGGGAGATCTTCCAGTCCGGATAGGGTCTGATTTTCCCGCGCGTAGCCGATTGCCTTCTTCGATGCGTCGACATGGGTGACGTGCGCGCCTTCCGTTGCAGGAAGCAGGGAGGCCAGGCCGGTGTAGCCGAACAGATTGAGGATTTTCAGCGGCTTTTCAGGCGTTTTTTGCTTCTCTGCCCGTATTTTGGAATTCACCCAATTCCAATGAGCCGCTTGTTCGGGAAAGACTCCGACATGGCGGAACGACATGAACCGGCCATTGTAGGTCACCGGACCATAGGACATGGGCCAGGTTTCGGAGACATTGCCCGAGTATTTCCAACGACCTGGGCCTTCTTCGTCCGTGTCACCTGAGAAGACCGCATTGGCGCGGTCCCACGTAGCGTTCTTCAGGCGGCGGCTGCCCATGGCCTGGGGTTCCGGCCGAACGATCGTGTAGCGTCCGTAGCGTTCCAGTTTTTGACCCTCGCCCATATCTAGAAGGCGGTAGTCCTTCCAGCCTGGGGTTTCCAGGATCACGGGCCAGGCCTGTACGGGAGGCTGGCCGGTTGGGGCAAAGGTTGGCGCGTCGGTTTTCTCCGCCACGATTCTCTCTCAATTCTTGCGCAAAGGGTCTTGTCCACGCCTTAGTCGTCTGACGTTCCAACGTCAACGCTGTGGCATTGGCTCGGCAACAAAAAAGGCGGGGTGCCTGGCACGCCCGCCTTTTTCTTAAGTGATGAATATCCGTTTACGCAGCTGCGACTTCAGACAGGAAGCTCTCGACCTCAGTCTTCAACTCATCGGTCTTCTCGGTCAATTCGCCTGACGCAGACAAAACCATGTCCGCAGAGGAGGCGGTCTGATCAACGGCTTGAGACAACTGAGTCATATTGTTGGAAACGGTCCCAGTGGCTTCTGCCGCACGCTGGACATTCTGCGAGATTTCCGCAGTTGCCGCGCCCTGCTGTTCAACAGCCGAAGCGATCGCTGCAGTATAGTTGTTGACTTCGTCCATGGTCTCGGCGATTTCGCCGATTGCAACAACAGAATCTTTGGTCGCAGTTTGGATGGCGGTAATTTGCGAACTGATTTCCTCTGTTGCTTTGGAGGTCTGTGTCGCCAATTCCTTCACCTCTGCGGCGACCACAGCAAAGCCTTTGCCTGCTTCACCAGCACGCGCTGCCTCAATAGTTGCGTTGAGTGCCAAAAGGTTGGTTTGCTCGGCAATAGCCTGGATGAGCGTGACGACTTCGCCGATCTTTGTGGCAGCTTCGGCAAGGCCCTCGACCTTGTCATTGGTTTCCCGTGTACCAACAGTCGCCCGTTCGACGATCTCGGTCGTCTGGGAAACCTGCCGCGAGATTTCACCAATGGATGCCGCCAGTTCTTCCGCCGCACTTGCAACGGTCTGAACATTGTGGGTGGTTTCATTGGAGGAATCTTGTGTTTCGCTGGCGTGTCCCGCGCTGTCGCGGGCAATATCGGTCAATGCCTGCGCGGTCGTGTCCAAGCTGCCGGCGGTTGTTGCAACAGAGCCAATCGCATCTTCTGCAGTTGCGCGGAAGTTGTTGATCAAACTGTCGATCCGCTGCTGCCGTTCCTGGCGTGAGGCTTCTTCCTGTGCGTTTTGCGCCTGTAGATTTGCGCGCTCGATTGCATTGTCCCGGAAGACCTGAACTGTTCGGCTCATGTCGCCAATCTCGTCACCGCGGTCAAGTCCAGGAATGGTGACTTCATTGTCGCCGCCAGCCAGGCTGTTCATCACATTTGTGATGGTGCGGATTGGACGTGTAATTGCCAGATTGAGAACAATCGCCAGACCGATGCCGCCAAGGATTGAAAGGAGAACGGTCATTGCGATTTGCACTTCTGCTGCAGTGGCCGCTGATTTGGCTGCTGCCGATTGTGCTTGTGAAATTCCAGCAATATCCGCGCTGACTTGTTTGGTCAGCGTATCAAGTTGATTTCTCTTCGCTTGAAGATCTGCTTTTGTCGTCAGCATTTCCTTGAATGCGCGATCAAAAGTCGCGACGGACACCGCGATACCATTGATAGCGTCAGCGGCCGCAGGCAGTGCGTCTGCGTAAGTGACGAGTTTTTCGTCCAGCTTTACTAGCCCAGCGATTTGCTCCTGCACACCAGCAGGGTCTGTGACACCAAAGTTGCCGAACAAATTGTACGTTTCAGCTTCGGCCTTTAGAGCATATTGGTCCAGCTCGGCCGCTTGTTCCATGATGGCTTTAATAGTGGCAAGTCGGGTATTGGCAGTCAGAACCGTCGCTTTGGATTTGCTGACAGCAGAAATTGCCTGCTCACGGATGCTTTCGGCCAGAGCGGTAATAGCATCGAGGTGAGTGCCAACGGCAGTCCGTGCTTCATAAGCCTCGGCAAAGCCCAAGTCGTCTCCAAGCCGTGCAATCGCCTTGTCTAGTTTCTTAGCTGCACCGGCCAGTTTGCTTACGGTCTTGCGCTCGATACCTTCAATTTGCCGGTACCGCATTTCCTTCGTGCGGTCGACGAGCGCAAAACTGATTTCCATGCTTTGCTTCAGATCATCACCATCTAGATTGCCGCTGCCTTTCAGGTAGGCAAACTGAATGGTGGATACTTCACCCTGCAAATCAAAAACGCTGCGCAGCATTAAATTGGCATCTTCCAAAGTGCCGTTTGCAGAAAACACCTCAGCACTGACTTTCTTTTCTTCAGTCAGAACGGCTTCGGTAATAGAGGCGGCCAGTTTTTCCAGATCGTGGACGCTGCTACGCACTGTTGCCAGGCGCTCCGCTTGCTGGTTGGTTTGCTCCACCACCTCATCAAATGTAGAAGCAAATTGTCCGACAGCTGCTTTTGCAGTGTTTACCTGTTCCGCCGCCTCGGTATCTCCGGCAACACTTTGTGCCAGAGTATCTAAGGCGCCATTCAATCCAGAGATTTCCTGACGCGTTGTATCGGCTAGCTCAGAGGAAGGAGAATTCAGATAATTCTCGCGAACCAGAGAGGTCGATTGAACCATTCTGCTGACATCTGCGGATTGATCCGCAACTTCAAAACGTCCGGAGAGAGTGGATATCGCAAAGTAACCGACACCACCAACTACCGCTGTCAGCAAAAGAATTGCTGCGAACCCGCCGCTGACCTTGTAACCAAATTTCAGATCAACCAACCATTTCAATGCGCGTCTCATCGAAAACCCCGTGCTACCGGTAAACCTCGTCCATTAGGCTTAAATTCGATGAGAGCTGTGAAGATTAGGTAAAAATGCGGAAAATTACTATGCGGTATTTTAGTGTTCCGCCAGACAGTCTCAATAATTTTATCAAGGAACATTATCCAATACTATTTCTGGTTGACTGAATTTCCTTCCTGTTAAACATGTTGGCCACCGTTGATGTGTATTTCAGAGCCGGTGACGTAGGACGAGTTTTCGCTGCATAAATAGAAAATCGTATCCGCGACTTCGTTTGTTTGGCCAAGACGCCGCAGAGGGATTTCCTCGACCAGTTTTTCTGTTCCAGGAGACAGGATTGACGTATCAATTTCCCCAGGGGCAATTGCGTTGACTCGCACCCCATGTGGTCCGAAGTCTGCAGCCATTTCGCGGGTCAGGGACGCGAGGGCTGCCTTGGAGGTCGCATAGGCGGTTCCGGCAAACGGATGAACCCTGACACCGGCAATCGAGGTGACATTCACCACTGAACCAGATGCAGCTTTGAGTTCTTCAAAGAGGCCGCGCGCTAATAGGATTGGGGCAAAAAAGTTCACTTGGAAAACATTGCGCCACTCATGCATTGGCGTATTCAACGACATCAGGCGTTCTCCGTCATTTCCTTTAGGGCTGATGCCAGCATTATTGACCAGGGCGTGAAGGCGGGAGCCGTGGGCCTCAAGCCGTTTCCTGATCTCCTGAACGGCAAAGCCCAGGTTTTCGGGGTCCGCTAAGTCGACCTGAATGTGATCTTCCGGTCCCATCGGCCAGGGGCATTTTTCCGAGAAGGCTTGGCGGGAGCAGGAAATCACCCGCCAGTTTTCCGCCGAGAATTTTTTAACCGTTGCATGGCCAATGCCCCGGCTTGCTCCTGTTAAAACCAACGTACGCCGTTCGTCAGAAGGGTTTTCAATGTTCATTCGTTCGCCTACCAAAACAAGACCGTGGACATAAAAGTTGACTCTTATAGTATGGTTTCTGTATTGCGCTGCAATCAGTCAACCACAATATGCTCTCAAGACCCGGTGACGGCCAGACCCTAGAATGCTCATTTGTTCTTGTAATGTGTTGACTGACAAGCAGCTGCGCGAAGCCGCGGCTGAAATGCGTGCAGATCCAAACGGTAAAATTCCGACCCCTGGCGCGGTTTTCCGCCATCTGGGATGCCGGCCGCGCTGTGGTGGATGTTTTCCAAGTGTTATTGACATCATTCATGAAGATGCTCCAGAGAGTGAAGTGAAAAACGAAAAGCCTGCGCGGCGCAGGCGCTCGGCAGCAGCTGGTTGAGCATTGAGAGGGACTGATGAAGGGTGAAGCGCGGGTCATTGACTATTTGAACAAGGCTCTCCGGCACGAGTTGACTGCGGTTAATCAATACTGGATGCACGCACGGCTTCTGTCTGACTGGGGCTTCGGCAATCTTGCCGATAAGGAGCTGGAGGAAGCTGAAGAAGAGCGCCAGCATGCGCAGGATCTGATGGATCGGATCCTGTTTCTGGAAGGCTTTCCAAATCTGCAGACCCTCGATCCGCTGCGCATTGGTCAATCTGTGAAAGAATGCCTGGAGGGCGATCTTGCGGCCGAATATGTTGCACGGTCTCTTTATCACGAAGCCCGCGAAGTGTGCCGGGAAGAGGGCGACTATGTATCGATGGCGCTGTTTGAGCAGCTGCTGAGCGATGAAGAAGGCCATATCGACTTCCTCGAAACTCAGCTTGGCCTCATTGAACGGATCGGGATCGACAACTACTCCCTGCTTCAGGCGAAGTCTGCAGACTCAGCTGAATAATGGATTGCAGTCAGGTTGAGGGACCGGCCTTATTGTTTTCCAGCCGGAAAACTTGCCCGCCAGCGACCTCTGCATCCTCTTCGTCATGGGTAACCAGTAAAATGGGAAGATTCTTGTCGCGCGCAACGGAAAAGACCAGCTCGCGGACGGTTGCGCGCCGCGACTGATCAAGGCTGGAAAAAGGTTCGTCCAACAAAAGCGCTTTAGGCTCGGCCAGAAGTGTGCGCATCAAGGCTATCCGGGTTTGCTGTCCGCCGGACAGTTTTGCCGGGTCTTTTAGACCCGAACCTGAAAGACCGACGGCTTGCAAAGCCTCTTCTGCCAAACTCCTGCGCTTGTGTTTGTCTTTGATGTGTTGCGGAATTGCGAACATCAGGTTCTGCAAAACGGACATATGCGGAAACAGGAGCGGTGTTTGAAACATCAACCCAATGTGCCGGTTCTGTGGGGGCAGGCTGGTGATATCTTTCCCGTCCAACAGGATCTGCCCTGAGGCCGAGAAGTCCGGCTTGAGGAAACCGGCGACAAAGTCAAGCAAAGTAGATTTGCCGCTGCCGCTTTCACCCATCACAGTGAGCACGGTTCCTGGGCGGATGACATGATCGAATGTCAGCAACAGCCGGTCATCAAGGCGCAGCGATACCTTCTTAAAGACAAGGCCGGCTGTTGAGCTGGAAGTCGGGGCAATCATGACGTCATGGCTCCAGGCGCATTGCGCTGCGATGTCTGTAGACGATGGCCGGGATCAACGCGGCCAGTGCAAACCCGGCCAGCGGAATTAAAAGTTGCAATAGGGCGTAGAGTGCCGCGAATTGCCGATTGCCACCGCTGGCCAAGGCAACACTTTCGGTCGTGACAGTTATCAGTCGGCCAGCGCCAATCAAAAGGGTTGGCAGATATTGGCTGATGGAGACAGCCAGCGCGACTGCACAAGTCACCAGGATCGGTCTTAGAAGCATTGGTATGTGCACTTTGAAAAAGATCCTGAGCCGGGAAGCGCCCATGGAGGCCGCGAGTCGTGCATAACGCGGATCGAGCCGCTGCCAGGGGTCACTGAGGGCAAGAAAGGCATACGGAAGGACAAAAACCAGATGGGCGAGCAACACGGCAAGATAACTGCCATCTAGTCCGAGCGTTAGAAACAGGATCTGAAGTCCGAATAGGAATGCGACCTGAGGCAGCACAAGTGGCACAAAGATTAGGGTCCGCAGCCATATGCCAGTCTGTTTGCTTTGATTGGTATGGCTTTCCAAAAGCCACAACGTCAGGCCCGTGCTGAGCACGGCTGCGAGGATCCCCAATATAAGTGATGTTGCGAAAATTCCCCTTGTCTCAGGCAGTGCTTTTGTAAATGCCGTGAAGTCCCAGCTTTGTGGCAAGACTGCCGGATACCACCAGGATTTGGCGACTGCCCACAAGCACAGCACCAGAAACGCCAGTAACATTGCGCCGATGATTGCAGCCATCATTCCGAGGGCAATCCCTCTTGCGTACTGATCCGCAGGTTTCCTCCGTCCGAGTGATAGCCGGCGTCTGGCCTGCTGCGTGATCGTAAATTCCAGAACCAGGTAGACCAAGATTGCGCAAATGCTGACAGCCAGTTGAACAATCGCGCCTGCCGAAGCAGTTAGCCGCATAGAAAGATCCGGGTCGTTCATCCAGCCGATTAGGCGTGGGGCTAACGGGGCCGGAGTGGTTGGCCCAAGAATGAGCGCTACATCAACGACAGAAGTCGCGTAGGCAATCACTGCAAGTATCGGTAAGCGGATCAAGGGATAGATTTGCGGCAGAACCACTTTAAAGAAAGTTGCCATTCGGCCGTAACCCAGGCTGGTGCCTGCTTTGGCAAAGTCCTTGATACCCGGCTTGTTCAAGGCAGCAAGGGTCATAAGAAATAAAAAAGGAACCTCTTTGGCCACCAGACCAAAGGTCAAGGCAATCCCAAGCGAGTCATTGATCAACAACAGGTCCGGCGGCCGGTTCCAACCCGTGGCCCAGGGAGAACTCAGCCTGACTAAAAAACCGGACGGCGCGATTAAGAGAGCAAGGCCAATCGCCGCCGCTGCATGCGGAACTGATAGAAGGGGAGACAAAAACCTGCTGATGGCTTGAAAGGTGGGCGTTCCGCTCCATCCGGCTGCGAACAAGAGCACGATTGAAAGAGATAACAGCGACGCAATCAGTCCGGTCGCAAAACTCAAGGCAATGGAATGTTCCAGGCCCGGCATAGCGAGCAGCCGCTTGAAAGGGGCCAGCGACCAGTGGGTTTCACCAAGTGCCGGTAGAAACCCAAAAGCCGGTAAGATGGTTCCGGCGAAGCCTGCAATGACCGGTCCAGCGAGCAACAATGTCACTACCAATGTTGGAGCTTTGGACACTGGCAGGGCCACAGCCAAAGGCTTACTCCCCTCCAGCACCGTAACGGGTTGCCCAGGCTTGCTCCAGTTCCGTCACCCAGCTTGGGTGAGGTTCGGGCAGCACCGGACCAAGGTCTTCAGGTGAAAGTGTCGTGGGGCCAAGATCCAAAGTGTCAAACAGCGCTTTTTCATTTGCCGGCAGATCCGCAACATTGAGAACTGTGGGATCACCCCAGATCTGTGGATCTTGTTTGCGCATTTGTGCTATGGGCGACAACAGATAGTTGGCAAAAACCTTGGCACCTTCTTGCGCGGAGCTGTTAAAAGGAATGGCAACAAAATGCGTGTTGCCGACTGTGCCGCCATTCAGCACAAATGTGCGCACCGTTGGCGGCAGTTCGCCGTTGGCGATTGCACCGGACGCATCTCCAGGATTGAAGGAAAACGCGATATCCAGTTCGCTGTCAGCCAGCAGTTGGCGCATGTGCGCGGCGTTCTTTGGAAAAGCTTGGCCTTTCCGCCAAAGATGCGGGTGCAAGGCGTCGAGGTAATCAAATAGCGGGGCTGTGTGTTTGCCAAACAGCGCCGGGTCAACGGGTTTGCTTAGCAAGGATGGATCCTTGATTGTGCTGATCAGGATCTGTTTCAAGAACGTGGTGCCATAGAAGTTAGGCGGCTGCGGATAGGCAAACCGGCCGGGATCGGCTTTTGCGAAATTCAGGAAGTCATCAAGAGTTTTCGGAGGTGTTTTGAGCCGGCTGCTATCATGCATAAAAACCAACTTGGCCATGCCCCAGGGGCTTTCCAAACCGTCGGTTGGAACGGTGAAGTCCATCAAGACAGTCGGCTTGTTTTCTGTGTCGACAAAGGACCAGTTGGGCAGGCTATGAGCCCATCCAGCTTCGGCAAGTAGATCATGCTTTTTCATAGCGGCGAAGTTTTCGCCATTGATCCAGACGAGATCTACAGCGCCACCACTTGTTTTCCCGACGGATTTTTCAGCCAGAACTTGCGATACGACACTTGCTGTGTCGCTGACTTTCACATGAACAACACGAACACCATACCGGTCTTTGACTTCTCTTGCCGCCCACTGAATGTAAGCATTGATCCGTGGCTCTCCGCCCCACGCATGAAAGTAGACGGTCTGGCCATTCGCTTCAGTCTCGGTCGCTTGCCAATCTCGATCCTGCGCAGAAGCCTGCAGTATTGAGACAGAGAGAGCTAGCAGGGCAGTCCAGGCTGTAAACAAGCGTTTCATATGAGACCTCACGAGAATGTTGCGTTCTCTCTCCTGCAGGCCGACGGACACGGTCAAGACAAGGCTTTGTGATCGATGCTCCGATCCCAAGGCGGCCTTAGACAGGGAGAATATGTGTGTCCTTTATCTCTTCCATGACCGCATACGTATGTGTTTCTCGAACACCAGGTAGCGCGAGAACCACATCGGACAGGAACGCGCGATAGGCCTCCATGTCCTTGACCCGGCTTTTCATCAAGTAATCGAAACCGCCGGCAACCATATGGCATTCCAGAATATCGGGTGACCGTTCAACGGCCCGCTTGAACGCATCAAATATCTCCGGCGAAGTTCGTTCCAATCTGATTTCAACAAAGACCAGCAGTCCGCGGTCCACCTTCTTCGGATCAAGGCTGGCAGAGAACCGCTCAATGTATTTTTCGCGGGTCAAACGCTTCACCCGTTCAGCCGTTGCGGTGGCTGAAAGGCTAACCCGTTCCGACAGCTCGGTGTTGGTGATGCGGCCATCTTCCTGAAGCACCTTCAGAATACGCCGGTCTGTGGCATCCAGCATAGTGAATATTCTCCGAAATTTTGATTTTAACCGGGAAATAGGCGAGTAATTAGGCAAAAAATAGAGAAAAACGCGAGAAATAAAAAGGTAATTTAGGGAAATGTTTGGTTTTGGCTTTAGGGCCTGAAGGGAGGTGCCTATGTCTGTGACAGCTGCTGTCTTGCCGGGAGGCGAAGAAATTGGCTTGGAGCCGTTCCGGGCTGCTTATGCGCCGGACGATAAACCGCTAGTCGAAGCGCTTATAAAAGAAGCGGCCGGAGATCCGGTGGTCGAAAAACTGATCGATCAACGCGCTCGCGGATACATCGACGACATGCGGTCTGTCCAAGTCGGTCTTGGTGGTGTCGAAGATTTCATGCGTGAGTTCGGGCTGACGACCCGCGAAGGCCTGGCAATGATGGTTTTGGCCGAAGCTTTGTTGCGCGTGCCGGATGCTGAGACTGCAGATAGGCTGATTGAAGACAAATTGGCTGCCGCAAAGTTTGATGATCCGAGTGGGCCGAAATCCGACACCTGGCTTGTGTCGGCTTCCTCCTGGGCACTGGGCATCACCTCCCGCCTGCTGCACCCCGGTGATACGCCGCAGAACATTCTTTCCAGTCTTGTCAAGCGCATGGGCATGCCGACCGTCCGCGTTGCGACCCGGAAAGCCATGCAGCTGCTCGGCCACCAGTTTGTGCTTGGCGAAACCATCGGCAAAGCGCTAGAGCGGGCAAAAACACAGGAAGCCAAAGGCTATCGTTATTCCTACGACATGTTGGGCGAGGGCGCCCGCACCCAGAAGGACGCCGAGCGCTATTTCAAATCCTATGCTGATGCCATTGAAGCCATCGGCAAATCGGCTGGTGACAAGAATTTGCCGGACCGTCCGGGAATCTCTGTCAAACTCTCCGCTCTGCATCCGCGTTATGAAGCCATCAAGGGTGACAGGGTCCGCGAAGAACTGTTGCCGCGCTTGAAAGAACTAGCGCAGATGGCCCGTGACCGGGACTTGAATTTTACCGTTGATGCGGAAGAAGCCGACCGGCTTGAGATTTCGCTCGATGTGATTGCCGCCCTGTTGTCTGATCCGGTCACCGAAGGCTGGGATGGCTTCGGCCTGGCCGTTCAGGCATATCAAAAGCGGGGTGTCGATGTTATTGATTGGCTGATCACCGCTGCCCGTAAAACCAACCGCAAACTCATGGTGCGTCTGGTTAAGGGCGCTTATTGGGACACGGAAATCAAACATGCTCAGGAAAATGGGGCTGACGGTTATCCGGTGTTTTCCCGTAAAGCGGCAACGGATCTATCGTATCTCTGCTGCGCAAAACGGATGCTGGCGGCCCGCGATGTTTTGTATCCGCAGTTTGCGACCCACAACGCGCTGACTGTTGCACAAATCATCGAATTGGCCGGAGGCAGCTCCGAAGGCTATGAATTCCAACGCCTCCACGGCATGGGCGAAAGCCTGTTCAAATCGGTCTGCGAAAGGGATGGGTTCCCGACCCGTATCTACGCACCGGTGGGCGGTCATAAGGATCTGCTGGCCTATCTTGTCCGCCGCCTTCTGGAAAATGGCGCTAACTCGTCTTTCGTCACGATTGTGGGCGATATGTCCGTGCCGGTCGAAAGCATGCTGCAGCGGCCAAAGGAAATTCTGGACAACGGCCATCACGCAGTGAACCGGTCGATTCCGATGCCTGACGGCCTTTATGGCGACAGCCGCAAGAATTCCGACGGTGTTGAGTTCGGTTGGGCGGCAGAGCGTACAATGCTTGTCTCGGGGATGGCAAAGACGACGGCACCGTTCACGGCAGCAACGCCTCTTGGCAAGGGCCTGGCAACGTCCGGCGAGGCAAATCCCGTGTTTGCGCCGATGGATGGAACGACCAAGGCTGGCAGCGTCTGTTTTGCAGACAAGGCGATGGCAGAAACGGCCATCGAGATCGCCCAAGCCGGATTTGAAAGCTGGTCCCGCCGTCCGGTCGAAGAGCGTGCTGCGATCTTGTCGAAAGTTGGGGATCTTCTTGAAGAAAACCGAGATCGCCTCATGTCGATCTTATCGATCGAAGCGGGCAAGTGCTTGCCGGACGGCATTGCCGAGATACGGGAAGCAGTAGATTTCTGCCGGTACTATGCCAACGAAGCCCGCACGCAATTTGGTGACGGACGCCTGATGCCTGGGCCAACGGGCGAAGAGAATCGCTACCGCCATCGCGGCCGCGGCGTGTTTGTGTGTATTTCGCCCTGGAACTTCCCACTGGCGATTTTCCTTGGCCAGATCAGTGCCGCTCTGCTGGCCGGCAATGCGGTTGTCGCAAAACCAGCCGAGCAGACGCCTCTGATTGCTTATGAGACCGCCAAGCTTCTTTATGAAGCCGGTGTGCCGGAAGATGTTTTCCTTCTGGTGCCGGGTGATGGTGCTGTTGGTGCAGCTTTGACTGCGCATCCAAAGGTCGCCGGTGTTGCTTTTACCGGATCAACCGAGACGGCATGGGCGATCAACAAAACGCTGGCAATGAAACGCGGTCCTATTGTGCCGCTGATTGCGGAAACCGGCGGTATCAACGCCATGCTGGTGGATGCAACGGCCTTGCCGGAGCAGGTGTGCGACGACGTCATGATGTCGGCCTTCCGCTCTGCCGGGCAGAGATGTTCAGCGCTGCGGCTGCTCTATGTGCAGGATGATGTGGCCGACAGCCTGCTGGCTATGCTGGAAGGGGCAGCCAAGGAACTTGAACTTGGAGACCCGCGCCTGCCGTCCACGGACATTGGACCGGTGATTGATGATGAGGCCAAGTCCGGCATTCAGTCCCATATTGATGAAATGCGCGAGAGGCAGACACTGCGTTTTGCCGGAGAAACGCCAGCTGGAAAACTGGCCAATGGATCCTGGATTGCGCCGCACATCATCGAGTTGGACAAAGCCGAAGCTCTGACCCGGGAAGTCTTTGGACCGGTGCTGCATGTGGTGCGTTACAAATCCAAAGACATTGACGCCGTCCTCGATCAGATTGCCGGCTCCGGCTATGGCCTGACCCTAGGTGTGCACAGCCGGATCGATGCAACGGTCAAGAAAGTTGTCGACAGGCTGTCGGTCGGCAATGTCTACGTCAACCGCAACACGATTGGCGCGGTTGTCGGAACCCAGCCGTTTGGCGGTTCGGGCCTGTCGGGCACCGGGCCCAAGGCAGGTGGGCCGGCCTATCTGACCCGCTTTGCGCTTGAACAAGTTGTGTCGATCAACACGGCTGCGGCCGGAGGCAATGCAAGCCTGGTGGCCGCATCAGACGATTAGAGCACATGCGGCGGCTGGGGTGCATTCAGGAAACAATCGCCCCAGTCACGCTCCCCTTTTCCAAAGGGAACGTAACCGCGCCTTTCAAGCCAAGCTGAAAGGTCTGTGGCCGATATTGTTTCTTGCAACGCAGTCTTAAAACCCGCGACGTCATTTTCCGCTCGGCCGCCATCCTCAGCAAGGATACGGCCTGTTTCAATTGCCCGCACTGCGATTGGTGCCAGTTCGGAATGTCCCAAATCTGCAATGGCGATCAGCCAGCCACTCCAAATCGGATCGTCAGGCTCAGGCGCATCGTCCTCGTCTAGGTAGGCCCGAAGTGCCTGCGTTACAGCAACAGCACTTATGCGGTCGTTCAAAGCTTCATATGTCCAGGCTCGTAAGCACGCATCGCGAATCAGGAAGTCGAGCTCATGGCGTTTCACCACCTGCCACAAGGCATCATCCCGTCCGTCTGCCAGGCACATCAGAATACGCGGGAGCGTCGTTGCAATGCCGACTTCCCCAAGGATCTGAAAAAGCAGTTGCGGCTGTTTGGTCGCCAGATCAAGTAAGGGCGAGAAGGCGGCAGAAATCCTTAGAGCAGCGAGGAGATGTATCCCGAGATAGAGCGACTTTTCTTCGGTCGCCTCCAATGCTCTCCCAGAAGCCGCCTTGCCCAGAAGCGGCAGGAAAATAGCTGCGGACCTCTCGGGATTGTTTAGACAATATGGAATTGTCTCTACCGGAAAGGCGTTTCGGCTCGCCAAATCTTCAAGAATGTTCCAACGGTCCATAAGAATCCTCTAGTAACATTCTATCACAGGTAGCGTTCGGAGTTTTAGGTGCCTCGAGGTTTTGCCCGTCTTGTTGCCTCTGCCGAAGTCGGGTCGTCCGGCCAAGGATGCTTGGGATACCGGCCTTTCATGTCTGCCTTAACGTCCGCCCAAGATCCGGCCCAGAAGCCAGGCAAGTCCTTGGTGATCTGGATCGGGCGCTGGGCCGGCGACAACAGCTCCAGGAGAAGTGGCAGCTGTCCATTGCAGACGGACGGATGGTCTTTCAAGCCAAAAAGTTCTTGAACCCGGATCGACAGGGTGGGGCCGGCTGCTGCGCCGTAATCGATCGGAACTTTACTGCCGGTCGGTGCGGTGAAATGGGAGGGCGCAATGGCGTTAATCTTCTCCGAAGCGTCATAGGGGAGTCGGGCGGCCAGTGCAGTTCCAAGCACCTGAGCGTCGATGGCGGACAAGTTTGGCATGCCTGCCAGAAACGGGCCCAGCCAAGTGTCCAGATCCTTGTTCAAGGCGGTGTCTGACAAGTCAGGCAAGTCTTCGGCGCCATTGGCACGGGCATAGGCTAGGCGCTTGCGCAAGCGCTCTTGATCCTTACTCCAAGGGAGTCGTGAAACACCGCGGCGCTTCACTTCGGCCAACAGTGCTCTTTCAATCGCGGCCGGATCCGGAGCAGCGATCGTGACGGCTTGCAGTTCAACTGCTTTATAGCGTGTTACGCGGCGGGCTTTAAGATTGCCGTCCTTGGTAAGCTGAACCTCGTCTTCTTCGACGATGTCATCAGCAAACAGGTCTTCGATGTCGGTCCGTGCGATTGGTGCGCATAGCTGGATCCGCCCGCTTGCCGCTTTGCCCTGGACTTCGGCAACAGTCAAAAATTGGGCTGTGGAGAGGGCATGTTCTACAGGCAGCTCCGCGCCGCGGCCGTTTGCCAGCCGGAACCGGCCGGTTTGCCCGCGGGCTTGCGCGACCCGGTCCGGATACGCAAGAGCGAGCAACACGCCGGCCACTTCCACGTCGATTGCGTTGCCGGTGCCGCCTGCCTGTTTCAACCACCTGGTGGCAAGAGCTCGGCCATCTTTGGCTCGTTGGCTCTTGTCGTTCTTCAAGGCTTGAAGCCGTGCCCGCAGATCTGGATTTCGGCCGCCTAGACCGGGTTCAGAAAGGATAAGCGCGATCAGTGCAGCCGTATTGCCCAAGTCTCGTGTAACGCCCTCGATCAACATATGCGCCAGCCGCGGGTGTAAGGGCAGTTTGGCTAGGGCTTTGCCTTCAGGCGTCAACCGGCCGGTGCCATCGAGGGCATGGAGGTCCGTCAGCAGTGTTGTTGCTTCGCGCCAAGCTGCAGCTGGGGGCGGGTCCGGAAATATCAGCGAACTCGGATTGGCCGTTCCCCAGGCTGCAAGGTCCAATGCCAAACCGGTCAAATCCGCTTCCAGAATTTCCGGCGTTTCAGCAACGGGTAATGAGATGGTTTGCGCTTCATCCCAAAGACGGTAACAGACACCGGGCTCTGTCCGTCCAGCCCGGCCGCGGCGCTGGTCGGCTGAAGCGCGAGACACTCTGACGGTTTCCAGCCGTGTCAGGCCGGTTTGTGGTTCATATCTCGGCACTCTGGCCTGCCCGCTGTCGATAACGACCCGGACGCCTTCGATGGTCAGGGACGTTTGTGCGACCGCGCTTGAGAGGACGATTTTTCTGGTGCCGTCGGAAGCGGGCCGGATGGCGGCATCCTGCGTCTTGCTGTCGAGACCGCCATAAAGCGGAGCGATCTGACAATTTCCGGGAACTTTGCCGGACAGAAGGTCTGCCGTCCGTTTGATCTCACCTTGGCCAGGTAGGAATACGAGGATGGACCCGGTTTCTTCGCGAAGGGCCTGCTGGACGACCCGCGCAATTTGCGGTTCGATGCGCTCTTGTTGGGACCGTCCGAGATAACGGGTTTCAACTGGAAAACTTCGACCCTTGCTCATAATCACAGGCGCTTCGCCGAGTAGTTTCGATATCCCGGCCGCATCAATGGTGGCGGACATGGGCATAAGGCGCAGATCTTCACGCAAGGCAGACTGCACTTCCAGGCTCAACGCCAGACCAAGGTCGCCATCAAGAGACCGTTCATGGAATTCATCGAACAGGATGGCTGCAACGCCTGTGAGTTCCGGGTCATCCAGGATCATGCGGGTGAAAACACCCTCCGTTACCACCTCGATCCGTGTTTTTGAACTGACCTTACTTTCCATGCGGACGCGGTAACCGACGGTCTCGCCAGCTCTTTCGCCGAGCTCGCTTGCCATGCGGCGGGCGGCTGCCCGGGCGGCCAGACGGCGTGGCTCCAAAACCAGGATTTTGCCGTCCTGCCGCCAGTCAGCATCGAGAAGTGCCAAGGGAACGCGGGTGGTCTTGCCCGCTCCCGGTTCTGCCACAAGAACAGCATTCACAGTCGTTTCGAGGGCTTCCAGAACTTCTGGAAGCACATCATCAATCGGAAGGGCGGTCGTGAAAGTCTTTGCCTTGACCACGTTTATTGACCTTAGGCAGGTTGTTGAGCCGGGTTGGTGGTCCATTCACGGCCGCGCCGGTCGACAGCGAATTGCTCCGGCGCTCTGGCATAGGAAGCAAGACCTTCAAGCGCCGGATCAGGGTGGCGTACAATAAAGGTCGGAATTTTGTTCATTAAGGCTTCATGAGGTGCCTTCGCCTCAAAGGCCGCTCTGAAATTTCCATCTGTTAGAAACCGTGGTATCCGCGGTGTGATGCCGCCGGTTAAATATACCCCACCGCGCGCGAGAGTGGTCAGGGCAAAATCACCTGCGACTCTGCCGAGTGCCCGGGCGAACACTTCCAGTGTTTTCACAGCAACAGCGTCGTTTTCGTCTGCAGCTTTGGTGATGCTGGCTGGTGTTCCAAAATCGCGGTCAGCGTCCATCCAAGCTGACACAGCTTGAGCAAGTTTTGGCAGGCCAGTGCCGCTCAAAATCTCTTCGGCGCCAATCCGGCCATTGCGGCGCGCTATGTGCGGCCAGATTTCAAAGTCCTCAGGTGTGACTGGGCCGAGTTCTACATGGCCACCTTCCCCTGGAACCGGTATCCAGGTGTCGGCTGCAAAGATCATCGCTGCAGCGCCAAGGCCTGTGCCTGGTCCGAGCACAAATTTGGTGGCATCTGCACGCAGTGACCCTTGGCCGACCTGCTCGACATCGGCACCTTGATAACCAGGGAGCGCGAGGGCCTGCGCCTCAAAGTCGTTCAGCACGATGACCTGTTCGACGCCGAGTTCCGCAATCATTTTCAAGGGTTCGATTATCCAGGCGGCATTGGTCAGCGGAATCGTATTGCCAGTGACCGGGCCTGCAACGGCAATGATTGCTGTTCTTGGTTTCTTTTCGGCTTCCGCCAAAACCGTTTCCCGAATGGCCGCGGAGATATCCGCATGATCTGCAGTCGCCGTTTTTGCACACATGCGGGTCGGGGCCGTTGCGTTGTCCACCATCGCAAAACGCGCATTGGTACCGCCAATATCGGCCACCAGAACTGGATAGGAGAACGGGTTTTGGTCTTGGAGAGTCATTAAGAAGCAACGCTCACTTCAGGCGTATCGGATGTCGTTGTCAGTCCGGTGAGCCGGGATGAACGCAACAAGATCGCCGCAGTCGATGGATTGAGGGCCATGGGCATATCGTAGACGACCGCAAGGCGCATCAGAGCTTTGACATCAACGTCATGAGGCATCGGCGACAGAGGATCGACAAAAAAGATAAGGCCATGTAATCGGCCCTCGGCAATCATAGCGCCAATTTGCTGATCGCCGCCCAGAGGTCCGCTCTTAAATCGATTGATATTCAGATTAGGACACGCCTCAAGTATCCGGCCTCCTGTTGTGCCGGTCGCGACCAGATCGAACCCACGTAGCTTTTCCTCATGATGCTTAGCAAACTCGACCATGGCGTCTTTTTTTGCATCGTGAGCGACCAGGGCAAGCGTTGGGATTGCGGGCATGAGGCTCGTCCTTTGAGCAAGGAAATGGGGAATGTCCCAGTGTTTAACGCCAAAGCGGTCCGGGCGCAAAGGGAGATGCGCTTTGGAGAACTGAGATTTTATTCAACTATCAAAAAAAATGGAAGAGTGAAGGGTTTGCACCAACAAAAAAGAGCCGCGCCTTTTGCAAGGCGCAGCCTGAGGAACCGCGATGGAGACGTGGAAGTTAGTCAAACAGGTTGCAGCGGACCGGTTCGCGCATGGCGACTTTTTGGAAGTAGTTATCCGGTTCCGGCATTGAGATCCCGGCAATTTCCATGACCAGTTTCATGCGAATGGCATCGGCGAAACCTTCCTTGGACCGGACAGGGATCGCGAAAGAACCAGGACCGCCAATCACACAATCTTCGTAGTAGTGATCAAGGTTCAGCATGGCTTGCCAGGTGTTCTTGTTCGACTTCATCATCAGCGGCAGGCCGTTGATCGTGACACCGGCTTGCACCATACGGTCACGCATTTCTGTCACGGAGCCACCTTGGTTGTTCGGGCCGTCGCCAGAGATATCGATCACCTGGCGCAGGCCTTGGTATTCGTTGTGCTGAACCATCCAAACGGATTTCTCCAGAGCGGAGGCGATTGAGGTTCTTTGAACCTGGCGAAGGGGGGCTTCAGATATCTTAGAAGCAAAATGAGATGCAGAAGTGGCATCCTGGACGATGGTCCAGTCGGCGACGACAAAGTGTTCGTCCACACCGCCCCACTCCATATAGGTGATGGCTATCTTGCCAATCGGCCCTACCTGGATCGCATCTAGAAACTCTTGGGACGTGAGTGCAGAGACATAGCCAGCACGCTGGATCTCCTGCTCTTCGGTGTCCATGGATTGGGAAATATCAACAGCAAGCACCAATTCCACATCAACCTCGTTGGCGGGATTATAGGTGTACTGTTTCGCAAACAGCTTTGACGGGAGGTAATCCCGGGCTTGAGCTGGCATGGCTAAAGCGAAGGCCACGCAAAGGAAGGGCAGTATTCTGCCGACGTTATGTGCACAGTGTCTAGTTTTTTCGAGACGCATTGGTTTCTCCATCATTAGGTCTTTTTGACCTTTTGCCACGTCTCCCCTTTTTGTTATTTTCTATTCTAATTTATTAGTTTTTCGTTTCTCGCGATTCCTACTTAGGGTCTTATCCTGACCTGCTGGTTATTAGAGTTTTACTCAGCAAGTGATGTGCCAATTGTACTAGGTTTCTGTTTAACCGGCAAAATCAGACGCGCACAGAGTGCATTTATTCCACAGATGGGAATTAAGTGCCGGATTGCTAGGCATATTTTTCCGGTCTGGTTGCAACTGTTAGGTGGTGGTGGGCAGTAATTGCCTATCGAGAATCAGGCTGGCCTGACTCTGAATTGCCTAAAAAGGCGGCTGTTTGCTGCATTTTTGTAAACTTTTCTTATTGACGCTGCCGCTCCGTCAGACCATGATCTGAAGAAATTCTCATTTGGTGAAGAATTTTTCAGACTGGATGGGTGCCGATGATTCGAGGCCGTGGAGAGGCTGTGAAGCTGATTGCGGATTTGAATTAGCGGAAGGGCCAGACTGAAAAATTTGGGGGAGCGTAAATATCAATGACGGTGCGGGACGACGATTGGGCCTCCTATATGGCGATCCGGGCTGCCTGGCTGTCATTTGTCGGCGGGCGCACCCAAGGAGAGATCGCGGTCCAGCTCGGTGTGTCGCCGGCCAAAGTCCACCGCCTGATTGCGCATGCCCAAAAGGCAGGTCACGTGAAGTTTCAAATTGATGGCCGGCCGCTTGAGTGTTTGCAGTTGGAGAAAGAGCTGACTGCACACTTTAATCTGTCCAATTGCATCATCGCGCCGGAGCTTGGCGGCCATGATGAAGACAGTGCCCTGCGCGCTGTATCTGTCTCAGCGTCTCAATTCCTCACCGGGCTGTTGAGTGGCTCGGGCGTCAAGCGTCTTGGCGTTGGTATGGGCCGTACATTGACCGCTTCCGTAGAGGCGTTGCCCAAAATCCAGCGCAGCGATCTGGAGATCATGTCGATCTGCGGGTCCTTGACCCGCACTCTGGCTGCGAACCCGTACGATATCATTCAAAAGATTCAAGCCCGTACCGGCGGTGTCGGTTATTACCTTCCTGTGCCTTATTTCGCTGAAAATCGGGAGGAAAAAGCCATGTTTCTCACGCAGCGCAGTGTCCAGGACCTTATGAACCGCGCGCGCCAGTCGGATGCTTTTCTGATTGGCATCGGCTCGGTCGAAAATGAAGGGCATTTGGTTCAGCGTGGAATGATCTCCAAGCAGGAACAAGAAAATCTAATGTCGGGTGGCGCCGTTTGTGATTTGATGGGGCGCTTTTTGACGATTGACGGAGAATTGGCTCCCGACCCGCTCGGAGATTGCGCGGTCGGCCTTCATTTCGATGAAGTGCGCGGGAGCCGGGTGATTGCGCTGGTAGGCGGCGAAAGCAAGGTGGATGCAACACTTGCTGCGCTGCGTACCGGTGTCATTACCGATCTAGTGGCGGATGAGACCCTTGCTAAGGCTCTCAGCGCCAAGGTCGGCTTAAACTTGGCACAGTCTGCATAAAGCAGCTGAGTCTCGAGGGGAAACGGGCCGGCAAAACGCAGGCCCCCGCACATGTCGGAGGACATATAAGTGAAAAAGTTTCTTACCATTGGAACGGCTTTGGCCGGTCTGGCTATTTCGGCAGTTGCAGCTTCTGCGGCAGACATCAAACCGGCAGTGCTCTATGATCTGGGTGGCCGTTTCGATAAGTCTTTCAATGAAGCCGCCTACACTGGCGCGGAGCAATTCAAGACTGACTACAACATTGAATACCGCGACTTTGAAATCCAGAACGACAGCCAGCGTGAGCAGGCTCTGCGGAACTTTGCCAAGCGCGGCATGAACCCGATCGTTGCGATCGGTTTCTCGCAGGCGAATGCGGTTGAGAAAGTTGCCAAGGAATTCCCGGACCTTCAGTTCGCCATCGTTGACATGGTTGTCGATCTGCCGAACGTTCGCTCCATTCTCTTTAAAGAACACGAAGGTTCCTACATTGTCGGCATGCTGGCTGCTATGGCATCGGAAGCTGACAAGGTCGGTTTTGTTGGCGGCATGGACATCCCGCTGATCCGCCGTTTTGCTTGTGGTTACAAGCAGGGCGTCCTGGCTGCTGCACCCAACGCAGAAGTTTTCGAAAACATGACCGGTACTACCGGCGCTGCATGGAACGACCCGGTTAAGGGTGGCGAACTTGCGAAATCTCAGTTCGATCGCGGTGCAGACGTTGTTTACCACGCTGCGGGCGGCACCGGCATTGGTGTACTCCAAGCTGCAGCTGACGCTGGCAAACTCGGCATCGGCGTGGACAGCAACCAGAACGGTCTGCATCCGGGGTCCGTTTTGACCTCCATGCTCAAGCGCGTCGACATTGCTGTTTATCAGGCGTTTGAAGATGCTTCCAACGATGCCTGGTCTTCTGGCTTTGAGGTTCTTGGCCTGAAAGAGGGCGGCGTTGATTGGGCGCTCGACGACAACAATGCCGAACTCATCAATGATGAGATGAAAGCGGCAGTTGAGCAGGCATCCGCTAAGATCAAATCCGGCGAAATCGTGGTTCACGATTACATGTCCGATCAGAAGTGCCCATCTTAATTAGATAGTCAATCGGGCCTCGCGCGTGGTTTCGCGCGGGGTCTACTTTGCTTGAATTTCTCCCGGATAATACTAGCGGGGATCTCATGATCCGTTTTCGTTCAGGACTATTGGCGGCAGTGGTCGGCTGCCTGACGGTTTTACCGGCACAGGCAGATCCGGCAATCGTCTATTCTGTTGGCGGCAAGTTTGATGGCTCTTTTAATGAAAGCGCCTATACCGGGGTGTCGCGCTATGCCAGCGAAACCGGTCAAACAGTGCGTGAGTTTGAGCTGGAGCGCGATGCGCAGAGCCTTCAGGCCTTGCGCAATTTCGCCAGCCGTGGACATGCACCTGTTGTTGCCATTGGTTTTAACCAGGCAAATGCGCTTGGCCAAGTGGCTCAAGACTTTCCTGAAACGGATTTTGCGATCGCCGATATGGTCGTCGACCAGCCCAATGTCCGGTCCTACGTGTTCAAGGAACATGAAGGCTCGTACATTGGCGGTTTGCTGGCTGCGATGGCATCCAAATCAGGCACAATTGGTTTTGTTGGCGGAATGGACATTCCGATCATCCAGCGGTTTTTGTGCGGCTACAAACAGGGCGCTCTGGCAGCCAATCCGCAAATCAAAGTTCTCTCCAATATGACCGGCGATACGCCAGCCGCCTTTGCCGATCCGGTGCGCGGGGCTGAACTGGCCCGCGGTCAGATCAACCAAGGTGCCGATGTCATCATTCAAGCTGCCGGCGGCACGGGCATTGGTGTTTTGCAGGCTGCGGCAGATGCGAACATTCTGGGTGTTGGAACTGACAGCAACCAAAATGGTCTGCACCCGGGAAAGGTGCTGACTTCCATCCGGAAGCGCGTCGATAATGCGGTCTATGACAGTTTTTCAGCTGCAAAAGACGGAAAGTTCGTGCCGGGCATCCAGGTTCTGGGTCTTAAGGAAGGCGGCATGGACTGGGTGCTGGACGACAACAACGAAGTCCTGATTACGGAAGATATGAAAACCGCGGCAGAAGCTGCGGTCCAAGCGATCTCAAATGGCGAGATCGAAGTCCATGATGTGGTGACGGGTGGACCTTGCCCTTTCTAAGGGCAGCCTGGACAACCAAACGGGGCACAACAATGACAAAAAACAATCGTCACGCCTGGGGGATGGCATGAGCGAAACACCGGCAATCGAACTGCGCAACATAAACAAGAGCTTTGGAGCGGTTCACGCCAACAAGGACATTGACCTTGTGGTGAAAAAAGGATCGATCCACGGTATTATCGGCGAAAACGGCGCCGGTAAGTCCACCTTGATGTCCATTTTGTACGGCTTCTATCAAGCTGACAGTGGCGACATTATTGTCAATGGCAACAAGGTCACGATCGCCGATTCAAAAGCCGCGATCGGTATGGGGATCGGGATGGTTCACCAGCACTTCATGCTGGTCGACAATTTCACGGTTTTGGAAAATGTCGTACTGGGTGCCGAAGACAGCGCGCTTCTGGCCGGTGGGCTGACCCGAGCCAGAACCGAACTTCAACGGCTGGAAATGGAATATGAACTGCGCGTCGATCCGGAGGCCATCACAGGTGAACTCCCGGTTGGTTTGCAGCAGCGTGTGGAAATTCTGAAGGCGCTTTACCGCAGTGCTGAGGTTTTAATCCTGGATGAACCGACAGGCGTGCTGACACCGGCCGAAGCCGATCACCTTTTTAAGATCCTCAATGTTCTGAAAAACGAAGGCAAAACGATCCTGCTGATCACGCACAAACTGCGTGAAATCATGGCGGCCACCGATGAAGTGTCTGTCATGCGCCGCGGTGAAATGGTCGCGACCCGGGAAACAAAAAACACCTCGATGGAAGAGCTGGCCGAACTGATGGTCGGCCGCAGTGTTTTGTTGCGCGTCGACAAGAAACCGGCCGAACCCGAAGCGCCAGTGCTTGAGGTGGAGAACCTCACGGTCACTGACAGCCGCGGTGTTGAAGTCGTTAAGGACGTGTCGTTCAAAGTGCACGCCGGGGAGATTGTCGGCGTTGCCGGCGTCTCGGGCAATGGCCAGTCGGAACTTCTGGAAACCCTGTCCGGCATCCGGAGGGCCACCCGGGGCACGATCAAGATCAATGGAGAGGTCATCGACTTGGCGGCGAGTGCGCCAGATGCGGCGGATATGCGGGCCAAGAACATGGGCCATGTTCCGGAAGACCGGCATCGCATGGGCTTGATCAACAGTTTTGCCGAATACGAGAATTCTATTCTCGGTTATCACCGCGATCCAGCCTATTCCAAAGGCATGTTGCTGGATCTGGCGGAGATCAAGAAAGCTGCGGTCAACGAGATCGAGAAGTACGACATCCGTCCACCCAACCCGATGTTGAAGACAGCCAATTTCTCAGGCGGCAACCAGCAAAAAATCGTCCTGGCCCGTGAGATTGAACGCGATCCTGAGGTTCTCCTGGTGGGGCAGCCGACCCGCGGCGTCGACATCGGTGCAATCGAGTTCATTCATAAGCGTTTGATTGAACTGCGAGATGCCGGCAAAGGCATTCTGCTCGTGTCCGTAGAACTCGATGAAATCCGAGGCATGTCCGACCGTGTTCTGGTGATGTTCGATGGCAGGATCGTCGGAGAACGTGGCGCCAACGCGGAAGAAAGTGACCTTGGTCTGCTCATGGCCGGGATTGAAGACAATAAGACCACCGGTCAAGGAGGCATCCAATGAGTGGGGGGCAGCTGCCACGTTGGGTCGATTACGGCCTGATTCCATTTCTCAATCTAGCCGCCGCCTTTTTGGTGTCCGGTCTCGTCGTGATCCTGATTGGCGAGAACCCGCTGGATGCGGTGAAGATCCTTGTCTGGGGCTCACTCGGATACACTGAAGGGTTTGGATATACGCTCTTTTACGCGACCAACTTCATTTTCACCGGACTGGCTGTGGCCGTCGCGTTCCACGCCGGGCTGTTCAACATCGGTGGTGAAGGCCAGGCCTATATTGGCGGTCTCGGTGTTGCCTTTGCGTGCCTTGCCTTGGACCAATATGTACCTTGGTATGTGACGCTGCCCTTTGCGATCCTCGGATCTGCTGCGATGGGCGCTGCCTGGGCGTTTATTCCGGCATGGCTGCAAGCGACCCGTGGCAGCCACGTGGTGATCACCACCATCATGTTCAACTTCATCGCTTCGTCGTTGATGGTCTATCTGTTGAACGGTTTCTTGAAGAAACCAGGATCCATGCAGAATGAGACACGCACATTCGAAGATGGCGGACGGCTGCCGTTCTTGAACGATCTGTTCCCGTCTTTCGGTTTTGGTTATGCGCCGGTGAACTTGTCTCTGTTTGTGGCGCTGGGGGCTTGTGTTCTGGTTTGGTTGTTGATCTGGCGGACCAAACTTGGTTTTGAGATCCGGTCATTTGGCGCCAACGCGACCGCTGCCGTCTATGCCGGGATTTCACCCGTTCGCACGATTGTCATCACGATGCTGATTTCGGGTGGCCTCGCTGGGATGATGGCTATCAATGAAATCATGGGATCTCAGCACCGGCTGCTGATCGACTTTGTCACCGGTTACGGTTTTGTCGGCATCGCGGTTGCATTGATGGGACGGGCTCATCCGGTAGGTATTGTGCTGGCTTCGATCCTGTTCGGCATGCTCTATCAGGGCGGCGCTGAACTCTCCTTTGAAATGCCGAACATCACCCGCGACATGATCATCGTGATCCAGGGTCTGGTGATCCTCTTTGCCGGTGCACTTGAACATATGTTCCGGCCGGCGATTGCCAGCTTCTTCATGCCCTCCCGGGCCAAAACGGCGAAGGAGGCTTGATCATGTTTGAGACTTTAATCCTGACGCTCGATTCCACCGTCCGCCTGTCCACACCGTTGCTGTTGGCCTGTCTGGCGGGGCTGTACTCCGAACGGTCCGGCATTGTTGACATTGGCCTTGAAGGCAAAATGCTTGGCGCTGCTTTTGGTGCTGGTGCGGTGGCCTACATCACAGGAAATGCCTGGATTGGTATGCTGGCCGGGATCGGCGTATCGATCGGCTTGGCGCTGATCCATGGCTTTGCATCAATCACCAACCGCGGCAACCAGATCGTTTCTGGTGTGGCGATCAACTTTCTTGCAGCTGGTTTGACGGCACTGCTCGGCCAAACCTGGTTCAGGCAAGGGGGGCGAACACCTTCGCTACCAGATGGCGGCCGGTTCCGCGATGTTGTCTGGCCTGGTGCTGAGCAGATGCGGGACACGCCTATCATCGGCCCGATCTATTCCGAACTTTTATCCGGCCACAACATCCTGGTTTATGCCGCTTTCATCGCCGTTCCGGTCACCTGGTGGATATTATTCCGCACGCGCTTCGGTTTGCGCCTGCGCGCTGTTGGTGAAAACCCAGCTGCGGTGGATACGGCAGGGATTTCGGTCACCTGGCTGCGTTACCGGGCGGTCATCGCTTGCGGGATCCTGTGTGGTCTCGCGGGGAGCTATTTGTCGATCGCGCAATCGTCCGGCTTCATCAAGGATATGACCGCTGGTAAGGGCTTTATCGCTCTGGCCGCACTTATCTTTGCCAAATGGCGGCCGGCAAGTGCGATGTTTGCCTGCTTGCTGTTCGGTTTCCTGGATGCAACAGCGATCCGGATGCAAGGCCAGGAACTGCCGGGCATTGGTGAAATTCCGGTCCAGTTCTTCCAGGCGCTGCCTTACATCCTGACGGTCATTCTTCTGGCTGGATTTATTGGTAAAGCCATCCCGCCAAAAGCAGCCGGCATTCCTTACCTGAAGGAGCGGTCATGAGCGATCTGGATAGGCTTTTTGAAGCCGCCAAGGCGGTGCGTGAAAAGGCTTATGCCCCGTATTCCAATTTTCTAGTTGGGGCGGCCTTCCGCACTCCGGACGGCACCATCTTTACCGGGTGCAACGTTGAGAACGCGTCTTATCCAGTGAGTGTCTGTGCTGAAGGCGGTGCCGCCAGCGCGATGATAGCTGCTGGCTATCGGGAAATTGAAGAAGCGGTGGTCATTGGCGACGCCGCACTCTGCACACCGTGCGGCATGTGCCGCCAGCGGTTCGCGGAATTCGGAACAAAAAATCTTGTGGTCCATGTTGCGGACCTCAATGGCATTCGCCGCAGCTTTACCTTGGAAGAGTTGCTGCCGGCGGCATTTGAACTTGAAGACAAAAGGGACTGATCACTATGAGTGGTTATGGCCGTGAGTGTGCGGATATTGTCCGCGCCGCCCGTGAGGGTTCGTACAAAGTTGGCATGATCCTTGGCTCCGGACTTGGGTCCTTGGCAGAGGAAGTGGAGGATGCAGTTCGCGTCCCTTATGGCCATCTGACTGAATTTCCAGTGTCCACTGTAACCTCGCATTCCAGCGAATTGGTGGCTGGGACACTCGCTGGTGTTCCCGTCGTGATCCTGTCCGGACGGGCGCACTATTATGAAGGCGGTGATCCGACGGTAATGCGCACCCCGGTTGAGACCTTGAAGGAACTAGGTTGCGAGATCCTGCTGGCCACCAATGCCGCAGGCTCTTTGCGTGAAGACGTCGCTCCGGGCAATCCGATGCTGATTTCTGATCACATCAACTGGTCCGGAAAAAATCCGCTGATCGGTGAAGAAGACGAAAAGCGTTTTTTGGATATGAGCACCGCTTATGATCCGGAGTTGCGCGCGGTGATGAAAAAAGTCGCCGCAGGGACCGGTGATGCTGTCGCTGAAGGCGTCTACATGTGGTTCTCCGGCCCGTCTTTTGAGACACCGGCCGAGATTCGCATGGCCAAGATGGTTGGTGCCGATGCTGTTGGCATGTCGACGGTCCCGGAAGTCATCATGGCCCGGTTCCTCGGGATGCGTGTCGCCGCTATGTCGATCATTACCAACTACGGCGCCGGTATGCAGACACATGCCTTGTCTCACGATGAAACCAAGTCTGTGGCCCTCAAAGGCATGGAGCGGATGAAACAGCTCGTGCGCGCATTTGTGAAAGAGGTCGGACAATGACCGATATGATTGAAGTGGCCAAACGCGCATTGGGTCTGGTGGATCTCACCAACCTGAATGACGATTGCACAGCGGAAGACATAACCAAGCTGACCGGACGGACTGTGACACAACACGGCGCAGTCGCTGCTGTTTGCGTGTGGCCGCGTTTTGTAGCGCAAGCAGTTAAAGAGCTGGCTGGAACCGGCGTGAAAGTTGCGACGGTGGTCAACTTCCCGACCGGTGGTGAGGACAATGAGGCTGTCGTTGCTGAGACCCGGCAGGCGATCGCCGACGGCGCGGATGAGATCGATCTCGTCATGCCCTATAAAGCCTTTGTTGAAGGCCGAAAGGGGTTCGCCGAGGAACAGATCATCCAGGTAAAGGATGCCATTCCGGCACCTGCGATCCTGAAGGTCATTCTGGAAACGGGTGAGATCGAAGATCCGCTTTTAATTCACGCAGCGTCCAATGTTGCGATCGCCGCTGGTGCTGATTTCATCAAAACTTCGACAGGCAAGGTCGCTGTGAACGCGACTTTGGAAGCAGCAGAAATCATGCTCACCGCGATTGAAGAGGCGCGCCGGGACCATGCCGAGCGTGTGATCGGTTTCAAGCCAGCTGGCGGGATCAAGACGTCGGCAGATGCGGCTGCCTATCTCGCGCTTGCCGATAAGATCATGGGCCACAATTGGGTGGCGGCGTCCACCTTCCGCTTCGGTGCAAGTGGCCTGCTCGATGCTTTGATTGCGACGATAGAAGGCCAAGAAGCCTCTGCAAGTGAAGGGTACTGAGCATGCTTGCACAAGAACTCATTCGCACAAAACGCGATGGCGGTGCATTGAGCGCTGAGGAAATCGCTTTCTTCGTCAAGGGCCTTGCCGATGGATCCGTCAGCGAAGGGCAGGTCTCCGCGCTCGCCATGGCGGTCTTTTTCAAGGGACTGACCATAGACGAACGGGTTGCCCTGACGCTTGCCATGCGGGACAGCGGCGATGTGCTGGACTGGTCCGATATTGAAGCGCCTGTCCTCGACAAGCACTCTACGGGTGGTGTGGGCGACAATGTGTCGTTGATGTTGGCGCCCGCGCTTGCGGCCTGCGGTGCGGCTGTGCCGATGATTTCCGGACGTGGCCTTGGTCACACCGGCGGTACGCTCGATAAGTTTGATAGTATTCCAGGCTACCAAACCCAGCCGGACAACGCACTCTTCAAGAAAGTGGTCAAGGAAGTCGGCTGTGCAGTTATCGGCCAGACCGGCAATTTGGCCCCTGCCGACAAACGTTTTTACGGCATCCGGGACGTGACCGCGACGGTCGAAAGCATCGATCTGATCACGGCATCGATCCTGTCCAAAAAGCTGGCGGCCGGCCTTCAAGGCTTGGTTCTCGATGTGAAATGGGGAACCGGTGCTTTCATGGCGTCGCTGGAAGAAGCGCGCGGCCTTGCGGAAAGTCTGGTTCTGGTCGCCAATGGTGCCGGTTTGAAGACAACGGCGCTTCTGACGGACATGAACGAGCCGTTGGCATCAGCTGCCGGCAACGCGATCGAAATGCAGAACGCGGTCGATTTCCTAAAAGGCACCGCCGTCGACAACCGGCTGTGGGACATCACCGTCGCCCAAGGTGGTGAGCTGCTGGCCACCGGCAACCTTGCGCCATCCGCAGAAGCGGGCTGTGACATGATGCGGGCTGCATTTGAGAGCGGTCAAGCCGCTGAGAAATTCGCTCAGATGGTCCATGCCCTTGGCGGTCCGGCAGACTTTATGGACAAGAGCGAAGTCTATCTTGCCAAGGCGCCGGTTCAAGCTCCGATCTATGCCAGACATGAGGGCGTAGTGACCGGCATTGACGCCCGCGCTGTCGGGGTTGCCGTTGTCGAACTGGGCGGCGGCCGGAAGGTAGCGGCAGATGTCATCGACCCGTCCGTTGGTCTGGTAGAGCTCGCAGGCATTGGCAATTCGGTGGATGCAGATGCTCCGCTGGCGATTGTTCATGCAAAGAGTGAAGCAGATGCAGAGCAAGCTGCAATTGCGGTGCGCAATGCCTACACAGTTGGCGCAGCTGCCGATGTGATTGACCGGCCGTGTGTCGTGGAGCGCATCGCGCCCTGATCGCGGCCCGGCCGAGGAAAAATCCCGGCCATCTCCGGCGCAAGCTGCCGGCAACAAAAAATGAGGAGATGCTCATGCCCCGTGCGATCTTGTGCGTGCTGGACAGTTTCGGGATTGGCGGCGCAGCGGATGCGGACGCCTTTGGCGACGCGGGCTCCGACACGCTGGGCCACATTGCGCAGCATTGTGCCGCTGATAAAGGCGACCGCGAGGATCTTCGATCCGGGCTTCTGTCGGTTCCAAACATGGACCGGCTGGGTCTTGGTGCGGCCGGTCGTTTATCGACCGGTGAACACATTCCGGGCCTAACTTTTTCCGGTGAGCCGGAAGGTCTTTGGGGTTATGCCGCTGAAGTTTCCAACGGTAAGGATACCCCGTCTGGACATTGGGAAATTGCCGGTGTCCCGGTCCGGTTCGATTGGGGCTATTTCCCGGAAACCATCCCAACGTTTCCGGCTGACCTGATTGCCAAGGTTAGTGACAAGGCAGGCCTGAGCGGTGTTTTGGGTGACAAACATGCCTCGGGGACGGAAATCATTGCCGAACTCGGCGAAGAACATGTCAAAACCGGCAAGCCGATCTTTTATACCTCCGCGGATTCGGTCATTCAAATCGCCGCCCACGAACAGCATTTCGGGCTGGAGAACCTCTATAAGCTTTGTGAAATCACACGCGAATTTGCCGATCCTTACAATATCGGCCGGGTCATTGCCCGCCCATTCTTAGGCGAAAACGCCGATACGTTTGAGCGTACGGCAAACCGCAGGGATTATTCCGTCCTCCCGCCAGAACCGACCCTTCTCGACAGGTTGACGGCGGAAGGCCGGACCGTTTACGGGATTGGTAAGATCTCTGATATTTTTGCCCATCAAGGGGTTGCCAAAGTCTTGAAAGGCGCGGGTAACGATCAGCTTTTCGACAAAACATTGGAAGCGATGGATTTGGCGGAAGATGGGGATCTTATCTTTGCCAACTTCATCGATTTCGACTCGCTCTATGGCCACCGGCGCGACGTTCCTGGTTATGCGGCCGCTCTTGAACACTTTGACCGGCGTTTGCCTGAGATGATCGACAAAATGCGGGATGGTGATCTATTGATCTTAACTGCTGACCATGGCTGCGATCCAACGTGGCCAGGAACGGATCACACGCGGGAACATGTTCCGGTGATCGCAACCGGGCCAGGGATCGCAGGCAAAAAAATCGGCGGACGCAATACCTATGCCGATATAGGCGAAAGCGTTGCAGATCACCTCGGTATTGCTCTGGGGCCGCACGGAACCAGTTTTCTGTAACGGCAAAGACGAAGGACGAAAGTGGCAGGACCAGCTATGAACGAGACCGTCGGCGTTCCCAAGGCCGAACTGCATTGTCACATTGAGGGCGCCGCACCGCCGCGTCTCGTTCTGCAGTTTGCAGATCAGCACGGAGTTGATGTCTCGGAGATCATCGACGGTAATGGGCAATATGTCTGGTCCGATTTCACGACCTTCTTGAAGGCCTATGACGTTGCCAGTTCGGTCTTCAAAACTCCGGCCGACTATTCGCTGCTTTCCGAAACTTATTTTCGCATGCTGGCAGCTGAAGGAGCGATTTATGGCGAGATTTTTATCTCTCCAGACCATGCGCAGGCCGCTGGCTTATCGTACCGGTCTTATGTCGAGGGCTTGGCGGCTGGGATAGAACGGGCCAAGACCGACACGGCCATTGAGGGGCGGATGATCGCCATTGGTGTACGCCACTTTGGTGCTGCGTCCGTGGAGCGGGTCGCAAAGGAAGTCATCGGAAATCCGCATCCGCTGGTAACTGGATTTGGTCTTGCTGGGGATGAGCGGTCCGGGCATCCGGCCAATTTCGCAAAAGCGTTCCGGATGGCCGAGGAAGCTGGACTTGGAACGACGGCTCATGCGGGCGAATTCGGCGGGCCGGAGAGCATCACCGCAGCCTTAGAGTTTTTGCGGGTCAAGCGGCTTGGTCACGGTGTCCGGGCCATTGAAGACAAAGATCTTGTCAAACGCCTTGCGGACGAGAAGATCGTGCTCGAGGTCTGTCCCGGGTCGAACACGGCGCTTGGCGTTTATACGGTCCTGCGGTTCCATCCGGTGAACATCCTGCGCCGGGAAGGCGTCAAGATAACCTTGAACTCTGATGATCCGCCGTTCTTTGGAACCACCTTGGGCAAAGAGTACTCTTCAGTGGCCGAGACGTTCAGCTGGACACTCGACGACCAGTTGGATGTAACCCGAACGGCGATCGATGCTGCCTTTTGTGACGAGACTACGAGGAATAGGCTGCTGGTTCGCCTCGACAGTGCAAAAAATGGCGGATAGATACACCGGCCATGACAACAAAAGCGCAAAATGACAACGGCCTTTTGGAGATCTTTAAGGCCGAATACGTTCGCAAACTCTCGAAAGAGTTTTTAAACCGCGCGGTACGCGGCGACCTCCAATATGTAACGGTTGATTCCAGCAAGCTGGATCAGGCCCTAATCAAAACCCTGGAGATCACCAAACAAACGTATCCCGACTTCCAGATCCCTCCCTACGGGGTCTGGCGCTTGTTTGAAGCTGGCGGTGTTGATCGCTGGAGTGCTCTGGCCTCTGCAAGAGAGTTCCAGACTGCCGATGAGTTGCTGACCGCAGCTTCCGACCTCGCGATTCTTGCAGTCTATATGGATGTTTCGACACCACCTGGCTGGTCCTATGAAGACACGATGGCCGGAACAGTTGCAACTGGCCGGCAAGCCACGGCGCTGGCCGCTATCAATATGTTCGCTGCAGGCTCGTTTTCTTCGGATCCTGTCGATCCGTTCCGGGTCGATGCCGATGCTTTGATCCGCCTGGAAACCGAAGAATTGGCATCAGGACTTCAATGGAATGCAGGACGAGATGCGGCGCTTCTGAAAAAATTACAGCGCCATCTCAAGCGCTTTGGCGAAGCTTTGGCTTTGCGCGCGGATTTGTTCGGTGAAGGGGAAACAACCCGGCCTGGAAACCTTCTCGTGAAACTTGGTAGCGAAGGTTGGGGATCGGTTGATGCGACTGCCATTCTCGATCGGTTGCTTCAAAGTCTTGCTCCTCTTTGGGAAGGCGGAGCGGCGAAAGGCGATGTGTCATTTGGTGACAGCTTTGAATTTAGCGGAGAAAGCGGACAGGATGGTCCTCGAACCATACCGTTCCATTTGACGGCGCAGGTGATGGTGTATTCGCTCGTCGAACCGCTGGCCTGGGCCGGATATGAAGTTGATGAGCTTGACACATTGACTGGTCCAGCAGACGCCGAACATGCAGCTTTGTTTGTGGAAGCGGGTGTTCTGAGGATCACGAGTGATGAGGCAGATCTGACCTCTGAACAGGCAAACGACCGGATGATTGAACTGCGTGCAATTACAGGTGCCTTGATCGATCAATTGGCTGATATGTTGCGCAAGGAACTGGAAGTCGAGGCCGAGCAATTGCCGTTGTCGTGTATCCTTGAAGGCGGAACAAACCGGGCCGGAGCAGAGATACTTCGGGAAAACGGAGCCTTGCGCGAAAAACTCGCAAAATTCCTGAACCCCAGCACTATTTTTTGGTTGCCGTTCGGGGCATAGGTCCCGAACAATAGAAATTCCTAAGACGGCCCTCAGTTTCAGGCGGCCCACATCAAGAGAGGCAGATATGTCCGGAGCAAATGTCATCAGCCATCCGCTGGTCCAGCACAAACTGACCATCATGCGCGACAAGGGGACATCCACCCAGGGGTTCCGCCGGTTGCTGCGCGAAATCTCGACCCTTCTGTGTTACGAAGTCACCCGGGACCTGCCGCTGGTTCGCCAGACAATTGAAACGCCACTTGCCGAAATGCAGGCACCGATGCTGGCCGGCAAAAAGCTGGTTTTTGCATCTGTGCTGCGCGCAGGAAATGGGCTGCTGGAAGGCATGCTGGAGCTGGTGCCGTCGGCCCGCGTTGCACACGTCGGCCTTTACCGGGATCCCGAAACGCTGCAGCCGGTCGAATATTACTTCAAAGCGCCGGAAGATCTGAACGAGCGGCTTGTAATTGTTGTAGATCCCATGCTGGCTACTGCCAATTCGGCGATTGCGGCCGTTCAGAAACTGAAAGAACGCGGCGCCAACAATATCCGGTTTCTGTGCTTGCTAGCAGCACCGGAAGGTGTTGCGAAATTTAATGAAATGCACCCGGATGTGCCGATCTATACAGCTGCTGTTGATGAGAAACTGAACGAAAAAGGCTACATCGTTCCTGGTCTCGGTGATGCCGGCGATCGGATGTACGGCACAAAATAAAGGCTTCGGACTTGGCCTTTGTGAACGCGGTGCCTTTGGTGCCGCGTTTTTTGTTTTGCTCATAAACCATTGAATCATTGTTCGAACCCGGAAATGGTTCAATTGGTCAGTGGTACTTTTACGGCCCGATAAGGAAGATTTGCTACGTAATCGGCATCGTCAGCCGGAGCGGCCATGTTTCGTTTTGTAATCATTTTGCTGGTTTTTGTGGGATTGGTACCGCTGGTTCCGCTGTTGCTGGACTATCAGGCAGACCAGACAAGTGGTTCGGCGGCCACGGTCCTGGAAACAGATGATGTCTCCGGCGCGAGACGACATCGCATTTCGGCAAATCGCAGCGGGCAATTTGTTGCCGATGTCCATTTAAACGGGCAGATGCATGAAATGCTGGTCGACACCGGCGCTTCGACAACCGTCCTTCCTTTGTCGGTCGCCGAGGATGTCGGCATCTTTCCGAAAAGAGAAGATTTCAAATACCGCGTGAGCACCGCAAACGGCGCGACCTATGGTGCGAGCGCCATCATAGACAGGCTTAAGATTGGCCGTATCAACCTTAGAAACATTGATGCGCTTGTTCTGCGGGATGAAAGCCTATCAACGCCGCTTCTGGGAATGACGGCGTTGAACGAACTGGATCGGTTTGACATTTCAAACGGCACCCTTGTACTCATCCAGTAAATTTGTCTTTGTTGTCACAAAGGCCTCCTATAAAGACCTTAGATGCGAAAGTTTTTCGAGGATTTTATGTTTCCAAAGCCGAAACCTGCTCTCACGCCGAACACCTATGAATATGAGACACTGCCGCTGGTGAAACCGACCGGGTTTCGCGAATATGACGCGCGTTGGCTCTTTGAAAAAGAAATCAACCTTATGGGTATGCAAGCACTCGGGATGGGGATTGGCACCCTGATCCATGAGCGTGGCGTGCGCCCTGACATTGTTGTTGGACATGATTTCCGCGGTTATTCGGCCTCTATCAAGATGGCTGTTGTGAATGGTCTCCTAGCGGCCGGAATTAACGTGCATGACATCGGACTTGCACTGTCGCCAATGGCTTATTTCGCGCAGTTTGCATTAGATGTACCGGCCGTCGCGATGGTCACAGCCTCACACAATGACAACGGCTGGACGGGCGTGAAGATGGGCATCGACCGGCCGCTCACGTTCGGTCCGGATGAAATGGGCCGGCTCAAGGACATTGTCCTGGATGCCACTTTCGATCTGAAAGGCGGCGGCAGCTACCGTTTTGTAGACGGGTTTGCCGATGTCTATTTCAAGGACCTGACGGAACGCGAGAAACTCAAGCGCCCGATCAAGGTTGTTGCGGCCTGTGGTAATGGCACCGCCGGTGCTTTTGCGCCGAAGATTCTGGAAGCACTGGGCGCGGAAGTCATTCCGCTTGATGCGGAGCTTGACCACACGTTCCCGCGTTACAACCCGAACCCGGAAGACATGAAGATGCTTCATGCCTTGCGCGACAAGGTGCTGGAAGTTGGCGCCGATGTCGGGCTTGGGTTTGACGGCGATGGAGACCGCTGCGGTGTTGTCGACAATGAGGGGGAAGAGATCTTTGCCGACAAGGTTGGGGTGATGCTGGCCCGGGATATCTCCGCGCTTCATCCGAACAGCCAATTTGTTGTCGACGTTAAATCGACAGGCCTCTTCAAGACAGATCCGGTTCTTCAGGCCAATGGCGCCAAGACCGATTACTTCAAAACCGGGCACTCCTACATCAAGCGCCGCGTTACCGATCTCAAAGCCATCGTTGGTTTTGAAAAGTCTGGCCACTATTTCTTCAACGCACCCATCGGTCGCGGTTATGACGATGGTCTGGTTTCGGCCATTGCCATTTTGGATATGCTGGATCGCAATCCAGATAAGACGATGGCTGATCTTCGCCGGGATCTACCGAAGACCTGGGGCTCGCCAACCATGGCGCCAAAATGCGCCGATGAAATCAAATACGACGTTGTCGACCGGGTTGTTAGCCGGTTTAAGGAAATGCATAGCGCTGGTGATCAGTTTGCCGGTCAGGCAATTTCGGACCTCATCACCGTGAACGGAGTCCGGGTTGTCAGCGAAGATGGAACCTGGGGCCTGGTACGGGCATCTTCCAACAAGCCTGAGCTTGTTGTTGTTGTCGAAAGCCCGGTTTCGGAAGCCCGTCTCCATGAAATGTTCAAATCGGTAGACGCGGTTTTGCGGGAAAACCCGGAAGTCGGCGAATACAATCAAACCCTTTAAAGTCTTGACCTCGCTTGATTAAGGCGGCGAAACTCTCGCCGCCTTTTTGGTTTTCTTCAGGAGATTTCATCCATGATCCAGGATTTTGGCACACTTCCAGATGGATCGCCTGTAGACGAAATCACGCTCAAAAAAGGCGGTTTGGAAGCATCAATCCTGAATTATGGAGCGATTGTCCGGGACCTGAAGGTCAATGGAAGATCGGTTGTACTTGGGTTTGAACGGCTGCAAGATTATCTAGACCATTCACCCTATTTTGGGGCTGTTGTTGGCCGCTGCGCGAACCGCATTGCCAATGGCAGGATGGTGCTCGGCGGACAAGAATATCAACTGGATCTAAACGACAGCGGTCATCATTTGCATGGCGGATCAGCTGGCTTTTCCAACCGCCTTTGGCAGATCGAACAAAGTGACAAGGCGAGCGTTCTGCTCAAGCTGATCTCCGAAGATGGCGATATGGGGTATCCGGGGACAGTCGAAGTACTGGTTCGCTACACTTTGACAGGATCTGGCGCTCTCCGGGTGAAAATGTCGGCCACGACGGACCAGCTGACCCCAGTCAACTTAACTCAGCACAGCTATTTCAATTTGGATGGCAGCGACACGATCCTCGATCACCAGCTGGAAATTGCCGCAGAAACCTATCTGCCGGTGAACACCGACCTTATTCCGATCGGAGAGGTCCGCAATGTTGCCTGGACACCCTACGACTTTCAAGATGGCCGCCGTCTTCGGCGGAAATCCGGAGAACAGGATGTCATCTACGATCACAATTTTTGCCTGGCAGGCGTACCGCGGGAAAAGGTTGAGTTCGCAGCGGCTTTGGAGGACGCAGCAGGTGATATGCGGATGGAAGTCTGGACGACAGAACCTGGGCTCCAGTTGTATGATGGCGGAAAGTTAGACGTCCCGGTTTCCGGATTGGCAGGCAGAGACTATGGTGCTCATGCGGGGGTGTGTCTGGAAACACAGCGCTGGCCGGACAGCGTCAACCACAAAGAGTTTACAGACGTCTTGTTACAGCCCTCGGAGAATTATAATCACGTTACGGAATTCCGTTTCTCGTAAGATCGGTTAGAGTATTCTCAAAGAACGGAAATTCATCAGGACTGGTGGCAAATTGTGAAGACGGTATTTTCATCTACCCAGCTTGCCCATGCGCCGAAACAGGAGATTTCTGATGGCAGTCTCCAGCCGGCGGTCGAAACCCCAAGCCGGGCGGAAATGGTCTTATCCGCTGTCAAAGAGCGCGGTGTCGGGGATGTAATTGAGCCGATGGAATTTCCGATCCGGCCGATTCACCGGGTGCACTCCCCTGAATATGTCTCCTTCCTTGAGACGTTTTGGTCCATGTGGACGGCAATTGGACGGACGTCGGAAGCATTTCCGTTTGTTTGGCCAATCCGAAGTCTGCGCCAAGACACTCAGGTGGAACATGTGGATGGGCTGTTGGGCCGGTATTCCATGGATGCTGGCACACCACTCGGCGAACACACTTTCCGGGCGGCGCACGCGTCTGCCGCCTCTGCACTAACAGCCGCAAAGCTCATCCAGGACGGAGAAAAGTCTGCCTTTGCTCTTTGCCGTCCGCCAGGACATCATGCCGGTCACGACTTTTTTGGCGGGTATTGCTTTTTCAACAACGCGGCGATCGCAGCCCAGTACTTGAGGGACTATGGTCTTCACCGGGTGGCGATCCTGGATGTCGATTATCATCATGGGAACGGCACTCAGGCGCTGTTCTATGACCGGCCCGACGTTCTATTCCTTTCCCTGCATGCAGACCCCAAACAGGAATATCCCTATTTCCTGGGATATGCAGATGAAACGGGCGAACATGCCGGAACCGGATTTACACGGAACTGGCCGCTGCCGCTCGGAACTGACTGGGACACCTATATCACTGCGCTGGATGAGGCTTGCCGGTGGCTACTGGTTTACAAACCGGAAGCCTTGATCGTGTCTTTGGGGTTGGATTGTTATGAAAACGATCCGATCTCGGGTTTTAAGTTCAAATCCGAAGATTACATTCGTCTTGGCCAAAGGCTTGCGCGGGTTGGGGTTCCAACAATATTCCTTTTGGAAGGCGGCTATGCAGTGGACGCACTTGGAACCAATTGTGTCAATGTTTTAGAGGGCTTCGCCGGTTAAGGCGAGAGCCCCTAAAACTAGCCAGCGAGCCCGGCAAACTTAACGCACGAGCAAGCCAAGGTCTGTCAGCTCCTTTTCAAGGATATGAGCGCTCGTGAAATGATGTCCGGCCATCCCGAGCGCCCGTGCGGCTGCAACATTCGCCAGGGAATCGTCGATAAAGATACAATTCGCGGGATCAAGTTTGTTCCGCTCAAACAGCACTTTATAGATTTGTGGATCTGGTTTGAGCAAACGTTCCTCGGCTGAGACTACGATGTCGAGAAAGCTGGATTTCAGAAATGAAAACCGATCTTGCGCTTCTACAAACTTTTCGGACGAGAAATTGGTTATTGCATAAAGCGGGACACCTTTCTCCTTCAGTTCAGCGAGCAAAGCTGGCGTTCCAGATACCTCGCCGGGCACCATGTCATGCCAGCGTTCGGAGTATGCGTGGATCAGCTCGACTTTGTCCGGATGTTGCGCTGACAGCAGCTCGATTGCTTCATCCCAGGACCGCCCCAGGTCTTGTTGCAAATTCCAATCCGGCGTGCAGACGGTGTCGAGGAATTTCTGCCGTTCTTCATTATCCGGTATAAGGTCGCAGTAGAGATATTCCGGATTCCATTCAATCAGGACATTTCCTATATCGAAGACGACGTGGGTAATTGATTGGCTCATGAGTTTTTCCGGCAAGGCTGGTTCGCAAACAGTATTGGTGCTGTTCAGGTGTCTATTCTACGTGGATATGTGACTGTGATGAAAAAGCTATTTTTGCTTTTGGTGTTGGTTGTGGGTTTCGTATTTCCTCAATCAGTCATAGCCGCGCAAGGTGGCCAAGTTCAACCCGATCGATTGCGTTTAGGCGTGGTGGTTGCCGCAGATGACACAGCGCGTGATCGGGTTGAACCTTTCCGCCAGGCGCTGGAGGACATTGCCGATCTTCCGGTAGATCTCTTTTTGATGCAGACCATGGCCGATGGAATTGAAGCACTGGCGTCCGGCAAGATCGATTACATCCGTTTGTCGCCATCTGGTTATGCGGCCACTTTTCAATTGTGTGAATGTGTTGAGCCTTTGGTGACTGCCGGGCCGGATGATTTTCCAGCACGATTTTACGCCATCATGATTGGCAGGCGCGGCGAAACGCCCGCAAATCTTGAGAATTTGCGGCATCAACGGCTTGCAGTCGGGGGCAAACATGCGGTGGCGGGATACCGGGTTCCTGTCGCAAATCTTGCAGCAGACGGCATTGATGTGCGGGAGTATTTTGACGCACTGGTGGAAGTTCGCAATCCGGTAGAAGGCATTCGTGCCATTCTAGATGGCCGGGTTCAGGCGTCCCTTGGTTGGTCATCCCTGGCCGGGGAAGCGAAAAACGGTTTCACGTCCGGAACTTTAAATGACTATTATTTGTCCGGTGGCAGCGGATTTGAAGATCTGGAAATCATCTGGCGGTCACCGCCAATCCCATACTCCGCACACACCATCCGCTCGGACTTGCCTGATGTGCTGAAGCGGACCGTACGTGCTGGGCTGATGGACCTTAGGCGCGAACAACCGGCAGCTTACCTTGCGATCGAACCAGATTTGCCGGGTGGTTTTGAGCCGGTTGGACACGCCGACTATCGTCCCGTGTTGAGAACTTATGAGATTCCATCTTCCGGAGGGGGCACTGCAGGCGTCCAATAATTGTTTGGCGGCCAAATGACGAGATTTCAAGTCAGGCCGGTGTCGTCTCAGCCGACAGCAACGCAGACGTATGCCGGCGGATCATTTCTTCTTCGTTTGTCGGGATCACCATCGCGGAGATCTTTGACTTTTCCGTTGAGATTCTCAGCGCTCCGGCTTCGTTCAGCTCTGGATCGATCTCGAAACCGAGCCATTCCTGACTGTCGCAAACCCGCCGGCGGATGAGCGCAGAGTTTTCGCCAATCCCACCTGTAAAGACAATCGTATCAATGCCTCCCAAAACGGCGGCCATAGCGCCCAACTCACGGCGGATGCGGAAGACATAATAGTCGATCGCTTCTCTTGCTCTTGGATCGTCACTCTGGGTGAGTGTGCGCATATCCTGACTGACACCGGACAACCCTTTCAAACCTGATTGTTTATAAAGAAGGTCTGAGACGTCATTCGGGCTCATGCCCTTTGTCGTGAGCAGATAGAGGACAACACCAGGGTCCAGCTGGCCGCACCGCGTGCCCATCGGTAGCCCATCAAGGGCCGTAAACCCCATCGTTGATCCGATGCTTTGCCCGCCGTGGATGGCGCACATGGACGCGCCATTTCCCAGATGCGCAACGATGACACGGCCACTATAGGCCGTCGGATCGTTCTGCTTCAGGTGCTCGCAGATGTATTCATAGGACAATCCATGAAACCCGTACCTGCGAACCCCTTCATCATAGAGTGAGCGGGGCAGGGCGAAGGTGTCGTTGACCCATGGATGTTTGCGGTGAAAAGCTGTGTCGAAACAAGCCGTTTGGATGGCTTCGGGAAAGGTCGCGCGTGCGGCTTCAATTCCTGCGAGATTGTGTGGCTGATGGAGCGGCGCCAGCGGTTCGAGTGCACGCAACTCGTCCATAATTTCGTCAGTGATCTTTAAAGGGAGATCGTGATCCGTGCCGCCATGGACCACCCGATGTCCGACCGCTGTGACCGGTCTTCCGCCAAGCTCTTCATCAATGACAGGCAATAACGCCTGAAGAGCAGTGTTGTGGGACCGCGCTTCGCTAGAGTTTAGTGCCCGATCAATTGTCTTTCCGGAAATTCGGGACAAAAGGTCGAGGCGCGGTTCGGCACCGAGCCCGGAAATTTGCCCTGCAATTTGTTCGGCCTCGTCCTGATACAGCGAAAACTTTATCGAAGACGATCCTGAGTTCAGGACCAGAATTACCGGTACCATGATCACTCCCCATCACGATCCAGAATGCCGACGGGGACCTCGTTGGTTTGCCAATGGGTGTAAAGGAGAGCCAGGGCGCAAGAGGCAAGGCGGGCCCGGCTGTCATCTGCCCGGCTGGTCAGCATGACTGGCACTTTAGCCCCAATAACCAGTCCTGCAGCTTCCGCGTGGGCAATGAAGGTCAGTTCCTTAGCCAGCATATTGCCGGACTCCAAATTGGGAACGATCAGGACTTCCGCGCGTCCGGCAACGAGGGATGTGATGCCCTTGGACCGGGCTGCCTGCACATCAATGGCGTTGTCCATGGCCAGCGGACCATCAACGATACCGCCCTTTATCTGACCCCGTTCTGCCATTTTCGAAAGTACTGCGGCATCCAGGCTCGATGGAATCGCAGGATTGACGGTTTCAATAGCCGACAATACGCCCACCCTTGGTGACTGAAGTCCAAGAGACCGGGCCGCATCGATGGCATTTTGGGTGATATCGACCTTGGTGTTCAGGTCCGGCGAGATATTTATCGCGGCATCCGAAATGAGAACCGGGGTTTTTCGGCCAGGGATGTCCATGACAAACACATGGCTAATCCGGCGTTTGGTTCTGAGGCCACCATCCTTTTTCACCACATGCTGCAGCAAATGGTCGGTATGAAGGTGACCTTTCATAACCGCTTTGACTGTTCCTTCGTGAACCATTTGAACGGCCCGGCCGGCCGCTTCCGATTCATCCTCAATGTCGATCAGTTCATACCCGGTCAGGTTCTCGTTTAACTCTTGAGCTGCACTTTCAATGCGGGATTTTGCGCCAATCAGGATCGGATGAATTAGGCCTTCCCGGGCCGCAACCAGCGCGCCTTCCAATGAATTTGGGTCATCAGGGGCCACCACAGCCGTTGTTAATGCCGGAAGGGACTTAGCCAACTCAATCATGCGGTTGAAGTGGCGGTGCCGCTGGACCAGAAGGGCCGGGATGTCGCTGGAATCAAACTCGATTGTTTCCGTTGGTGCGATGACTTCCGCCACGCCTTCAACCAGCCGCAAACCGTCCTGGCGCAGGACCGCCATATCCATGATCAGAATGTTGTCCGGTTTCTTTTCTGTGACGGTCACCCGGACTATCAGTTGGTCACCAACGGCCGCCCGTCCGAGGAACCGGAAGGACTGAGCTTTGTACATCGTACCCGGACCGGGAAGGATGTTGCCGAGAACCGCGGAGGCCAGTCCCCCGACCCACATGGCGGGCGCGACCGGTTTGTCGACTACGCCGTCGCCGGTCCAATCGGTATCGGGCAAATGGATCGGATTGCGGTTGCCGGATGCGTGCGCAAAGACGAGCAGATCATTGGAGGAACACTCCCGGACGATTTCCGCGGTGTCTCCAACCTTGATTTGGTCATAAGTCCGGTTCGTAGCCATTGGCCGCCTGTCTCCTGGAAATACCAAAACCGCCGCAATGCAGCATTAGGCGGATACCTAGCAGCGCAATGCAACGTAAAAAACACGGCAAAGCCATTATGTAACAGGAAAAGCTTATTAGCAGTTGCTGCAGGGCACTTGGCCGGTCAGCCGGGGGCGCAGATAGTATGTGTCGCTGAGCGTGATGGAGGAAGATCTTGAAAAATACTGGTTGAGTACGCCCGCAAATGGCGGCGTATAACCAAGTGTGGCTTGGCCCAAAACAATTGAAGTATTTGCGGCAGCGACTGTGCCGGGGAGCGTTATTGGCGGTGGGGAACCAGACGGCCAAGGGGTGTTTCCTGCGTCGTCATAGCTCCAGTCGACACTGGCATCGCCGTCTTCATCAAAGGAAACGCTCGCGATCGTAATGTTCAAATTCGTGGTCGAGTAGGGTTGCAAAATGGTTGCGCCAAGGGCCAGAACATTGTCGAGCTCACCGGTCGTGACAGTTTCGGCCTGCGCCACAAGGTCGGTAATGGCGTTGGCCATCCGACTGACTTTTCTATCCTGATTAAGCGCGTCCGTAACTTCAGCCATGCCAAGCAACAGGACCAACATAAACGGTAGAATCATTGCAAATTCAATGGCCGACACACCGCGCTTGTCCGCACAAAAGCGGAAAAGGGCAGCGGGAAGATTTTGGCTGCGGCCGCCAAAAGACCGCAAGATTTTAAGACCACGGTTCATTTCGAAACACCATGGTTGAGGATAAGTGACGTTCTGAGCCGTGATCTAATGCACTGAGGTTCATAAAGGATGAGAACATCGGCCACCTGTAGACCACATTTACGACGACGATTTCACTTTCGTTCGACGATGCATAGGCATTGTCATCGACGATGTTTCCTTCGCTGTCATAGAGCGAATCCAAAGATGTGATGTTGGTGAAGTCGTTCGCTTTGCTCACGTTCACCCGTATCCGGTCGGATTGACACAAAAAACCGGGCAATGCGTTGCAGACTTGATCGGCAAAATCGTTAGCAGAAAAGCTTGAACTTGTGGCTTGGCCGGTGCGGATCAAGCGCGAAGCTTCAATCACCGCGTTGTCCACCATGCGATTGACGAGAAAAGCCAATCCCAACTCAAGAATTCCAAAAACTACGGTAAAAAATGGCAGCGCGACGAATGCAAATTCAATTGCTGTCACGCCATCTTTGTCCCGTGCGAACGAACGCAATCTGCGCCGCAACCAAATGCGGGCCGGACTGTTTCTCATTCGATGGAACGTATCTACCTGCATTTACTCGCTCATCTATCCGCCGGTTGCTGCATCTTCAGCCATTTTGTTTCGAGACTCTGCTTGGGTCGCCATCATTTCAAAAGACTCTGCTGCATCGCCAAGCCGTAATGTTGGCTCGCATTCAGGGCTGCATGACAAGGTCGCTCGTGCTGCGTTTCTGTACACGGACACCACACCGTCTTCCGACGCCCGTACAGTAACGATTTCATCGACGATTGGTTTGTTGTCTTGATCCAGGATGACCAGATTGGTTGTCCCGTAGCTCTTTCCGGTGATGACGACGGTGTTCTGATCGAACATCGAAACATCTGCGATAAATGGATTGCCAACAATCACTGCTGAGGCTCCGTCTTCGACCCGGAAAATCTTAGCGCGGTCAACCGTAACCAGCACAGGGCCGTCATCAGCAACGGCCGTCGTTGCAAACGTTCCGCTCAAAAGCACAAAGGCAAGTCTGATCAGGTTTCTGCGCATCTCGAATTATCCCTACTCTTTCCATGCGAGCGAGACTTTAACTCGAACATGGTGAATGTTCTGCTAACAACGCGGCGAAAGAAGTGTGAAGATAGACCCGCAACGGCGGCAGGACTGACTGTTTTGTATATTTATAGACTTAGGTAAAAGCTGAAAGATCTCGACCTGAGGCATGCGTTAATTGATGGTTTTTTTATACGAAAGCGAGAATTTCAAAAATATATCTCGAGAATTCACGTGAAATAATAATGAGTTTTAGTTTGATTGTGCTGGTTTTGATAAAATTTTAACTGATATTTATGTAGATTTAATGTATACCTGTTGTTAACCATATGTATTTTTATCAAGTGTATTTCAATTCGAGATGGTAAATTTAACTCCTTGGAAATGACTCTGACCTAGAGTGAATTCATCTCGAACGGACCGCAAAAAGATCCGTCGGATTTGAAGCTGTCAACAAAGTGGTACTTGGAGCAGAATTATGAAATCTCTTATCTCCCGTTTCGTAAAAGACGAATCCGGTGCAACCGCGATCGAATATGGTTTGATTGCTGGTCTGCTGTCTGTGGTTATTATTGGTATTCTGACTACAATGAGCGGTAGCCTGACAGGTATCTTTACTACCATCAACACCGCACTGTCTTCCGGCGCAGCTACTGCCGGCGGTTAATAGTTTTCAACTCTACCAAGCTTAGAGTTTTAGAACGGGCGGGTTACCGCCCGTTTTTCGTTTCCCGGTTATTAATCAAATAACAATACGATTCTTTGGTCACATTGCAGATCTCCCACTAATGGGTATGTCATGATTGAAGCGTTAGTTATTGTATTTTTTCCGATGCTGGTTGCATTTGCCGGCGCGTCAGACCTTCTGACAATGAAAATCGGGAACCGGGTGTCAATCCTGCTCATTTTCGGATTTGGGCTTTTGGCATTGGCGCTTGAGTTGCCTCTGGCGGCTTGGGGGATGCATGGCCTCGGGCTTCTCGTTGTCTTTTTTCCATGTTTCGCCTTTTTTGCTGCCGGTTGGATGGGTGGCGGAGATGTGAAGCTCATTAGTTCGATAGGGCTGTGGTTCGGATTTTCGCCGTTGCTTGTCGAGTTCTTGTTTTTTGTTGCGGTTTTCGGCTGCGTTCTGACGGTCTCCATATTGATGGTGAGACGGTATTTTGTCGTGTTGCCTGAACCGTTGACGAACCAGGACTGGTTGCTCCGCTTGCATGACGAAAAGAGCGGTATTCCCTATGGGATCGCAATTGCTGCCGCGGCATTGCTTATGTATCCGATGTCCGATTGGTTCGGTTACATCGGACATTGATTCCAATACGTCGGCGAGCAACAGTTTTAGCGAATTCCGGATGTGGTTTTCTTAGATTTTATGCAAATTGCTGCAAATTAATTGATTGGTAAGTAACGTAAACAGATATTTACCAAAATTATCTACATCCGATTAACCATGTTTTGACCAATTCCAGTCAAATTAGCTGATATCGGCGCATTTGCGCTCTGCATTATTGGATGGTTGGTCATGAAATTAGCACGCCTTCTTGTCTTGGCTGTAGCCGTGGCTGCCGGAATCTTGGCATTCCGGATGGTGATGATGTCTGGCGGGCCTTCTGAACAGGTCGCCGAGGCGCCGCAACCGGTCAAACAGGCTCAAGAGCAAGTGCTTACTGCGGCAAATGATATCCTGCTGGGTGGAAAATTGTCTGCTGAGGATATGGTCTGGACGGATTGGCCGGAAGAAGCAGTTCCGATTGGTGCTGTTACTAAAAAGGCAAAACCCGAAGCCCATGAAGATCTTCACGGGCAAATCGCCAAGACACGGATCTACAAGGGTGAACCTATCCGGCCTGAGCGCCTCATTAACACCGACAAGGGGTTCATGTCTGCGCTTTTGCCGAAAGGGAAGCGTGCAATTGCCGTTGCAGTCGAAGCGGAAACCACCGCAGGCGGGTTCATCTTACCTGGTGACAAAGTTGACCTGATCCTGACACGCCGTTCCGACGAGGGAGCGATGAGCGAAACCATTCTCGAAAACATTCGGGTTCTGGCTATCGATACGACCACCGCAGGCGAGCAAGATCAAAAGAACCTTTCACCGAAACGGACTGCGACCCTTGAGCTAACACTTGGGCAGTCGGAGATTGTCGCGCAATCACAACAGGTCGGAACAATAGCGCTGGCACTGCGCAGCGCTCAAGATTCTGCAGATGACGCGGAACCGACGGAAACCCGCCGGGGCGTCAGTTTTGTAAAATACGGCATTACCAGCCAGGCAGGCGTGAAATGACAAAATTCATTCCAAAAATCCGCTTTCGCCAGAACGGCAATACGCTCAAGCAAGGAGCATTGTTTCTAGGGGCGCTCGCGGCGACCGCCTTCTTCGCTGAACCGCAAAACGTCCAGGCTCAAGAGGTGTTTCCAAGCCAAGTGCACATTGCTGCTGGAGAACGGGCCAGTGGCCGGATACTGAATGTTGGCATTGGCCGCTCAGTCGTCATCAATTTGGCTGAAGATGCCGCAGATGTTTTGATTTCCAATCCGGAGATTGCGGACGCTGTCTTAAGAACACCGCGTCGGATTTTCGTCCTCGGCAACACAGCCGGCCAATCCCGGTTGGTGCTTTTTGGCCGCAGTGGCCGTGAATTGGCCAGTTTTAGCATTCGTGTTGAAAAGGATACATCCGATATCACTCGGATCATTCGAAGACTTGTTCCAGGAGCAAATGTTTCGGCTGAGTCCATCAACGGCAATATCGTATTGTCCGGAACTGCCAAAAGCACGATCGAAGCACAGCAAGCGGCCGATATAGCTGCAAAATTTCAGGGCGCCGAGGGCGCCGCAGGAATCGTTAATCTAATATCCGTATCCGGCTCCGATCAGGTGCACTTGAAAGTCACTGTTGCTGAAGTCGAGCGCTCCATTATCAAGCAGCTGGGTGTCCGGTTTAGTGGAAGCATATCAGCTGGCAACTACAATCCGTTCGGCGATAGCTTACCGTCTTTCAATGTGAACCCGTCTATCGTCAATCAGGCGACCGCAGGTGTCACTTTCGCAACCGGTGCAACGTCGCTCACTGCACAGGTAGACGCTCTGCAGCGGGACGGTGTTATCCGGACGCTTGCTGAACCCACTTTGACGGCAATATCCGGCGAAAACGCCAGCTTCCTGGCCGGTGGTGAGTTTCCAATTCCGATAGCCCAAGAAGACAACAAGATCTCGGTCGAGTTCAAGAAGTTTGGTGTTGGGTTGGACTTTACACCTGTGGTCTTGTCCGGCGGCCGGATCAGCCTGCGCGTTAAGACCGAAGTCAGCGAATTGTCCAATGAAGGGGCTGTATCAGCAGGTGGTATTACAATTTCGGCTTTGAAAGTTCGGCGGGCCGAATCGACGATGGAGCTGCCCTCTGGAGGGACGCTTGTTATGGCCGGTTTGTTGAAGGAATCCTACCAGCAGGCAATTGAAGGGGTTCCTGGGCTGATGCAGTTACCAGTCATTGGCGCATTGTTTAAGAGCCGGGATTTTTTGAAGCAGCAAACAGAACTGGCGGTCTTTGTCACACCATATGCTGTCCGCCCAGTTGCGGCACAAAAGATGGTTCGGCCGGACAAAAACCTGTTTGCCCCATCAGATGCGGAAACCGTGTTCTTGAACCGGTTGAACAAGATATTCAACCCAGCCGGACAGCAGGCGGAAGGCACTTACCATGGCCAAGTTGGCTTCATCTACAAGTGAGGGCAGTCGGATGAAAATGACACTACATTCCCGGTTTAAGCTGCCCGCCTCCACTGGCGTGGTATTATTGACAGGTCTTCTGGTCGCTGGTTGTCAATCCCAAAAGCAGTCAAATGCAGAATTGCTGGCGTCGCATGACTATCGGTACCAACATCCAATTGTGGTGAGTGAAGCGCCTGAAACATTGGATCTTCCGATTGGCAGGAATACCCGCCGGCTAGGTGGACCGGTGACCGATTCAATTGCCTCCTTTGCAATGGATTCCAGGCGGCAAGGCAATGGAAGAGTTGAAATCCTTGTTCCAACAGGTGCTGCCAATGAAGCGGCGGTTCACGCGGTTACCCGGGACATCCGTGGTGCCTTGAAACAGGGAGGTCTCAGCCGCTCTCAGATCTCGACGCGGACCTATCCGTCATCAGACCCGTCCGCTGATGCGCCAATCCGCTTGTCGTATGCCCGCATGAAGGCAACAACCGGCGAATGCGGTTCCTGGCCGAAGAACATCGGTGGCGGTATCACCCAGAATACAAATTACCAAAACTTTGGCTGTGCAACTCAGTCTAATCTTGCGGCGATGGTGGAGAACCCTTCCGATCTGATCACTCCGCGGTCGAGCACACCTGGTGATCAGAACCGCAGAGCAGTCGTATTCGAAAAGTATAGGAAGGGTGAAACAACTGCTTCCCAATACACCGAAGGTGTTGGCGCAGAAGTTTCGGAGTGATGATCCAATGAATGTTGATTCAGATGCTATGGGAATGTCCGGTAATCCTGATCCGTCAACGGATCACGGTGGCAACGGCTACTCAGGTTCGGTGGACGCAAAGGACGTTGCAATGATCCCGCGGATCACCGTCCAAAGCTTTTGCCTAAGTGAGAGCACGATGCATACGGTTGAGGCGGCAACTGAAGATCGCCGGATGCTAAAGGCTCACATGAAGATTGAGATGGGAGGAATTCCCGTTGCAATCAGTACTTTCGAACAGGCACCGACACCCAACCTAATTATCGTGGAAACATCCGGCGCACGCGAAGACCTTCTTCAAAGCCTCGACCGGCTTGCCGAGTACTGCGATGCCGGAACGAAAGTGATTGTAATCGGTGATGTGAACGACGTCACTCTCTACAGGGAACTGATCACGCGCGGGGTGAGCGAGTATCTCATTGCCCCGGTGTCGATCTTTCAGCTGATTGGAGCTATCAGCAATCTGTACAATGATCCGGAAGCCGAGCCGCTGGGCCGTACAGTTGCGTTTTACGGTGTAAAGGGCGGCTGCGGCGCATCAACCGTTGCGCACAATGGCGCTTGGTGTTTAGCGCGGAAATTCGACAGCGAAGTTTTGGTTGCAGACCTCGACCTGCCCTTTGGAACGGCCGGTCTCGACTACAATCAGGATCCTTTGCAAGGTGTCTTTGAGGCGATTTCTTCTCCCGAAAGGCTGGACGAAACCTACCTGGATCGTATCCTTGCAAAATGCAACGAGCATTTGAGTCTATTGGCAGCGCCAGCCACGCTGGAGCGAACTTACGATCATAACGAAAAAACGTTTGATCAGTTGATCGATACGATGCGGCTCAGCACTCCGCATGTCGTTTTGGATGTTCCACACACTTGGAACTCTTGGGTTAAGAACACTTTGCTCAATGCCGATGAGATTGTTTTGGTGGCGGAACCCGATCTCGCGAATTTGCGGAATGCGAAGAATATGGTGGATCTGCTCAAGCAGCTGCGCCCGAACGACCGGCCACCGCATTTGGTGATGAACAAAGTGAACGTACCAAAGCGTCCGGAGATTAAACCGGATGAATTTGCAAGTGCTTTAGGATTGGATGTCCAGGCCGCAATCGCGTTCGAACCTCAATTGTTCGGAACGGCGGCCAATAATGGCCAAATGATAGGTGAACTTGATGGCAAACATGCGATAGCGCGCATGTTTGAGGATCTGGCGCAATCGGTTTCCGGGAAGGCACAGCCAACTAAATCTTCCCGTTCTCCTTTGGGAGAACTGTTTTCAAAACTGAAACGGAAAGCCGGCTAAGTGACCAGGCCAGCGGAGCAGTAATATAATGTTTGGTAGACGCGGCAGTTCATCGTCTGGAATGCCTCATATGAGGCCTGGGGGCGTTCCGGAAGTTTCCGAGGCGCCGGCTCAGCCTGTGGCTGACAAACTGCCGGAACCTCCACCTCCGAGCCCTAGCCAAGTTCCCCGCAAACCGGCAAGTCCTCCTGTAGCAGCGGCAAATCCGCAGTCGGAGGGCGAGCAGGGGACACCAGCCAGAAAAAAGAATAACGAGTACTACGAAACAAAGGCGCAGATCTTTAATGCCCTCGTCGAGGCGATCGATCTGTCACAGCTTGCCCGCCTTGATGCCGAAGACGCCCGGGATGAAATCCGTGACGTTGTGAACGACATTATCGCCTTGAAAAATGTGGTGATGTCGATCTCCGAGCAGGAAGATCTACTAGAGGATATTTGTAACGACGTTCTCGGGTATGGTCCTCTCGAACCATTGCTGGCCCGGGACGACATTGCAGATATCATGGTCAATGGCGCCCACACGGTTTACATCGAAACCCAGGGCAAAGTTGAGCAGACCGGTGTTGCCTTCAGAGACAACGCGCAGCTGATGAATATCTGTCAGCGAATCGTGAGTCAGGTTGGCCGCCGTGTCGACGATGCAAGCCCAATTTGTGATGCGCGTCTTCCCGATGGGTCTCGTGTGAACGTGATTGCACCGCCGCTCGCCATTGATGGGCCTGCACTGACTATTCGTAAATTCAAACGCGACAAACTCACCCTAGATCAGCTGGTCAAGTTCGACTCGATTACGCCAGAAGGTGCGACAATCCTTCAGGTCATTGGCCGGTCACGCTGTAACGTACTGATCTCAGGCGGTACAGGTTCCGGCAAAACGACGCTGTTGAACTGTTTGACAGCTTATATTGAAAACACCGAACGTATCATCACCTGCGAAGACTCCGCAGAATTGCAGCTGCAGCAGCCGCATGTTGTCCGTCTAGAAACCCGCCCTCCGAACCTTGAAGGTGAGGGTGAAATTACCATGCGCGATCTGGTCAAGAACTGTCTGCGTATGCGCCCGGAACGTATTATCGTGGGCGAGGTTCGTGGACCCGAAGCATTCGATCTGTTGCAGGCAATGAACACGGGTCACGACGGATCCATGGGGACGTTGCACGCCAACTCGCCTCGTGAAGCCCTATCTCGACTGGAATCAATGATTACGATGGGCGGTTTTTCCCTGCCCTCCCGTACTTTGCGCGAAATGATTGTGTCGTCGATTGACGTCGTCGTCCAGGCCGCACGCCTGCGCGATGGATCCCGCCGGATTACCCATGTGACGGAAGTCATGGGTATGGAAGGGGACATCATCACGACCCAGGATATCTTCCTCTACGACATTGTTGGTGAAGATCCCAACGGCAAGATCATTGGACGCCACCGCTCAACCGGGATCGGCCGTCCGAAGTTTTGGGAACGTGCGCGTTACTTTAATGATGAGACGCGTTTGGCTGAAGCCCTTGATGCTTCTGAAATGCCTGAATACATGGCGGAATAGGTGAACTTATGTCCGGATTCGAACAATTTATGACACCGGCCGTCACTGGTACCGCAGTTGCTATTCTAGTGATGTTGAGTGTTGGCGGCATCATATTTGGGCTGTTTTTGCCGTCATTGTCTGGAACTAAGCGGCGTGACGAGCGGATGACCGCTGTTTCTGCGCGTCCCCAGAATGAAAACCAACGCAAACAAGTTCGCGACACCAACCGGCGCAAAAAGTCGATCCAGGATCAGTTGAAGGACTTCGAAGACCGCCAAAAGGCCAAGCAGGAACGCCAGCAGAATATTTCACTGAAAGTCAAAATGGAGCAGGCTGGCCTTACGTGGGAAATGCGCCATTTTGTAATCTTTAGTGTCGTCAGTGCGATAATTTTTATGGCGATTTCGTTTGTGGCTAGCGGGAACATCTTGATTGCGGTTGCTTTCGCCTTTTTCGGCGGTTTCGGATTTCCACGTTGGTATGTTGGCAGCAAAAGAAAGCGCCGGTTCAACGCCTTTCTTGAGGAGTTGCCTAACGGAGTGGACATCATTGTCCGTGGCGTTAAGGCAGGCCTTCCGCTTGGCGATTGCGTGAAAGTTGTTGCCAGGGAGGCTCGTGAACCGGTTGCAACGGAATTCAGGAAAATCACCGAAACGCAGGTGATGGGGATCTCCCTAGCCGAGGCGATTTCAAAAATGCCTGAACGGGTGCCTTTGCCTGAAACGAATTTCCTGGCGATCGTCGTCAGTATTCAACAAAAAGCTGGTGGTGGATTGGCTGAAGCTTTGGGCAACTTGTCTAAAGTCCTGCGTGAGCGGAAGGCTATGAAAGCCAAGATTAAGGCTTTGAGTTCTGAGGCAAAATCGTCTGCAGGGATTATCGGTTCTCTACCGTTTGCTGTTGGCGGAATACTGTTCCTAATCGCTCCGGACTACATGATGATCCTTTTCACATCGAGTTCCGGAAAACTCATAATTGCGGGATGCTTATTCTGGATGTTCTGCGGTATTATGGTCATGCGCGCCATGATTAACTTCGACTTCTAGGAGCTATCATGGATTTTCAAGCACTTGCTTCAGGTCAGGTTCTTGCCGCTTTTCTAGCGATGATCGCTGTCACTGGAACGATATTTTCTCTCGTCATGCCGCTGTTGTCGCGCGACACGCTGAAAGCGCGCATGAAGAATGTTGCGTTGGAGCGCGATCGGATTAGAGCGCAAGAGCGTGCGCGTTTACAGGCAAATCAAGGAGATGCCAAAGCCTCGCTGCGCAATCAGCCCAAAGCGAAAATGAAGAGGTTCGTTGACCGGCTGAACCTCAGAGAGATGCTTGCCGATGATTCTACGCAAGAGCGTCTTCGGATGGCTGGTTACCGCGGGACTGCACCCATTTATTACTTCTTGACTGCAAGGATCGCTGTCCCGGGTGTCCTCTTTGTTATTTCAATTGTCTATGCATTTCTGTTTCTGCCGGCCACTTTGCCTGCCTTCTCAAAGATTTGCTTTTGCCTCGCAATTTCCGGGTGTGGCGCGTTTCTGCCAAATGTCTACATCAAAAACAAAATCGATAAGCGTAAGCTGGCCATTCAAAGGGCTTGGCCGGATGCTTTGGACTTGATGTTGATTTGTGTGGAGTCGGGAATGTCGATCGAAGCTGCCTTTCAAAGGGTAGCTGAGGAAATTGGGGCACAATCAGTAGATCTTGCAGAAGAACTCACACTCACGACAGCTGAACTATCCTACTTGAGTGAACGGCGAACCGCCTATGAAAATCTCGCGGCCCGGACAGGTGTAGACGGCGTGAAAAACGTCATGATGGCGTTGATTCAGGCGGAACGGTACGGAACGCCAGTCGGAACGGCGATCCGCAATATGGCTGACGATACGCGTGCTGAACGCATGCAGCTGGCAGAACAAAAAGCAGCTTCATTGCCACCGAAACTAACCGTCCCCATGATTGTTTTCTTTCTTCCGGTGTTGTTTTTCGTGATCCTGACGCCGGCAGTCATTCAGGTCATGGACACATTCAAATAAACAACGACTGTTTCTTCGTCTCTTGGAATGAAGAAACTTGACGTTCTGTTGTTTCAATGACGCCAGTCAACTGGAAGGGCTTGTTCTTCGGAAGCCCGCGAGCATGAACCGCTACAGCAACTGACATTCTCAATTGCCTTTAGTGAGAAGAGCGGAAGCGTTTCAAGTATATTTTGAGGCGCCCTTAGCTCTCTGTTTCACCTTTCTCCAAACGGTTCAAGCGGCCAATATTGCGCCCTAAATCTACCGCGTCGGGCGCCACCCGTTTCTCGCAGTCCGGTGTTGCCAGGCAAAGAATCCGTCCTTTACCGCAGCAAGTGTCCTGCCCCTTCAGGTGTATGAATAGGAGCAAACGCTTTTACGATCATTCCGAGATTTTCGGGAGTTTAAGGAAAAAGGGGACGGGAGATGGCGCATTCTGCTGCGCCGATCTGCCTGCTGGAGTTATAAAACGCAATAACGCAAAAACGCGCTGACGCCTGGGCAGCGATCTAAACTGCCATTCCAGCCAGGTTCAGCCCTGACGTTTTTTCATCATGGATTGAAGGTAGGCGATATTGGCTTCGGCTTGACGGGGATCCAGTTCAGCCTGAGCGACCTGGATGGCTTCGTCGTATTTGCCTTGAATGCCCAGCACCAACGCCAGGTTCTGCCGGACCCGGCTGTCTGATCCCGGCAGGGCTGCCGCTTTCCGGAGTGTATATTCCGCATCCGGAAGTTCGTTCGACAGGAGATAGGAAAGGCCAAGATTGTTCAGAAGGCTCGGATCGTCCGGTGCAATTTTCAGAGCCTGCTTGTAAAGGCTGCGTGCTTTTTTATGCTGACCCATCTGGTCATAGATTGCCGCTTGCGCTGACATCAGTTTCCAGTCTGGTGTATCCGGTTGCTGGGCGCGTTTCAGAACGTTCATGGCTTCATCAAACCGGCCATTCATGGCCAAAACTTTGCCGTAGGCTGATGCGATCTCGCGGTCTTTCGGATAGGAAATTACTCCGCCGCGCAGAACAGCCATTGCTTGGGGTGTCTGGCCGTTTTGGCTGAGAGCGTCCGAGTAGCCAAGAATTGCTGCCCGGTTCTTTCTATCCTTTTCATAGGCTTGAGCCCATTTGGAGACAGCGGCACGCGCTTGGGCCGATCCTGGCGCGGAATAATAGCCGCCGGACGCCGGGGAGTGGGATCCGGTGTTGGACTTGTTAGAGGCGCACCCCGCAACCAGGACAAGAGCAGTCATTGCCATCAACGTCTTTGCGAGACCAAAACGTTTTGCTGTTGAACGGGTGTAGGGCGCTTGCATTTCTCAAATCCTTGCTGTCCGCACCATGTAAGTTCCCTATAGACATAGATAATTAACCCTAATGGTTGGTTAAGCGGGTCGCAGTTTGCAATGTCCGTGACGAACCGGAGCGCTTGCTTCTGACGGTTCCGGAGATTACGTCTTGGACAAACGATCCGGTCTTCAGTTGGAGGAAACCCGTGCGCAATACACTTGTTCGTCAAAGTGATGTCCAATCTTCCATACCCGTGCTGGCTGTCAGCGAAGGGAGTTTGCAGGAGGTTTTGACCGGTTTGGGTGAGCCTGCAAAAGAGTGGTGCCTGGCGAACAACTTTTCGGCAAAATCTTCGTCGTTCCAGCTTGTGCCGGGCTTGAGTGGTCAGCTCGCGGCCGTGTTGTTCGGAGTCGAAGAAGATGGCCCCGCTCATGCGTTTGCCCTCGGCAGCCTAGCAAAGGCTCTGCCCGCAGGAGACTATCATTTGGCAGAGGGTTTTCCTCAACCCGAAGAAGCGGCTCTCGGATTTGCGCTATCAGGTTACAAGTTTGACCGCTATCGGAAAGCATCTGAGAAGCCGGTGCGCCTGGCGGTTCCCGATAGCATCGATCTTGATCGAATCGGCGCGATTCTGGACGGAGTCCAACTCGCAAGAGACTTGATCAACACACCGGCCAACGACCTTGGTCCGGAAGAATTGGCACAATCAATCGATACATTGTTTGCCGCACATGGGGGAGCGGGACGCTGTGTTGTTGGCGAGGATTTGCTGACAGAAGAGTTTCCGATGGTGCATGCGGTCGGACGGGCGAGCTCCCGTGAACCGCGATTGGCAGATTATGCGTGGGGCAACGAGAACCATCCAAAGATCACTCTGGTAGGCAAGGGCGTGATTTTTGACACCGGTGGCCTGAACGTCAAACCGGGCGGATCGATGACCTTGATGAAAAAAGACATGGGTGGGGCGGCCAATGTCCTTGGCCTGGCGTCGATGATCATGGCCGCCGAATTGCCGGTCAGATTGAGGGTCATTGTGCCGTGTGTCGAAAACGCAATTTCGGGGAATGCTTTCCGTCCTGGTGATATCTTGCCGAGCCGCAAGGGTATGACCGTTGAAATCGGCAATACAGATGCCGAAGGGCGCCTTGTCTTGGCCGATGCATTGGCGCTGGCTGATGAGGAAAGTCCGGACCTTCTGATCGATATGGCGACCTTGACCGGCGCTGCCCGCGTGGCGCTTGGCCCGGACCTGCCGCCGTTCTACACCGATGACGATGCGCTTGCCGAAGATATTGCTGTGATGTCCGAAGCGGCCACCGATCCTTTGTGGCGGATGCCGCTTTGGCAGCCGTATATGAAATATCTCGACAGCAAGGTCGCCGATATCAATCACATCAACACCTCTGGAACCGGATTCGCCGGATCCATCACCGCGGCGCTCTTCTTGTCCCGCTTTGTTGAGAAGGCTCACAGCTGGGTGCACTTCGATATTTTCGGTTGGACGCCGGCCGAAAAACCCGGAAAGCCAATGGGGGGTGAAGCGCAGGGCATCCGGGCTTTGTTTGATCTCATCAGTGAGCGATATTCGAACGGACAATAACGGCCCCGAAACGTTTTTATGTTTCAATGGTCATGATTGGGGTAGGGAACACGTCATTCATGGCCATAGAAATGCGCGCCGCACAGGCGCTTAGGCTCATGCACGAAGTCAATTTGACGCTGGTACGGGGCAGCGAACAGGATCTGTCCGCGCGCCAATTGACGATCCTATTGACTGTTTATCTCGAGCCACCGCCCCATACTGTTCGCGGGCTCGCTTCCAAACTGAATGTCACCAAACCGGCGATCACCCGGGCGCTCGATACGCTGGGCAGCATGCGTTTGTTATCGCGCAAACGCGATGATGCCGACAAACGCAACGTGATTATCACCCGCACAGTCGAAGGGGCGCTCTATTTGGAGCAGCTCGGAGATCTTATTGCGGAAAAGGCAGCTGAACTGCCGCGTTAGCGGTTGAGCTCTGTTTGTCTCCTTCAGTCCATCAGTTAGATTGTTTCTTATGCAGAAAACCTTTGACCGCCGCCGCCACCCTGTTCGAGAAGACCTTGCTGCCAGGTCCTATGAAGGTCAGGTATCCGCTGACAGGTTTGTGGATGGGCTGGTATTTCAAGTTTGTGTTGACCGGATGGCGTTGCGGCCGCAACCCCGACCGGATCTCTCGATTGATACCGAAGCCCTGTTTGGAGAAGAGATCACGGTCTATGAGCAAACCCCGGAAGGCTGGGCCTGGGGGCAATTAGCAACAGACGGATATGTCGGATGGTTTTCCTCAGATGCCATTGAAAAACGGCAGACACCGACGCATCGCGTCAGAGCTTTACGCACTTACCGCTATCCGGCAGCCGAACTCAAGATGCCGCCCTTGGACCTCCTGTCCATGGGAGCGGCTGTTTCAGTCACGGGTGAAGCTGAAACACGGGGATGCCGATATGCTTTGTTGAGTGACGGCTCGGCTGTTGTGGCAAAACATCTGGTGCCCCTGGATCACATGGAAACCAATTGGGTTGCGACTGCTGAGGAGTTTTTAGGAACGCCTTATCTATGGGGTGGACGCAGCAGTCTTGGACTGGACTGCTCGGCGCTGGTTCAACTGGCAGCGCAGACCGGCGGGATTTCTTTACCGCGGGACAGCGACATGTTGGAAGCTGAGGCCGGAGACCAAATTTCCTTCAGCGATTTATCCAAGCTGCGCCGTGGCGATCTTCTGTTCTGGAAAGGACACGTCGGGATCATCAGTGGACCGAACCAGCTGCTTCACGCCAACGGCCACACCATGACTGTGGCCTATGAAGCATTGGATGAAGCCGTTGCCCGGATAGCGGCAACTGAATGGGGCGCTATTACCAAAGCCCGCCGTCTAGCCTGATCTTTCCAAACACCGATTAACGGTCAGGCGTTAAAGCCAGTTGCGGCGCATCGCTTTGTTGAGTCTCTCCCCCGGACGTCACTTCGCCCAATTCCAGATCCTCGATTTTGCGGCTGCGTTTGCCGATCTTTTCCGAAGAAATCAGGATCTGATCGATATCCTTGTTGGCCTGCGCAAAGTGGGACTGCAGCTTTCCGACGCGGTCATTGAGACGGCTGACATCGGCAATCAGGTGGCCGACTTCGGCCTGAATAAGATGCGCCTGTTCCCGCATCTTGGCATCCCGCAAGACCGCCTGGATCACCTGAATAGAAAGCATCAGCAAGGACGGCGACACGATCACGACGCGCGCCCGGTGTGCTTTCTGGATCAGATCTTCAAAACGCTCATTCAGCTCGGCAAATACGCTTTCTGATGGCACGAATAGAAAGGCCGTGTCCTGGGTCTCGCCAGGAAGCAGATATTTGTCGCCGATGTCCTGTATGTGTTTGGTAAAGTCCTTGCGGAACTGGGCTTGAGCATATTTGAGCTGCTCGTCTGTTTCCGCCTTCTTTAAGAGATTGAACGCTTCAAGCGGAAACTTCGCATCGATCGCCAAAGGCGGCGCACCGTTGGGCATATGGATCAAGCAATCCGGCCGGCTGTTGTTCGACAGCGTCGCTTGGAAAGAATAGCCGCTTGGTGCGAGCTGATCCTGAATGATCGCTTCCATGCGGCCCTGACCGAAAGCCCCACGGGTCTGTTTGTTCGACAGGATCGCCTGTAACTGACCCACTTGCCCGGAAAGATCTGTTATCGTGGCTTGGGCCCGGTCGATGACGGCGAGCCGTTCGTGTAGATGCCGGAGGCCGTCTTGGGTGCGTTTGCTGGTGTCAGCCATAGACAGGCCGAGTTTGTGGCCCATCCCGTCGAGCCGCTCGTTGACCGCCCGCATCATGTCCGACTGCCGAGACCCAAACACCTCTGCCATGGTCTGCATCCGGCCGGTCATTTCGCCTTGGGATTTCAGCAACTGAGAGAGATGGCTTTCCAGTTCGTGTATGCGTTCGGTAGCCGCAGAATCAGCTTCAGCCCGCCAGCGAATTTCCCGCATGGTCTTCATCACCAGCCAGACAATAAGTGCAAGCAAAAGCAGCCCGCCAGCAACAGCGGTTTCCAAAATCGTGACGGGCCGGCCACTAAACACAAACAGGATCTCATTCATGAAACAAACATAGAACGATTCGGTGCAAAGAACAGCGGAGAAGCTGCTTTCCCCGCCTAAGATTCGGTCCGAACTTGTCGGAATTGCGCGTTGACCGGAAAGCTGGGATTGCCTATGTCAGGCCCATGACAAAACGTTCGATTATTACGATTCCGGATCCGGTTCTCCGTGAAGTGTGCGCACCGATTGAAACGGTGGATGCAGAAACTGTTGCCCTGGCCGATGACATGCTGGAAACCATGTATGACGCCCCGGGCATTGGCCTTGCTGCCAGCCAGGTCGGCATATTGAAGCGCATTTTCGTTTTGGATGTTGCCAAGGAAGATGCACCCAAAGAACCGATGGTGTTCATCAATCCGGAAATCGTCTGGTCGAGTGAAGACCTGTCCGTCTATCAGGAAGGCTGTTTGTCCATCCCTGACTACTATGAGGATGTGGAACGCCCAGCGGAAGTGGCGGTCAAGTTTCTCAACCGCGAGGGCGCGGAACAGGAAATTAAGGCGGATGGTTTGCTGGCGACCTGCATTCAGCATGAGCTTGACCATCTCAATGGCAAGCTGTTCATTGACTATCTGTCAAAATTGAAGCGCGACCGCGTTGTCAAGAAATTCACCAAACAGGCAAAGCTGGCTGGTAAGTTATAAGACCTGTGTCCGGCTGATGGAAAGACGGACATTATGGATCAAGCATTGTTCTTGAAGCTTTTTGCCGCGCTGTTCGCGATTATGAACCCGATCGCGAACTTGCCAGTGTTTTTGTCGCTGACGGCCGACCGCGGACCGGCTTTTGAACGCAAGACAGCCTTTACTCTTCTGATCAGCCTGTCGGTTGGCGCCGCGGTTATTGCAGTGACCGGAAATGCGCTCCTGAACATGTTCGGCATCAGCCTGGATGCATTCCGGCTTGCAGGCGGTTTTCTGATCCTTCTGATCGCCTTGAACCTGATTTCCGGTGAGCAAAGCAAAGCGCATCATGGAACCGAACAGGAAAAAGAACACCACGCGGCACAGGATAATCCGGCGATCTATCCGCTAACAGTTCCAATTCTGCTCGGCCCTGGGTCGATTTCGACGATGATCATCTATCGGGGTGAGGTGACTGGGATTTCCAGTGAGATCGCTTATGTGGCCGCGATCGCGGCAGCGATTGGGGTACTGATCGCGACTTTTTTCGCTGCACCGCTGCTGTCTCGTTTTCTGGGTCAGACCGCGACAAGCGTGATGAGCCGGCTCATGGGCATGATTTTGGCGGCAATTGCGATGGAAATGATAGTCGGTAGCCTCAAAGCCCTGTTGCCTGGACTGGCCTAATCGCGCCATAAGGCACGTAGACCCTCACACTTCGCCTAGGAAGCCTATGTCCCTCCGTGTTGTTTTTATGGGCACGCCTGATTTTTCCGTGCCGACCCTGATGGAAATCGTTGGCCAGGGCCATGATGTTGTTGCCTGCTATTCCCAGCCGCCACGTCCGGCCGGCCGTGGAATGGACCTGAAAAAGTCCCCGGTGCATGAGGCCGCTGAATCCTTCGGGATCCCAGTCTTTACGCCCACCAGCTTGAAAGATCCGGAAGAGCAAGCGCAATTTGACGAGCTGAATGCGGATGTTGCCGTTGTGGTCGCCTATGGCCTTTTGCTGCCGAAGGCGATTCTGGATGCGCCAGAACAGGGCTGCCTGAACCTGCATGCCTCGATCTTGCCGCGCTGGCGGGGAGCTGCACCGATCAATCGGGCCATTATGGCAGGCGATACGGAAACCGCGGTTCAAATCATGCATATGGAAGAGGGGCTCGACACTGGTCCCGTCTGCATGTCGGAAACAGTTGCGATTGGCCCGAACATGACCGCGGGCGAACTGCACGACCAGCTGTCAAGCCTCGGTGGAGACTTGATGGTGCGTGCCCTGGCTGCTTTGTCCCGTGGTGCGCTGGGCGAACAGGTGCAAGCTGAAGACGGTGTGACCTACGCGGCCAAACTTTCCAAACAAGAAACGCAAATCGACTGGTCATTGTCTTCAGAAGACGTGCACAATCATATTCGCGGCCTGTCGCCGTTTCCTGGTGCTTGGTGCGAGATGTCGCTGGGCGGAAAGACTGAGCGGGTCAAAATCCTACGCAGCAGTCTTGCAGACGGAAATGGTGCTGCCGGAACCGTTCTGGCTGTAGACGATGCCCCGGTCATTGCATGCGGTTCGGGTGCTGTGCGGTTGGAACAGGTCCAACGTGCCGGCAAAAAGCCGATGAGTGGAGCCGATTTCCTGCGCGGAGCTGCCCTTACTGTTGGCGCGTCCGTCAGTTAACATGCGCCAGGAGCGTATCATGAGCGAACTGATGACAGGATCTGACTTGGTCGTACGGGATCTGGAGCCCGCGGATGAAGCAATCGTGCGCGAATTGCTGCTGGCAGTCTATCCATCTGACATGGAAGCAAGGCTGGTCCACAAGCTGCGCCATTGCGGCGCTTTGGTCCTGGAACAGGTGGCTGTTGATGAGAACGGCGCGATTGTCGGTCACGTTGCCTACAGCCGGGTCACCAATGCCGCAATTGGGCCGGGTCAAGCAATTCAAGTCGCATGCCTTTCTCCGGTTTCTGTCTTGCCAAATGTCCAGCGCCAAGGTGTTGGAGATCGCCTAATCCGGTCTTCCTTGAAAAGCCTTTCAGAACTGGAGGAAGACCTCGTTCTGGTTCTCGGACCTCCGGCATATTTTCCGCGGTTCGGTTTTGATCCCGAATTGGCAAAGAAGATCCACGGTCCCTATGCCGGTGGTGCATTTATGGCGCTGGCGTTGACCGAAGCTGGAACCAAAAATCTGCCGATCGAGGTGGCGTTTGCCACGCCGTTTGAAGAATTCGAATAAGACAAGAACATGCCGCGATACAAACTGACGGTGGAATATGATGGCCGGCCCTTTTCCGGCTGGCAGCGCCAGGCAAATGCCCCTTCTGTTCAGGCGGTGATTGAGGGAGCGATCAAAGCCTTTTCAGGAGAAGATGTCACGATTGGCGGGGCAGGGCGGACGGACACCGGCGTACATGCAACAGGCCAAGTGTGCCATGCTGATCTGTCAAAGACTTGGCCAGTTAAAACCATCATGGGGGCGATGAATTTTCATTGCCAGCCAGATCCGGTTGTCATTCTGGATTGCGAGGAAATGCATGAAGGGTTCGATGCCCGTTTTTCCGCGATCCGTCGGGCGTACCGGTACCGTATTCACAATCGCTTACCACCGCTGACCCATCAGCTGGGACTTGCTTGGCATGTCAAACACGAGCTGGATGCTGATGCGATGCATGCGGCTGCTCAGGAGTTCGTCGGCCATCACGACTTCACCACCTTCCGGCATTCCCGCTGCCAGGCGAAAAGCCCGGAAAAAACACTGGAGCACTTTTCGGTTTATCGGGATGGGGAATTCGTCATTGCCGAGTGTTCCAGCCGGTCCTTTCTGCACAATCAGGTCCGGTCCATGGTCGGGACGTTGCGACTGATCGGCGAAGGCCGATGGGGACCAGGGGACATCACAAAGGCCTTGCAAGCGAAGGACCGCAAGGCGTGTGGCCCGGTTGCCCCCGCCGATGGCCTTTATCTCACCCGCGTCGATTACCGGCCGGCCCAGGTGGATATTGAAGCACTTGCCGAGTGGCAGGTGCGCAAGGCCGCAATGGAGGCTGCGGCTGATAAAGAAACAGCCGGAAGCAGCAGCGCTTAAGCGCTGCCGGGTTCTTCAGGAATTGTCACGCATTTCTTGTAGAGATGCCAAGTCGTATGCCCGAGGATTGGCAATGTGATGATCAGCCCGATAAAGGCGGGCGCCATTGAAACAATCAAAACAGCAGTGACCACAAATGCCCAGCCGATCATTGGTACTGGGGATGTCGCAACGGCCCGGACGCTGGAAATCATCGCTGTGATGAAATCCCGGTCTTCTTCCAAAAGCATTGGAAAGGAAATGACCGTCAGAGAGAACAAGATCAGCGATAAGACCGCACCGACGACGTGACCAACTGCGAGAAACATCAAGCCTTCGGGGCTGCCAATAACGGCGTTCAGAAATTCCTCGAACGAGGCAAATGAGCGGAAGCCCAAGAACAGCGCCAAAAGCAAACGGACCTGATACATCCACATGATCTGGATGAACAGGACAACGAAGGCCATCCAGGAGAGTTCACGGCCCTTTTGCGCCCACATGGCGCCGAGAACTTTCGACCAGGACAGCTCTTCACCGGTCTTCAGGCGCCGGCTGACTTCATAAAGGCCGACTGCGGCAAATGGGCCGATCAAAACGAAACCAGCTGCGGCTGGGTATGACAAGTAGCTCAAATTAAGTGCGGCAGCACTGAGAATAACGAACAGGCCGCCGACAGCAAAAAAGGCTCCGATAGCCAAACCGTAGACCGGAGCTGCCCGAAAATCGTTTAATCCGGCGGCAAGGGCATCAATGACGTCATTTACGGTAATCTTGTTGATCTGCGGCATCGGCCGCACACCCGCATTCAGCGTCTCCTGATCATTCATATGGCCGCTTCCTCCCAAAAGCTTAATTCATTTCCTCTTGTGCGGAGATGATAAGCCTGCAGGTGTGCTGCCGCCAATGCGCAGAAGGGCGTATTTTTTCAAAACAGTCAAACAGCCGGTTTCGGAGTAGCAGCCTCAGCAGCGGCCGCTGCAATTGCCTCCTTCTGTGGCTCGTCCAATTTGGCAGTCTCCGGAAGCTGGACACGGACTTCTTTCCGCGCAAATTGAATGCCGTTTTCTTCAAACGCCTTTTGGACCCGTTTGTAGATCTCTCTACGGACACCAAACTGCTTGCCTGGTTTTGTGGTAAACTTTCCGCGGACCACGATGCCAACATCGTCGACATCGGCAACACCCTGGCCTTTGAACGGGGCGAGAAGGTCGTCCTTATATTCGTCCATCTCCATGATCTCCTGGCCGATTTTCTTGAAGATCTTTCGGACCTTCTCCTGATCAGTGTCGAAGGGGATGGTGAACTTCAGCTTCATGATCACCCAGTCGCGCGACAGGTTGGTGAGATTGGAAATCTGACCATAAGGCACGACATGGACGGCACCTTTGGTGCCGCGCAGCTGCATCGACCGGATCGAGATTTTTTCAATCGTGCCTTGAGCACCGCCAGTGTTGATGAATTCGCCCATGCGGAAGGCATCGTCCATCAGGAAGAAAATGCCAGCGACGACATCGCTCACAAGCGTTTGCGCACCAAAGCCAATTGCCAAGCCTACAATGCTGGCGCCGGCAATCAGCGGGGTGATGTTGACCCCAAGTTGGCTCAAGCCTAGCAGCACGGTGAGGGTAACTATGGTGACCTGTAGAACGATCCGGACTAGAGGCAGAATCGTCGCCAAGCGGGATTTGCCGGCTCCGCCCATTTCCGATTCTTCGTCCTGTGTTTCCTGTGGAGGCGAATCTTTCGCCAGCTGCTGACTAACCCAAAGGTTTGTAATTTCCCAGGCCAGATATCCAGCTGCGAGGATGAGAAGAAATATGACGCTGTTGCGGGCAACACCGGATCCCCCGTCACCTCCAAGGGCCAACAGGTTCAGCCCGTAGATGCGGCCTACGGTAAGGATGAGAAATGCGAGCAATGCCACACGGGCAATCCGCACATAGCTATATCGGGTCTGCAAATGGGCTGCTTCCGCGACGGGGCCTTCGCCTTGCATTGGCGGAACAATGTGCGACACGATCCCGCGCACCATGGTGTCGAGAAACGGCGCAAAGACCACCAAAGCGATGACCGCAAGCGAGCGGCCAGCCGTCAGTGAATCGATACCAATGCTGGAGGTCACCTGAATCAAAAGCCAGTTGAAGGCAATGAAGGCCATGGAAAAGTAGGGCCAGAACTGTGCCATGCGTTCCAGCCCGCTGGTCGGATCATCATCATCGCCCAGAATGATGCTGGTTAATCCATGCCGGGCTTGCCAAATGATTGCGATAATCCAGGCATTGACGCCAAAACCGACAAAAAAGCGGTAGGTCTCTCCGACATCAGCGCCAGCTCCTTGCATCACATTGCGTAGGAAAAAGGCAACGCCAACAAAGGCGAAAAGAGTTGTAAAACTGCGGTAGAGAGATTTGGCCGTCGCATCATTGGCGGTCACCAGCCGAAGTTCACTTCGATGCGGGGCAAGCGCAAAGCGCAACAGGGCTGCGACAGCACGCGGCAGCAGTACGATCCAGAAAACGGCTTGAAGGGCATAAGACCGCATGACCGGGTCGAAGACGGCTACTCTCGCAACGATGAGAACGATAAGGGCAAAGATGATGAGGCCGCCAAGATCGAGGCCTGCCCGGCTCGAAACGATTTTGACAGTTTCATAAAGAGACGTTGGTTTTAACGATTGAATTGTCTCTCTTCGCGAGGCCACAATACGGTTGAAAAGGAATTCTGCGCCAAACCCGGCAACGAGCAGCAGGCCAATTGCGCCAAAAAGTATGTGGACCGGTCCTGCAATATCCCCAGCAAACAAGGCGCCGATGCCACCAATGATCCCTGTTGCAAGGGCAGGTAGACTTTGAAAATTGCTGACAACCATAGCACCGAAAGCATTCAGGCCGGATTGCAAGCGCTCCAACAGATCGGGTCCTCCGCCGGAAAGTGCTCCAGCAGTCTTTTTGGCATCCGCCCCTTGTTGTAGCAGCGTCACCAAATCAGCCAAGGCGCCGACCTGTTGAGGATCAAGGTCGGAAGCAAGTTTTTCCATCGCTTCTTGTTGGAGTGCCGGAGGGAGAGCAGAAGCGGTTTCCTGGGCTTGCGTGGCGGATATCAATGGGAAGAGCAGAAGGAAAGTCGAGAGAAGCACACAGATGAGGTCTCTATTACTTGAAGCACGGATCATGGATGCCCTCTCAGAATTCGATTCCAGAAAATGTTGGCGTGATTTGCACGAACCGCGAAATCAGCAATAAAATTACGTTGGGGTATTAATGGCGCGATATTGTCAGAAAAGCCAGAGGGCGTACCGGCGTGCGTTTTCCTGGTGAACAGCGCTTGATCCCAATCTCTTAAGCGACTAACTCCTTTTCAGAACTTTCATTTACAAGTGGAACCTATGACCAACGCTCGCGGCGCCAACATTGCCCCCGGTCCAATTTGGGCCCTGCTCAGTCCGATCGGGCGAATGGGGCGTGAACCCTATTGGCTTTGTTTTGCTCTTGTCTGGACCGTAATTGCAATCTCCGTGAACATGTGGTGGGGATCGGCAGAAATCGAATTTGTCGATGAAACCATCGCAATTTCGCAGTTTATGGAATCCAACCCTCTTTTCCCGTTCCTGTTCTTCATTTTGCAGTGGTTTGAATTGGCGCTGGTGATTAAGCGTCTTCAGGATATGGGTTTCAGCGGCTTTTTTGCCTTGCTGATTTTTGTCCCCGGGTTGAATATCCTCATGGTCCTCATCGTCGGCTTTGTGCCCAGCCAAGCTGAACCCAATCGGCACGGTCCATTGCCAAACAGCTACTGGCGCAAAAGCTGACCTTCCTGAAACGCAATCCCAAGTCGAACGAAGTCCCCCTCTTATGTCCTTGTCTCCTGCCTCTGCCATCGCCCGTGATTTGATCCGGTGCCCGTCTGTCACACCTTTGGAAGGCGGCGCTTTGACAGAGCTTGAAAGCCTTTTGAAGAATGCCGGATTTCGGGTAGACCGGGTGACATTCCGGGATGAGGATACGCCGGACGTTGAAAACCTGTTTGCGTCCATTGGATCCGGTGCGCCGCATTTTGTTTTTGCAGGCCATACCGATGTTGTCCCCGCTGGCGCGGACGCCGATTGGCGACACGGTCCCTTTGAAGGTGCGATAGAGGAGGGGGTGCTATTCGGCCGCGGTGCAGTCGATATGAAAGGCGGTATAGCGTCTTTTGCGGCAGCCGCTCTGGACTTCGTAAAAGCGCAAGGACCAGGTTTTGGCGGAACCATATCCTTCCTGATCACCGGCGATGAAGAAGGACCGGCGGTCAATGGTACAGTTAAGCTGCTTGAATGGGCCGAAGCGCAGGGACATAAGTTTGACGCTTGCATTGTCGGCGAGCCAACCAATCCAAACATTCTTGGTGATGCCATTAAAGTCGGCCGCCGCGGCTCGCTCTCGGGGATCGTGACGGTAACCGGCGTCCAGGGGCACGCTGCCTATCCGCATCTGGCAGACAATCCGATCCCGGGCTTAACCCGCTTGATGACGGCTCTGAACGGATTAAAACTGGATGACGGCAATGAGCGTTTCCAGCCGTCCAACCTAGAGATCGTTACAGTTGATGTCGGCAATCCGGCCTTCAACGTTATCCCTGCCCGCGCAGAGTGCCGTTTCAACATTCGCTACAATGACACTTGGACGCTGGACAGTCTGAAGGCCAAGATTACCGAGACACTGGAAGCTGTCGACCTCGGCGGTCTTCAAATGGATCTTACGTTCAAGCGTGATGCGAGCGAGTCTTTCCTGACAAAGGACGAGACGCTGATCGCGGCCTTAAGTGATGCGATCCGAGAAGAAACCGGCCGGACGCCGGAGCTCTCCACCGGAGGCGGTACGTCGGATGCCCGTTTCATCAAGAACTATTGTCCTGTCGTCGAGTTTGGCCTTGTTGGACAGACGATGCACAAGGTTGATGAATGTGTCGCGGTGGACGATCTTGACCGCCTGGCGGCAATCTATCGGCGGTTTCTAACCAGTTATTTCTCATAAGTTTGCGGGAGCGGACTGAATTTGATCAGCACCAGTGAGATACGCGCAGCACTAGATGGATCCTGGCTTCTTTTGCGCAACCAGTCGCAAGGGATGAATTATTTCGACCAATCGACCCAAGGGTTCTGGCGTTCGTTTTTGGTCATCTTTTTGCTGGCTCCGGTGTTTCTGGTGAGCGCGCTAGCTGAAAAGAAACTGCTGATTTCCGAGAACGTTATTCTTTCTGAGGTGTTTCCAGAAAACACTTATTGGCTAGCCCAATTCCTGAGCCTTGGCATCGATTGGGTGATGCTGCCATTGGTACTGGCGATGCTTGCAGGGCCGATCGGGATTTCGCGCCAATATGTGCCTTTCATTGTGGTGCGTAACTGGACCAGCCTTCTGGCGTCCGTGCCGTACCTTGCGACCGGGCTTCTGTATTTGATGGGCATTATCCCATCGGGCATCATGGTGCTGTTGTCGTTCACCTGTCTGATCGTGGTGCTTTGGTACCGGTTTTTGATTGCCCGGATCGCGCTGCAAGCTTCTGCAAGTCTGGCGATCGGGATTGTATTCCTGGATATTCTAATTTCTCTGATTATCGGCGAGCTGGCCGGACGCCTCTGGGCGGTCTGATTCCACTTCGGTCAAAAGAAAACCCGCCTCGGGGGCGGGGTTTCAATTGCTTTTGCGGTGGCGAGACTTTGATTAGTCGCGCAGAAGATCGTTGATCGCGGTTTTTGACCGGGTCTTTTCATCAACGGTTTTCACGATGACGGCGCAGTAAAGGTTCGGGGCAGCTTGGCCATTGCCCATAACATTGGCGCTCGGCATGGAACCGGCAACAACCACTGAATACGGTGGAACTTCGCCATAGGTCACTTCACCGGTCATCCTGTTAACGATCTTGGTCGACTTGCCGATGTAGACTCCCATCCCGAGGACCGAACCTTCGCGCACGATGCAGCCTTCAACAACTTCGGATCGTGCACCGATAAAGCAGTTGTCTTCAATGATTGTCGGCCCTGCCTGTAGGGGCTCCAGAACTCCGCCGATGCCGACGCCACCGGACAGGTGCACATTTTTGCCGATTTGCGCGCAAGAGCCAACGGTTGCCCAGCCGTCAACCATTGTGCCTTCGTCGACATAAGCGCCCAGATTGACGAACGATGGCATCAGAACAACATTTTTGCCGATGAATGAGCCGCTCCGTACAATTGAACCGGGGACTGCACGAAAACCGGCTTTTTCGAAATCAACACCGCGCCAGCCGTCAAACTTGGATGGAACCTTGTCCCACCAAGTTGCGTCGCCCGGACCGCCTTTGATCACGTCCATCGGATTGAGGCGGAAGGACAAGAGGACCGCCTTTTTGGCCCACTGATTGACGACCCAATCGCCATCTTTCTTTTCCGCGACCCTAAGGTGTCCCTGATCGAGAAGGTTCAGCGTGGTCTCAACAGCATCGCGCACTTCACCAGTCGTGGTCGTGTCGATCGAAGCACTGTCTTCGAACGCTGCGTCAATGGTCTTGGAAAGGGCAGCAAGGTCGTGTGTCATCTGGAAGCATGTCTCCGGAACTTAAGGAAATCTGCGCGGAACTAAGCGTCCGGACCGGCAAGTGTCAAGCACGGCAGCGACCGGATCCGACCAGCAAACGTCAATTCCCTGCCATTGGCCAATCTGCTGACAGGCCAAATGTGCGCTCTGGCATCGCGTAAACTTGAGAATGACTCATCTATAAATGGAAAAAGAAGATATTTTATAATGAGTGTTAGATGGGTAGTGTGAGAAGAAGTCAAGAATAGCTATGGAACTCCGATGGAACTCTGGATCCCAATCACACTGTTTGCCGCTTTTTGCCAGAATTTGCGATCTGCGGTCCAGAAGCATCTGAAAGGCCAGTTGGGCAGCACGGGCGCGACTTTTGTCCGGTTCGGTTATGGATTTCCGTTTGCTTGCCTCTATGTGGCCGTCTTGCACCTGGCATTCGAATATCCCATCCCAGAAATCAACTCAGTGTTTTTGATTGCTGGCGCGCTGGGTGGTTTGGCTCAGATTTTCGGGACTTTCTTGCTCGTATACTTGTTCTCTTTCAGAAATTTTGCAGTGGGAACCGCCTATTCCAAAACCGAACCCATCCAGGCAGCCTTGTTCGGGTTTCTGCTACTGGGCGAAAGCGTTTCCCTGGTTGTCGGGCTGTGCATTCTAATCGGCATTTTGGGGGTGATTGTCATTTCGTTGGCGCATACTACCTTGTCAGCATCCGTAGTCCGGCAATCTTTGTTCGGCCGTCCTGCTCTGATTGGGCTTGGTTCGGCCGCTATGTTCGGGGCTTCGGCTGCAGCTTATCGCGTGGCGTCCTTATCACTTGAGGGAACAGGCATCCCGATGCAGGCAGGCTTTGCGCTTGCTTATGCGACGCTGTTTCAGACTGGGGTAATGGTTGTTTGGATGGTGCTGCGTGAACCAGATCAACTGCGGGCCAGTCTGGCTGCGTGGCGTGTCGCAGTTTGGGCCGGCGCAACCGGTGTGGCCGGGTCTATCGGTTGGTTCACTGCGATGACCTTGCAAAATGTTGCCTATGTCCGGGCTCTGGCCCAGGTCGAGCTGGTGTTCACCTTTCTTGCGTCCTGGTTGGTGTTCAAAGAAACGATTGCCCGGTCTGAGATTGCGGGCTGTTTTTTAATCGTTGTTGCCGTTCTAGGGATCATCTTATGGGGCTGATCCCTGGCCGATGCGTTTAAGGGTTGAGGATGATCAGCTTGGTGTGGCCGCCGTTGCAGGTGTAACAACAGTCTGAGCAGGATTGACTGTATTTGAAGCCGACACCCCAATAGATGTCAGTCCTGTTCCGGACCCAAGCACCGTAACAAATCAGCTCTCCGTGGTGGCAGGATATGTTCACGGTTTTGGTGGAGTAGTCGTCCAGAAGATAAATCTCATTGTTGCCCGGCCAACTGTGACCGCGGCGGGTGTCGGAATAAAACTCGATCTCAAGAATGTTGGGGTGGTTGCTTTTGACCTGCCAGAGCAGAGAGCTGGCCGAACTGGGCGACGTCTGCACGCAGAAAGTAAGTGCCGCCAGTACCGCAATGAAAGCATATTTGATTGCGGTTCCCATTTCAGTCTCCCAGACAATTTAGAGCGTTGGATAGTACCGTTACATCCGGTTTGCCCGGCGTCAAATGTGTCGCCTTTTCCAGGAATGACGCATTTTGGGGAAGTGCATCGAGCAATTAGGCAGTATCCTGTAACCAATCGCGGAAAGCGGCGACAGGCCTGGTCAATGTGCGGGCAGGGGAACGGACAAACCAGTACCCCGTTTCCAGTTCCAGAATGGCCCAGTCCGGGCAAACCAGGTGTCCGGCATCAAGTTCCTGGGAGACAAACCGGCGGTCGATGACAATTGCGCCCATACCGGCAATTGCCGCCTGAATGGCCAGATCCCGGCTCTGGAGTACGGTGCCAGAACTTGTGTCAGTATGTTCAAGACCTGCTGCGGCAAGCCATTGGCTCCAGTCGCTGCGTCTTGACGCGCTGTGGAGCAGGGGTAAGTCGGCCAAAATTGCCGGATCGTTTTCGTCCTTTCCTGCCAGCAATCCTGGGGCCAATGCGACCGCAAGGTGTTCTTTCCAAAGAAGATGGCTTTCCACGCTCGGCCAATTGCCGGTGCCAAGACGGATAGCGCAATCGTAATTCTCGCGGTCCAGATCGATCATGCGGGTCGAGGTTGACAGCAGCAGTTCGACATCCGGCTGGCTCGCCTGAAATTGGGGCAACCGGGGGATCAGCCAGCGCGTGGCAAAGGTGGAGACGGTGCTGATGCGCAGTTCCGTCCGCCCGCGCCGCTTAAAACTGTCGACGGCTTCTTCAATCCGGTCGAAGGCATCACCAAGGCTGAGCGCCAGGCGTTGACCTTCTTCGGTCAAGGTCAAACCACGCCCGTCCCGGTTGACGAGCGTTGCCCCCAGTTCGCTTTCCAGCTTGCGCATGAGATGCGACAGGGCCGAGGGGGAAACGCCGAGTTTTTCGGCTGCAAGTGCTGCCCGGCCATGACGGGCCAGAAGAGCAAAAGCATTAAGTGCGCGTAACGACGCCATAGAGAAGCCAGATCCAAAATTGAGTTTTGCTCAATCTAGAAGATCTGTGCTCAGGAGGCCAGCGATGTTCTGTCTTAGGTTAAAGAGCCTTTGACCGCCCGCAAAAAACCAGTCAGATCCTCGGTCACAAAGTCGACGTGCGGGTAGGGATCACCTTCTAGGTCCAGGTTGTCCTGAAGGACTTCTCTGGACCCTTTTGGAACAATCAAGGCCGTGCGCATGCCCAGATGGTGTGGAACTTTCAGGTTTTTCGCCAGGTCCTCAAACATGGCTGCCCGGGCTGGCGCAATGCCCGTCCGATCCAGAAACATGTCGTAGGTTTCTTTGTTGGGTTTGGGAATCAGGTCCGCCGATACAATATCGAAAATATCTTCAAAGTGTTCTGAGATCCCAAGCGCGGCAGCAGTACGTTCAGCATGCGGCCGGTCGCCGTTGGTAAAGATGAACTTCTTTCCAGGCAGCGCCTCGATGGCATGGCCAAGATCCGGATCCGGTGCAAGCGACGAATAATCGATATCATGCACGAAGGCGAGATAGTCGTCCGGATCGATCTTGTGGGTGGTCATCAACCCGCGCAAGGTGGTGCCGTATTCGTGATAAAGCGCCTTTTGGTGGGCCATCGCTTCGTCGCGGCCCAAATCGAGAACCTTTTGCACGTAGCGTGCAATCTGTTCGTTGATTTGCGGGAACAAACTGGCTTCATGCGGATAAAGCGTGTTGTCCAGATCAAACACCCACGCCTCGACACCGCGGAAAACCCGCATGTCTTGCCGGTGGGCATGCCGGCCTTCTTTAGGCAAAATACGTTTTCCGGTCACGGGCGGATCAACGTCCCTGCGCCGCCATCGGTGAAGAGCTCCAGCAGAACCGCATGAGGTACTTTGCCGTTGAGGATCACAACGCCTTCCACACCGCGTTCCAGCGCATCGATACAGGTTTCGACTTTTGGAATCATACCACCAGATATAGTGCCGTCGGCCATCAGGTCACGGGCCTTCGCCACGGTCAGCGATTTGATGAGCTTGCCATCCTTGTCCAAAACACCAGGAACATCCGTCAGGAACAGCAAGCGCTTGGCATTGAGTGAACCGGCGATGGCGCCTGCGGCCGTATCTGCGTTGATATTATAGGTTTCACCATCGCTGCCGGGTGCCACCGGCGCAACCACCGGAATGATGTCTTCTTTCAAGACTAGTTTGAGGACGGTCGGGTCGACTTTTTCCGGCTCGCCGACAAAACCGAGGTCTATGACGCTCTCGATCTTGCTGTCTGGATCAACAACGGTCCGTTTGAGTTTTCGTGCGGTCACCATGTTGCCGTCTTTGCCGCACAGGCCAACGGCCCGGCCACCTTCCGCATCGATCAGCTGGACGATTTCCTTGTTGATGGAACCGGCGAGTACCATCTCGACCACTTCGACGGTTGCCTTGTCGGTCACGCGCAAGCCGCCTTTGAACTCGCTGACAATATTGAGCCGGTCCAGCATTTTACCGATTTGCGGACCGCCGCCGTGGACAACTACCGGATTGACGCCGGATTGGCGCAGCAAGGTGATGTCCCGGGCAAAAGCCTGGCCTAGGGCCGGATCTCCCATGGCATTGCCGCCATATTTCACGACGACGGTCTTGCCGTCATAGCGCTGCATATAGGGAAGCGCATGAGCAATGATATGGGCGCGGCTTTCGGACTCAACTGTTGTCATTTCTAGGAATTCTCAATCAATTCGGAGCGTTTGGCGCGAGGGGACAATGCTATAGCCGGTTTGGCGCTGCCAAACAATCTGGGACACTCTGCCGGCTATTGGTTCGCAAGCACGCAGAGCTCGGCACGCAGTTCATCAACGCCCTTGTTCTTCTCGGAAGACGTCGCAATGATTTCCGGGTGCGCGGCAACGCGTTTGGCCAGGGCGGATTTGGTGTCGTCGATCAGTCTGGCGAGGGCCGGAGGCTTGATCTTGTCCGCCTTGGTCAGGACCACCTGATAGACAACGGCTGCTTTGTCGAGCAGATCCATCGTCTCAAGATCGTTCTTCTTGATACCGTGGCGGCTATCAATCAGAAGAATGACCCGGCGCAGGTTTGGCCGGCCGCGCAGATAGGAAAACACCAGTTTGGTCCAGGCGTCGACCAGGTCTTTGGGCGCTTGCGCATAACCGTAACCCGGCATATCGACGATGGTCAAAGGTGTTTCGGGCGCGACAAAGAAGTTCAGCATCTGCGTCCGACCTGGTGTGGAGGACGTTCGCGCCAATCCCTTGCGTCCAGTCAGCGCGTTGATCAGGCTCGACTTGCCAACATTGGAGCGGCCGGCAAAGGCAATTTCGGTGCCTGCGGTCGCTGGAAGGTTGGCCATGTCGGTGACGCTGGTGAGAAAATCCCACTGCCGGGCGAACATAAGCCGCCCAGCTTCCAGGCTTTCTTCAGAATAGGTTTGATCTTCACTCATGGAGAGCCTTCTAACCCGCCTTGACGGCTGCGTCGAGAACGCAGTCCGGTTCTGCGGCTGCCTTTTCCAGGTCGGCCAAGTCTGCTTTTCGAATCGCGCTGAGGTGCCGGGAGATCTTTTCAGCAGGCCAATCCCACCACGCGATCTCTAAAAGGCGCTCTATGGTCCTTTCATCAAAGCGTAGGCGGACAATACGTGACGGATTTCCAACCGCGACCGCAAAGGGCGGGATATCTGAGGCAACAACTGCGTGCGCGCCAATGATGGCGCCTGAGCAAATGGTCACGCCCGGCATGACAACGGAATTTGTGCCAAACCAGACATCGTTCTCGACAAGCGTGTCACCGCGCAGATGGTCAAAAATCGTTGCCGGCTCAAACCCGTCTTCCCAGCCTTTTCCAAAGATGTTGAAGGGGTAGGTAGATAATCCGGTCATGGCGTGATTGGCACCATTCATGATGAACGTGGTTCCGGATGCAAGCGCACAAAAACGGCCAATCTTGAGTTTGTCGCCTACAAAATCGAAATGATAGCGGACGTTTCGATTTTCGAAGTCAGCTGCGTGTTGCTCATCGTTGTAATAGGAATAGTCGCCCACTTCGATGTTCGGGCGGGTGACAACATTTTTCAGAAAAACAGTGTGTGGTTCACCGTTGAACGGGTGACGGACGTCAGGGTTTGGACCGTGCATAGGACCTCCAAGAAGCAAAGAAACAAGGCAAGAAAGCGCGCTAATCATGCGCAGTCGACCAACCGGCCGGCGGTATCGCCTTGGGATATCGGTCTTTGCTTTAGTGGATCATTGTCCGGGCACTCCTGAAATATCTTTGGTCATGAAAAAGGCCCCGCCGTGTGGCGAGGCCTTGCCTGTTATCAGCTAGAAACCTGAATGTCAGCTCTTTTTGTCTGTCGCGGCCGGTTTCTTGCGTTTGAAGAGGGCCCCTAAATTGTCCCAAAGCTCCACTTTGGCGCCTTGGCGGCGCATGATCACGTACTGCTGAGCGACTGACAATGTGTTGTTCCATGCCCAGTAGATCACGAGACCAGCTGGGAAGGACGCCAGCATGAAGGTGAAGACGATCGGCATCCAGGTGAAGATCATCTGCTGAGTCGGATCGGGCGGAGCCGGGTTCATTTTCATCTGGATGAACATTGTGATGCCCATGATCAACGGCCAGACGCCAAGCATCAACAACTGTGGCGGATCCCAGGGGATCAGACCAAACAGGTTGAAGAGGGAGGTCGGGTCCGGTGCAGACAGATCCTGAATCCATCCGAAGAAAGGCGCGTGGCGCATTTCGATCGTGACGAACAGAACCTTATAGAGGGAGAAGAAGACCGGGATCTGGATCAGGATTGGCAGACAGCCGGCCAATGGATTGATCTTCTCTTTCTTATAAAGCTCCATCAGAGCTTGCTGCTGCTTCTGTTTGTCGTCCGCGTATTTTTCGCGGATTTCAGTCATCTGCGGCTGCACCAGTTTCATCTTGCTCATGCTGACATAGGATTTGTTTGCCAGCGGGAAGAAGACGAGTTTGACCAGAACGGTGACCAGAAGGATCGCAACGCCGAAATTGCCAGAGAAATTGAAGAACCAGTCAATGGCGAAGAACATTGGCTTGGTCAGGAAGTAGAACCAACCCCAGTCGATCAAAAGCTCAAACCGTTCAATGCCGAGGGCTTCTTCATAGGCATCCAGTAGAGCTGTTTCTTTGGCGCCGGCAAACAGATAAGAGCTGGTTTCACCCGTGCCGCCTGCTGGAACGGTAATCGCATTTCCAAGATAATCGGCTTGGAAGTTGCCGCTCTGGGCCGCGTAGCTGAAGCCCGGCTGGAATTCCTGACCCGGGGTCGGGATGAGAGTTGCCGCCCAATACTTGTCGGTGATTCCGAGCCATCCGCGGTCTACGGCTGCCGGCCGGACAGGTCCGTCCTCTTCCAGGTCGGAATAGTCGACTTCAACCAGTCCTTCTTCGCCAAAGACCCCAAGCAGACCTTCGTGAAGAATATAAATGCCGCTCATTTCCGGGATGCCGTTCCGGGAGATGAGGCCATACGGATAAAGCGTAACGGCGTCTCCGGAATTGTTGGTAACCGATTGCCCAACCGTGAACATGTAGTTTTCGTCGACAGAGAACACACGCTTGAAGATGAGCCCTTCGCCATTGTCCCACGTCAAGGTTAGCGGGGTCGTTGGCGTCAGGTCAGCAGAGCCCTCAATAGTCCATACGGTATCCCGTCCCGGAACTTGGACATTGGAGTTGGCATCCTTAGTCCAGCCGTGTTCTGCGAAATAGGCCGAAGGGGAGTTTGTCGGTGAGAACAGAACAATCGTTGGACTGCTCTTATCGACTGTCTCGTGATAGTCCTTCAGGCGCAGATCATCGAGGCGGCCGCCGGTCAGGTTGACAGAGCCTTCCAGTCGCGGGGTGTTAATCTTTACACGTTTTGAGGACGCCAGTGCCTGATCCCGTGAGGCAAATGCTTGTGCACCACCGGTCGAGGGGGCTACGGCCGTGCCGGAGGTGGATGGTTTCGGAGCATCTGGATTGACGCCGCCATTTTCAGCCTGGCGAGCTGCTTCCGCTTCCTGTTGGGCCTGAAGAGCTGCCTGTTGGCGTTCCAGTTGTGGTCCGGCATAAAAATATTGCCAGCCCAGCAAAACGACCAGGGACAGAACGATCGCGAGAATCGTATTGCGGTTTTCAGAAATCAACTGGATTTACCCCTGTTACCTGCGCGGTGATGTGTTTGTTTGGGCCTATTGCCCTTGCGCGGTTTGCCGCGGCCGCGCGGTGTTGCCGGATCTAGCACCTGGTGTAGCCCAGACTTAAGGTCTGTGACCAGATTTTGGAAGGGCTGAGTTAGCGCGCCATCGCGTGCAACCAGCACAAAATCGGCATTATTTGGTATGTCGGCCTGCGTCAGCTCAGCCACAGCCGCCCGCAGACGCCGTTTGATGCGGCTCCGCACGACTGAATTGCCGGTTTTTTTGGTGACCGTATAGCCGATCCGCGAAGACGCGCCGCTGGTCCGTTGAAGACCTTGAACAACAAAAGCGCGCCGACCCAAACGGCCACCTTTGGCAACCGCAAGGAACTCGGAGCGCTTTTTGAGTGTGTTCATAGCAGCGGTTTGGCTGTTGGCAGACACCGTCTAGCTGGTGCGCTGCAAGCAGACGCCGCTTAGGCGCTGAGGCTCTTACGGCCTTTGGCACGACGGCGAGCAAGCACCTGACGGCCACTCTTGGTGGCCATACGTGCGCGGAAGCCGTGGCGGCGCTTGCGGACAAGACGGCTCGGTTGATACGTACGCTTCATTGTTCTTCCCCGCGCGGCTTAAGCGCGGCCCTTGTTCATTTTAAATTCTTTGGAGGAAGCACCCGAAGCGCTCAGCCAGCGCAGCTTTAAACAGCCATGGGTCCGAATGCATGTCCCGATCGAGCGCGCTTATAAGCGTCATGCCGGTTGAAGTCAACGTTTGCCGCAGAGATTCTCGCACCCGTTTTTGATCACGCACAGGTGAATGCTTGACCGCGCTGTCTCACTTATCAGTGAAATCAGCTTCTTTTTACAAGCTTTAAGGTACACCTGACGTAAGACATCGGCACTGTTGCCGCCCGAACGCGGCAGAATTAAGGATAATGGAGTGGCCAATGCGGGGAAATGAGGCGGAGGCGATGAACGGAACTGATGAGCCCAACGGGGTTCAAAAGCCGGAAGCTGAAAAGTCGTCAGGCGCACTGCTGCGCAAGTGGAGCCCATTGGCAGTGCTTCTTTCGCTGATGATCCTAGCGTTCTCCCAAGGCCTTCACAATCATCTGACGCTCTCCGCATTGATCATGGAGCGCCAGCATTTGGCCAGTCTCGTGACAGACAACCTGATGATGACTGTTGTTGGTTATGTCGCGCTCTATTCTGTAGCGGTTGCGTTATCTTTCCCGGGCGCTTCGCTTTTCACGATTGCAGGCGGTTTTCTCTTTGGGTGGGTCATCGGCGGTTTTGCGACAGTTTTCGGGGCGACAGTCGGAGCTGCCGTGGTTTTTCTGATCGCAAAATCTTCCTTTGGAGACATGCTGACCCAGCGCGCAGGGCCCTTTCTCACGCGGCTAACCGAAGGGTTCCGGCGCGATGCCTTCAATTATCTTCTCTTTTTGCGCCTCACGCCGGTCTTCCCGTTTTGGCTGGTCAACATTGCTCCGGCAGTGTTTCAAATGCCGCTTGGGTCTTATGTTCTAGCAACCTTTGTTGGTATTATTCCTGGAACATTTGCCTTTGCCTTTATCGGATCCGGTCTTGATAGCGTGATCGAAGCACAAGAAGCCGCCAACCCCGGATGTGCGGCCGCTGGCACCTGTGCGGTCGAAGTCTCCGCCCTGGTCACGCCGCAATTGATAGTTGCCTTCTTTGCGCTTGGCATCGCCAGCTTGATACCGGTTGCGCTCAAACGGCTCCGCACCCGCTGAAGTGCCTAACCGCGCGGGAAATCCATCAATTAATTGGACCTTTATATGTCGAAGCTGCTGACCCCGGATATTTGTGTCATTGGTGCTGGATCAGGTGGACTATCTGTCGCTGCCGCTGCTGCTGCATTTGGCGTTGAGGTTGTCCTGATTGAAAAGGGAAAAATGGGTGGTGACTGCCTGAACTACGGGTGTGTCCCGTCCAAAGCGCTCCTGGCGGCAGGCAAAGCTGTCAAGAATGTTCAAAAAGCGGCCAGGTTTGGTGTTCCATTTGAAGAACCGGATGTGGATTTCGCCAAAGCCAATGATCATGTGCAGAAAGTCATCGCGGCGATTGAGCCACATGATTCTCAAGAACGTTTTGAAGGGCTTGGCGTTACCGTGCTTCGGGAGGCTGCCGAATTCACTGCACCTGATGTGGTGGTGGCAGGGGACCATGAGATCCGCGCCCGGCGAATTGTGATCGCGACTGGATCAACGGCTCTTGTTCCACCAATTCCTGGCCTTGATCAGGTGCCGTATCTGACCAACGAAACACTGTTCACCTTGCGTGAGACGCCAGAACATCTCGGGATCATTGGTGGTGGACCTATCGGTTTGGAAATGGCGCAGGCGCATCGGCGCTTAGGCTCAAAAGTGACCGTTTTCGAAGCGCAAACCGCACTCGGCAAGGATGATCCAGAACTGGCAGGTGTCGTGCTGGACACTTTGAAAAGCGAAGGTGTCGAAATTTTTGAAAAAACAGCGGTTGAGAAGGTCGAAGGCTTCGATGACGGGGTTCTTATAACGGCCCGGTCAGAGGACGGCGAACTAGTCACCAGAGCTGTCAGCCATATGCTTGTGGCAGCCGGACGAGCGCCCAATGTTGAGCGGCTGGGTCTTGAGGCCGCCCATGTCTCCTACTCCCACAAGGGCATCACCGTTGATCATGGCCTGCGCACGTCCAACAAGAAGATCTATGCCATCGGTGATGTTGCGGGCGGGCTTCAATTTACCCATGTCGCAGGTCATCAGGCGGGCCTTGTTATTCGTTCGATCCTGTTCCGGCTGCCGGTCAAAATGCAAACAGATATCGTGCCCTGGGTGACGTATACCTCACCCGAATTGGGCCACATTGGGCTGACCGAGGCAGAAGCCAGAGCGCGGCATGGCAAAAAGGTCAAGGTCCTGAGCGCGGCCTATGCCGGAAATGACCGCGCACAAGCGGAAGGCGAAATCATCGGCAAACTCAAGCTGATCGCCGGACCGGGCGGACGGCTTTTGGGAGCAGATATTGTCGGAGCTCAAGCCGGTGAAGTCATCAATCTTCTGTCTCTGGCGATTTCAAAAAAGATGACCATGAAAGATCTTGCCGGGTTTATTGCACCTTATCCGACGCTCGGTGAACTGGTGCGCCGGGCTGCAATTTCATACTATGCGGATGCGCCGAAAAATGCTTGGCTACGTCGTGGAATCGGTTTGTTGCGTAAGTTTGGATAAGATGAATTGGGCTGATACGGTTCTGGCTGCGGTGTTGGGACGGAGCTGTCATGAAGCATGAGGGCATGCCGGAAGGAGCCGTCGCTCCAAACGAGAATGGTTTAGGCGCCAGCGGGAGGCCGGAATCAGGCAACCAGTTTGGCCGGCACCGGTTTGGCGGCTTGTCCGGAAAACTTCTGCTTCTGACGATCCTGTTTGTCATGGTTGCCGAAGTTTTCATTTACGTGCCGTCGATCGCGAATTTCCGCAACACGTGGCTGATGGACCGCTTGACCACTGCTGGTGTGGCCGCGTCAGTGCTGGCGGAAACGAACACTATTGCGCCGCGGCTGCAAGAAGAACTGCTCAAGACAACGGGAGCAATTGCCATTGCGCTCGATCAAGGTTCTCAGCGCCGGTTGATTGCCATGAGCGACGTGCCGGCTCAAATCGACTTTGTTGTCGACATGGCAAAAGTCACGCCCTGGACGTCCGTTCTGGACAGTTTCGCTGTGCTTACCTACCGGGGGAAGGGCGTTATGCGGGCGGTGGCTGCTGGGCAGATGGGCCATACGGAACGGGTGGACGTGGTGTTCCCCATCGCGCTGCTTCAGCAGGATATGCTGGCTTTTTCGGGCCGGATTTTGGCGTTGTCACTGGTGATTTCGGGCATCACGGCAACGCTTGTCTATATCACATTGCAGGCCCTATTTATCCGGCCCTTGCGGCGGCTGACCCGCTCGATGGAGCAGTTCGCCGACAATCCCGAAGACGTCTCCCGCATCATCACAGTCTCGCCGCGCCGGGATGAATTGGGGGATGCAGAAATCCGTCTGGCAGCGATGGAAGAAGCCCTGTCGCGTGCGCTTCACCAAAAACAGCGCTTGGCTGATCTTGGTTTGGCCGTGTCGAAAATCAACCATGACCTGCGCAATCTTCTAGCCTCCGCGCAGTTGTTCTTGGAGCGCCTGGAACATGTGCCTGATCCGACAGTCAACCGGCTGGCGCCGAAGATCCTGGCAACGCTTGACCGGGCTGTCAGCTACACCCAGGCGGTTATGGCCTACGGCAAGGCGCAGGAGCGGGCGCCGCAGCGCCGGTTGATTGCTCTAAAACGTGTCGGCGATGATGTTGCCGATGTTTTGGGGCTGGCCGATCACGAGACCGTTCAGTTTGAAAACAAGATTGCTGAGACTTTGGAGGTGGATGCAGATCCAGAGCAAATCTTCCGGGTCTTGCTCAATCTGACACGCAACGCTCTGCAAGCATTGGAAGCGGAGAAAGATACCACTTTGGTGCGCCGGATTTGCCTGTCAGCGGAACGGCGCGGAAGTTGTGTACATATTGAGGTGTCTGATACCGGCCCGGGGATCCCGGAAAACACGCAAAGGGGGCTGTTCAAGGCGTTTCACAGCGGGGCCAAGACCGGTGGCATTGGTCTTGGGCTGGCAATCGTTGCAGAACTTCTGAAAGCCCACGGCGGCACCATCCAATTGGATTGCAGCCAGCCGGGCACCTGCTTCCGCATCGAGTTGCCGGACCGCAATTCCTGACAAACGGTTACGTCTTATGAACGACCTGTACAGGCCGGGAGCTGTGAGCGCGTAACAGCTTGGCCTGTGTACAAATAATTTAAGAGAACTTGCGGAATTCTGAGGTTGGCGGCCGCTGAGCAAAGAACTTTCAAAAAAAGTTCAAAAAGGCGCTTGCATCCCCCGCCGGTCCGCAGTAGATAAGCGCCCTGTCCGGGGCGGACCAACGCCTCGCAGACCGAACGGCCATCGAAGATGAACACATCGTTCTCTTAAACGGACCGTTCTTGATGCACCGGTAGCTCAGCTGGATAGAGCACCAGACTACGAATCTGGGGGTCGGGGGTTCGAATCCTCCCCGGTGCGCCATATTTTCCAATAACTTAGCATATATTCAACTTGTTGAAAACAGAGCTGTGTAAGCACTGTGTAAGCAGAATTCGGCTGATCGTTATTGCCGTTTCGGTGTTCTCTCTTTCCTGTTTCAGATGTAGCGCGCAACTTCGTTTGGCAAATCGCGCAACTTCATTTGGCATCTAGTTCAAACCTGTTTCGTGGTCAGCTTCGATCCGGTGCGAGTATATTTCCGCAGACAGGTGAACAGTTGTTTTGAAAAAATCCTGATAGAGGAAGCTAATCGCTCGCTTCGTCTATCTGCTTTGCATAATTGATATGACCACCAATTCGGTTGCGATCATCAAGATTGATCCGACCCTTTGACACCAGATGCTTATATGCGCGAACTCGGTTGCGGTATCCCTTCGTGAGTCGTACCTTATCGCCATGCACAAGAAGACCGTGAACTTTCAAGCGACCAGGTAGTTGGGCAATATGCCTCTTTCGCTCGGACAACTGCCAACACGTACCAGTGAAGAGTTTTTCCAATTTTTCTAAGACATCGGGCGGTGGAAGTCCTTTTCCAGAAAAAACAATGTCATCAGCATATCTCGTATATACAGCGCCTAATTCGATTGCGACATTACTAGCATCTAGATCGATACGATGAAGTGCTATGTTGGATAGTATAGGACTAGTTGGCGCGCCTTGAGAAAGCCTCCCTCCAAAGCAACATAAGCGCTTCAACAACTTTATGCTTTCGTCCCCATACCCCAAGTCACGGAGGGCATTGTCTACTTCAGATGCTGTTGTAGATGGAAAAAAGTTCCGAATATCGACGGATGCCACCCACTCGGCGCCTAAATGGGACTTTGCAGCCGAAATATGGGACCGTCCTCTAACAAATCCATGTACGGAACTATGTGCGACCCATTTATTCTCGAAGTGTACCGAAAACCATTTCTGGATAAGTTTTAGTGCTACGCGTGGGGCTTCGATTTGCCGTTCTTCGCGGCCTTTGGGTATTTTGAATACACGGTATTGCTTTTCTGGACGCGAAACTAGCGACCAAATAAATCCTGGGTTAAATCCGGTCATAACTGACAGTGCATCGCTAGACGTAACCGGGGGCAAACCAGCATCTACCAGCCTTTGGATCTCTGCCTTTTCTTCGGGTGAGCAAGAATTTCCCAAGGCCGTAATCAAATCTTCTGCGCTACCAGCAACAAGCGCAATTTTTTCAATATATTTGTGTGAGAGCCTCATTTAGCAAAGCTGGCTTTCATAAGTGTCCGACCATGTTGTTGGTGGTTCGAAGGAGCGCCGACAGCATGGTCGGAACCCTTCTATGTATAGTCTTGGCTAGTGGGCATGATACACACCCGCGCCTGAGGCCCTCACACGTCAAAATTATTCTCCTTGCTTCGTTTGTGCAAGAGCCCTTGCAACATCCGGGCTATGTCTATGCTTGTCGCTACCGAGAATATGGAGGCCCCGAAGCGACAGAAAGTATTCGCCGTCCTTTCGTCGAACCACAGTTCCAGCTTTGCGCATTTTGTCCAGTGTGTGGTTCATCCAAACCGAATTCGGTACATTGAAGTGTTTGCTCTCTAGTGCAGCGACAAGTGTTTGCAATTCACATGGAGCTATTAGTCTCAATGTACGCAAAATTGCTATGGGCGTCGGCGTATATTCTGTCTGAGTAAAGTTTGCGGACTTAAGTTCGATTCTAAGGAAATCTAAAAACTCGTTAATCGACTTTGTAATTGAATTGATTTCAGTTTCGGTCAAACTTCTCTTTGGTTCAATCCAAACATCTGCTTTTGTATTTGAAATTGATGCAAATGAGTTTCGAACCATTTCAGGAAATCTCCCGAAAAGCATAGTCTTCAAGCTGCTATCAATATTATCCCGGTCACCTTCAACAATTACAAAAGAAACAGTGGCACCAGAATCCTTATACATCTGAGAGATCTGGTTTAACGTATGTGAGCTGGGAGACCGCTTTCGTGATTTATCCAATTTCGAATTTACGAATACAAAGTATTCATCTAAGTCAGTATTGTTTACGACAATTGGGCCGGCCAGTTCTATTCCTTTGCTAGAAAGCGTATCTTCGAGTTCTTTTATATTAGGCATTGAATTGCCGCCAAGCATCGAGCAGACTTGCTATAAGTGTAGTCACTCTGTTGTGCCATTCGTGGGCTCTACTAACTTCGACTCCGTTAAGCGAAAATCGGTCAGACTGATTGAAAACAACTTGGATTGATGGCTCATAATCGGCAGTCACTCTTGCTGCATTCGCCTCTGTCATTATTTTACACAGTTCTGGGATTGCGCGCAGGGCCCCATCAATTAATGAAACTAGTTGTCCATCATCGGCTTTATCGGCCCGCCTGCGTTCATTTTTTAGACGCCGTTGAATCGAGCCGCTTAAGATTTCCGGGTAGCTCCTGTGTGCGGTTTGAGCCCAGTCGGAATTCATTTCAGAAAAGGCCGTTCTAAGCGACAAAAAACACGCATAGTAATACCTGTTGTAAGCGGATCGTGCAAAAGCGTCGCGCTCTGGCCCATTGTTGTTGTGGGCGTGCATTTGAAGATGGTGCGCTACGCTCTGCATGTCTCAATTGTTCAACTCGTGTCGATAGATACTTGCATGTGAAAACAGCTTTCACAACCGGACTTCTTTTCTAGGGTGTTCAGCAAAAACCGTCCGGCTAAATGGCTTAGCTAGCGGCCAATCGTCACAATCCTTCGGAGTCTCATCCCTACGGCACCACCGGCAGCAGATAATGCAGCGCCACTTTCACAGCCCCAGCCGTAAAGCTGCCTCCATTCGCAGTCAGCCGGACATTCGTGTCTGAATAAAACGCCTGCGGCCCGATCACCCCGGCATTGGTGGAGCCTTCCGCAATCCCGAGCGAACCGCCGAACTTGGAGGTCTCCCCAGAGATCCCGCAGTCATAGGATGTTGCCCCGGTGATGGCCGTTGTTGTCCGGGTCGACACACACCAGACGACCGCCCGGTTCGGAATGACAATCGAGGTGTCAACGCTCACGCCACTCAGGCCGGTCAGTTCTTCTTCCACCGTACACATCCGGCTTTCGGCACCTGATGGGGTTCGTGAGAGTGTGGCCACTTGCGAGAGAAGGGCGCCGTAGTCAGCCCAGCCGGAAGAGGTATAGACCGCCAATGTTCCTTCATCGGCAATGAACGCAATCAGCCCAACAAAGGGCTCCAGGAATGTCCAGGCGCCGTCGGCGTAGTGGGCGATCTTGCCGTCCTGGCCGGTCCAGTCCCCGGAACCGCCAATTCCAACAATATAACTGTCGCCGTCGCTGACTGCAGGCGGTGCGGTCAGATCCCGATCGAGTGCCGCCAAATGGGAAAGGGCATCCAGGACTGTTAGCGCCTCATTGTGGGTGATCTCCTTCTGCGCCTGACTGGCTGCAATGAATGGTAGGTTCAGGCGTGCGGTGGTGCTCATAGGTTTTTCTCCGTGGGAATGCCCCGGCCGACCGTGCCGGAGATTTGTGTGACACGAACCTGAACCGAAGCCTGGACACTACCAAAGTTCGCTGCTTGATCAGCAGCCGTATAGGTGTGGCTGGGTGCTGCCAGTCCGGTGATGGTCCGGACAACTGTGGATCCAGACAGGATCTCGAGGTCATAACGTTCGCTGTCTTCATGAAGCGGCACATCAGAGCCGTTTGCCCATGTTCCATTGCGCCGTGTGCGCCGGATCCAGCTGATGGTCAGGTTGCCGGTTAGATCGCGCTGCCCACGCAGATGCACTGGCGCAAACGGTTTTAATGCCACCGCTTCAAAGCTGTTTGAACGGCTTTTGAACGTGGGATCGGTCGACTGCAGCGGAGACGGGCCAAAGTCCCAAATCCGGGGTATGCCGCGATCTGACAGCGGCACATCGACTTGTGTCAGGGCCTCGTCCAGTAGAACCACGCGGCTGCCGGCTGGCACCGGATCCCGCATCGCATGTTCCGTGCCGCGCCGGCCGCGCAGCAGAGTGGAGAGTTGCCAGGTCTGCGGCGCAACCAGTTCCGCTTCGGCAAACTGCAGGATCTCCCAGTCACCATCGCCGTTCCGGATCGCCAGCGCGTTCTCCGGACCTGCCAAGAGTGTCTCTTCCGATGCGGACGCAAGTGTGCCATGGGAGAGTTTGACGGTAACAGAGTTGGCCCGGTCAAAGCGGTACGGTGTTCCGGAATAGAGATCTGTTGATGTGATACCCAATGTTGCCTGAGCAACCACCTGTCCGACAATTCGGCTTCCTTCCAGCACCGTGACACCGGCCCAGGGATCAGCAAAACTTGCCAGCCACGGCCGGTGCTCAATCTGGGTCTCTTCAATGACGGGTAAGTCCAGGACCTCCAGGACTGCATCGCCGTAGGTCGGGATCGGTGGCGGCGGTGCGGGCGGCGGCGGCGGATCCGTCCGTGTCGGGCGATAACGTGAAGTTTCTACCGAAACCGCCTCGCAGTGCCTTGCGCCACCATCAACGATCCGGCTGAGCCGCATGTCGCGGGCCCTAGCAGCAATCTCGACTGACACCACATCTGCCGGATCAAACCGGATAAGCGATGGCGGCAGTGCAAATCCGGCCTGTTCCCGGCCTGCCCACTCGCCGTAGAGCCAGTCCTCGATCATGCCGCCGGCGATGCCTGGATCGATGACAGCGGGAGCCGACAGCCTTGTCACCCGATCAGACGACGCCACCAACCGTCCGGCAGCAGAGCTCGTCTGGCGGTAGTCACCCTCTGCATCCCAATAAACGAGCATGGCCCGCACCGGCAGGTCAGTCTCCTGAGCCCGTGTGATCGACCAGTCGGCGTTTTGGCGGTCAGGCGCGGCCAGATCTTTCGCTTCAATCTCATCCTCCGGTGCCAGGCCGCGGGGGATGAACTTGATCAGGCCTTCGCTTTCCACCGCGTCAAAGCGGTAAAGCTGAGCCAGCACCTCGATCTGGTCACGGGGCGAAGCCAGATCCGGCCGCAGCCAGCCGGTGACTGTTGCTTCCAATAGCGAGACGTCAACCGCGGTAAACCCGACCTGGGCGCAGATGTGCTTGATGAGATCGGCGAGCTCAACAACACCGAACTTGCCTTGCACCCAATGGCCATAGGGCCAGTTGTTCCCGTCCGACCAGACGTTCAAATAATACGGGAACGACGGATAGGGCCGTGCATCCCAGGTCCAGAGATGGCTCCGCTCAAGATCCAGCATGGGAGCGCCGTAAACAGCGGAGATCGTATTGTTGCCAGAAGCCGGATCCCAGTAGTCCAAAAGCGCCTGGATGCCCCGCCGCTGGATGAGGTCATCCCGCTCCTGGACCGAATAATAAGGCCAGGCGCTTTCCGACGATTTTGGATCGACAAAGACATTCGGCTGGTTGGTAGCCTTGTCGACCGAGGGAAAGCCATATTCGGTAAACATCACTGGTTTGGATTGCGGCACCCACTCGGTTGCCACACCACTTTCAACGCCGCCGGGCCTGTCATAGTGCGAATTGAGCCACCAGTTCCGAAAGTCCTTGGTGCGGTAGACCCAGGGTTTTCCAGATCCGTCCGTAATCGGTGTGCGGACCTGGGCATCGCGGTCGGCCGGACTGGCGTAATACCAGTCATAATCCTCGCCGCCCTCGACGTTGCTGGCGAGATATGATTTGGAATAGATCGACTTGGTGCCATCCAGAAAATCAAGATGCGTTCTGCCATCACGCCAGTCGGACAATTTCATATAGTTGTCGATGGCAACGGCATCGATCGACGGGGAACTCCACAGCGGATCCAGGTGGAAGAAGAAGTCGCCGGATCCATCTGCCGGATCATGACCGCGATACTCGGTCCAGTCGGCCGCATATGTGATATCGACACCGCCGCCCAGGACCGATTTGCAATCGCTTGCGAGGCTGACCAGCTGGCTCACAGCCGGATAGGCCGAGGAAGAACTCCGGATCTGCGTCAGGCCGACCATTTCCGAACCGATGACAAAGGTTTTTATCGCTCCCGGATCGATGACGTTCACCGCCGCGCAGAGCTTGGCGTAATGCAGCACCATGCGCCGCAAGGACCATTCGGCCGGACCGGAATAACTGCAGGCAACCGCGTCCGTCGCCGCATCGACCGACAGGCTGATATGGCCGGGAGCCGCTGTCCCAAACAGTGCATCGACCTGTGCTCCCGCTGTTGCGGTTTTATCGACAGTTCCCGGCTGACCCGCTGCCGGATCACAGGTAATGCGCCCACGCCAGGGATAGGCTGCCTGTTCTGCGCCGCCATAAGGATCCGACAGCCCATTGCCGGGCGGCACGTCCATCAAGATGAAGGGATAAAAGATGACATCATAACCGCGGGCCTTCAGATCGCGAATGGCTTGGACCACGGTCTGATCCGACGGTGTCCCGCCATAAACAGGCCGAGTCGGATCGAGCGGGTCTCTGGAGATCTCAAGGGCCGTCTCGCGAAGGTCGGAATGCACCGACCAGGTCAGCGGTGTGGTGTCCTTGCCTGTTCCGAACTCAACACCCGGCCTTATCTGGCAGTGGCCGCATCTTAGATCTGTGCCGAACCAGGCGACGACCAGCAACACGGATTTCACATTCGGGCAGGTGAAGGAGAGATTGTCGAGCGCCACCGCCCAATCGGTGCCGCCCACCTGATTGTTGGTGTTTTCAGCCTCACTGGCGCCTTCGATGTCCGGATTGACTTTGCGCACCGGTTCATCTGCATAAACCCATTCCCCGGCGCCCGGAATGACGACCATCCCTTGAACGTCTTCTTCCACCCCGCCGAGGCGCCGGAAGACTTCAAACTCGAATTGCGGGATCCGATTTCCAAAGCCTTCCAGCTGAAGGTCTTCAAAGACGATATAGGCCGTGCCGCGATAGGCGGGCGCCGCTCCTTCCTTGGTTTCAATGAGCGGATCCGGCTGCTGATCGTCCGTTCCCCGGTAAACCCGGTGGGGCAAGGTGGACCGGTCCAGAAGTTTGCCATCGGCCCAGACCCGGCCGATCCCAACAATGGGGCCTTCGCAGATCCCGATCGCGAAGTTTCCATAATAAAGATAAGTGGTCGTGGTGACCTTCTGGCCGCCACCGGCACCCTTGCCGCCAACTTTTTGGGTCGAAGTCGAAACTTCCATCCGCAGCCGGGTGGACCAGATGACCTGACCGGCCAGCCGCAAACGGCCAAAGGCATCCGGCAGCGGTGCACCCTCGGTGGAGGTTTGCAGACGCAGATCGCCAATGCGCGGGCCATTGACGGAGGTGTTCCTGGTGGGCGTCATCGCCGAGACCAGCAGGTTGTCGGCATAGGCGCCGGCGACCGTTGCCGCGCCTGAGATCAGTGTCGAGGTAAAGGCTCCGGCGCCGATTGCACCAGAAAAGGCCGTGGCCGCAGCTCCGAGCACCAGCGTTGCCATCACACACCCCCTGGAAACTGGAAGGCAAAGCGGATTTTTCTACGCCAACCGTCGAACAACGCTACCTCAGCAACGGGCAGGTTCTCATGGGCATGGATGATTTTTGCCACCGGATCGCTGATGTTTGTAGTCAGCAGTGCGCAGTGTTTGGCAGGCAGGTGTTCCTTGAAGGCAAAGAGAAGAACATCTCCGGCCTTTGCGTCTGCAATCTCGATCTCCACCAGATGACGGCCTGCAGCGTCCCGCAAGGTTTCAGCTCGGTGGCGCTCCGCCCAGTCAGGCGTATAGGGCGGTGGGTGTTCCGGTTCGCTGCCAAAGAGATCCCGCCAGACACCGCGCAAGAGACCAAGGCAATCGCAGCCGGCCCCCTTGCAACTGGCCTGATGCACATAAGGCGTTCCGATCCAGGAACGGGTAGCAACCAGGATGTCATCTCGGGTGACAGAAGATCTCATCTGAACAGGCTCCCGCCATCGTTCAGATCATCCTTGTCGGCATAGCCAATGATCACCTGATTGCCGGGAATATGCGGGAAACCGCCGAAGTTGGCGCCATTCAGAAACCGGGCCTTGCAGGTGGAAAAACTCTTGTCGCATCCGGCCTGAACAGAAAATGCATCGCCTGTTTCAATGCTGTCGGCCATCAGCAAGGAGAGTTCAAAGGTGACCGTTCCCAAAGCATTGGAGTGCCGTTTGATCTCCATTTGACGGCCGCTGTTCCCACCACTGTTCCATGTCAAAAGACCATGGCGGAACAACCCATCGTCCTTGTCATCCAGTCCAGAGGCCGTGAAGCTCAGAAGATCAAAACCCTCGACGACCGCACCGGAAAAGGTCCAGCCGGCCAGCGCTACTTTGCAGCGTGCGTCTCCAAGTTCCCAGGAACATGTCCGGTCGAATTGACGGCCATAGGTTTGCCCGAGCCGGTGGGCCAGGCCGCGCAGCTCCGCCAGGAAAGCGGTTGGTCCCCGTGTGATCTCGCCGATGTTTCCCTTGCGCAGCAACAGCCGGTTGGATGGATCGGTCCAGTCGGCTAGCCAGACTTCGATGTCTGCGTCATCCCAAAGCCCGCGGACGATATCGTCTTCGGTAAAGGTTGAGGAGGAGAGGGCGCCTTCTACGTCCAGATTGTCGACGCCAAGTCCCAGACTGGTTTCGATCGAGGTGGCGGTAAATCCGGAGGCGGCCTCATAGGTCAGGCTATCAAGTGTCAGGGGGCGGTCGTGATCGGTAAAACCAAAGACGGCACCATCCCGCCGTTCCACACGCCAGAGACGGCAATGGGTGGTGGCGCGGCTGTCCAGGTTGGCTTGCATTGGCGGTGGCACCGATTTCATACACGCACCTCCACGATTGGTATGGCGCGGATCTCGCCAAGGCGGATGTTGGTCAAGTTGGTCTGAATGATGTCCGTGTCGAATCGGCAGGGCACATCGAATTCAAATCCGGCTGTGATCGTTCCGGAGGCCGGAGCAACGTCGAAGGTGATCTCACCGGTTGTCAGGTCCGTGGACCAGCCGGAACCCTGCGGTGTGCCGTCGATGGCCACGACCACCGTCCCATCAACCGGCTTGGAGATCGTCCGGCTCCAGGTCCTCCCACCGGATGAATAGGCCTTGCTGAGCTGGAAGAGGGTGGTCGATCCATCTCCGGCACCGAGAATTTGGTCCGTTGGGGCGATGTTGCCGGACGGAAGACAGGATTTATGGTCGGACCAATCCTTGAAGCGGAAACCCCTGAGACGGCCGGACCTGGCTTCAAAGAAAGCGACCACGGCCGCAAGGTGATCCGGGTGGCGGATCCCGGATCCAACATCATATTTGCGCCGGCTGTCGGCCCAGGGCGTGTTGCGTTCTTCAAAGCCGGAGGTCAGTTCAACGATTTCCGTGCGCCGCTCCGGGCCGCCTTGCGCGCCCCTGGCCACAATTTCCGGAAACTGGATCTCGTCAAAGTCGGCCATGAGGTTATCCGTTCCGGCCTCCGCGCATTGTCATGCGGGCAAACTCACCAGCAAGCTGTGATCTTGAGGCCCGGAAGCTTTGGACATCCGGCGTTGTGATGTTCAGGATGAAGGTGTTCCCGGCCTGTTGGACCGCTTCCGGGGCGGTCAACTCGGGTCTTGCGCGCATTGATTTGGGAGCAGGAAAAGTGGAGGTCGTTACCAGACCGCCGGTCTGATAACCACGAAGCGCGCCTTGCCGCAGGGCTTCCAATGTATTGACGCCGATCTTCCGTGTGGACTGAGCGTCGAAGACATATTCGTTGCGGTGAACCAGACCGGCGACTTCTGTGTCGCGGCCAGCCCCGGTGGATCCGCCACCATCAAAGAGGTTCAGAGTTGCCGCACCAAGCACCGACGTCAGTGAAGACCCGCCACCGAAGACGCCGCCAAACAATCCGCCGACTGACGTAAGTGTCGGGTAGCTCGTGCCGAACAGACTGTTGGACAGCGGGTTGACCGCTGCCAGCTGTAACCCGAGTTGCGACACCTGGGAAATCAGCGCGGAAAGCGCGCCCGTCAGATCACCACTGGCGAGTTTGCTGGTGATCGAGCGGAGAGCAGCTTCACCGGCTGATTGCACCGCGGCCCAGGCTTCTTGCTGGGTTTCGAGGGCTTGGGTTTCTTCGTGGATTGCAGTGGCGTTGTCTCGCAGGATCTCGGCCGACTTGGCGGTGAGATCCAACCCAAATTCCCGGATCTGGAATTCCGCCTCCAAAGCAGAGATCGCACGCCGGCGCGCCGCTTCACTCTCCCCGATCAGACTGGTTTCCAGCCGCAAGCGTTCAAGTGTCTGATCCTGTGTTGCCAGAAATCTCTCAACCTGCTCGCGCTGGCGTTCCAGATCGCTTGATCCGGACCGGCGCGGTCTGAGCTGCGATCGCAACCGGTCCCGGGCACTTGTTTCCTCAAAAATCCCGAAGGTGCTGTCAATTCGGGCATTGGCCGCTTCATCTACGTTGCCGAGTGCGGTGGCCTCTAGACCGATACCCCGCAGGGAGGCTTCAACTTCGTTCAACCGGCCGATGAGTTGCAGCAACCCGTCATCAGCGCCTCTAGCTTCGCGGATGATGGTGCGGATCGCAGCTTCTGCTTCCGTATCGGGTGCCGTCTGCGCCAACTCAAGAAGCTGGGCGATTAGGTTTTCAGCACTGGTTTCGGTATTGGCAAACTCCTCTGCAGTTGCCCTCAGCTCCGCCTGAAAGTCCCGGACGCTGGAAGCATAGTCGGTCAAAGGTTCGGCCAAAGCCGAGAGCGCATTGGCTTCAAGCCGCAAGCTGCGCTGAATGCTGGTTACAATATCGCCGATCATGCTGGTCAGGAGACGGCGCTGTTCTTCCAGCTCATCCCGGTCTAGGGCGATCCCGGCGATGCTCGGCCGGTCCTGCAATCTGTCGAGCGCGGCGGCAACTTCGTCATAGCGATCGGCAAGTGCCTCGATCAACGCACCTTGCGTTTCCAGGGCATCAGTCGCGCTGTCATCTGCGGCGATCGTATTGTAAAGCGCAGCAGCTCCGGCCGCCCCAGCTGCCAATCCGGCAACCGCCAGATTAATCGGGTTTAAAAAGCCGATTAAGCCCTGTTTTAAAAGCGCGATGGAGCCACCAATTGTATTGACTCCCTTGGAGCCCAGCAGAAACTGAACCTGGCTGCCTTGCTGCAGGATCGCTGTGAAGAGAGATTGGCCGCTGGCGACCTGGATGGCACCATCGGAAAGCTGCTGCGCTAGGACATTGACTTCATGCGCTGCCAAACGGTTGGAATTGGCTGCTTGTTGACCTGAGAACCTAAAGGCGTTGCCTTGCGCACGAGCAGCTTGAGCGGTAGCAGCTGCGGCTGATGAGAGCTTGCCAAGATCGGTGGTCGTGTTTTCGGCGGTATCGCCAATGCTGGAGATCGCACGTTGGCTTTCTCGGGCTCCGGTTTTGACACCGCTCGCATCCAGCGTTGCCAGCATTTTTAAGTTTAGCGTCATGGCCGCTCCCCATTCAGGATCGGCAGCGCTGCGTCTTCCATGATCTTCAGATCAGCGAGAAGCTTAACCCACGCGCGCCGGCTGCGGCCTTTGAAGGCAGCAGCTGCGGCGCGGTAGTCGAGACCGGTCCAGATCAGGCCCGTGGGACCAGCCAATATCCGCCACTGGTTTTCCAGGCTCAAAAAGACAGAAACACTGTGCCAGTTCGACCGCATGACCTCAAACGACTCCATCTCGCATTGGATTTCACTGGGTACGTCCAGGCCAAGCGCCCGGAACTCATCGGCAGTCTCTGTGTCCAATTCGGCTGGCTTGCTTGGATCGGAAAGACCGCGCCACGCATGTGCCCAGGCGCAGGCGGCCTCTTTCAGTTTTTTGCGCGCGCAGCCTGGCCGGTTAAAGCTGACAGATAGGCCCGGTAAACAGCGATCCGGAAATGCTGATAGGGAAGGCACTGACCAAGAGCCTCTTCGCTGAAAAGGACTGGGTTGCCACCCGCATCTTCCACGTTCCGCCAATCAGTCAGAATAGATGAGATCAGCTGTTCTTGTCCCTGGGCTTCCAGTTCCGCCAGCTGCTCGTGGCTTGTCATCAGGAACTTGCCTTCAAAATCCTGCTGGCTGAGCTCGCCCGGCTTGTCTGGGTCCGGCAGATGAACCGTGACCGGCCACCAAAACGAATAAGGATCGCAGATCTGGAAGTTCATGATGGTTCCTATCTGATGCTGAGCGTGAATTCGTCGTTACCGCTTTGGGGCTGGAAAATCAGCGGCAGCGCATAGTTGGTGATGCGGTTGGTCTCGCCCATCGTCGGGCGGCCGATCTGAACAGACGGCGCGTCCAGCCTGACAATGTGCCCCGCCACCGTGCCGTGGATCAGTTCCAGCGCTCCAAGGGTTTTCGCCTGGGCAATGTCGAACCAATTGGCGGAGGCCATCGCCTTGGCTTCAACCACAACGGAACCTGTCGATTGCCGGGCGACCAGCTGGATGCGTTCATCGCCAATCAGGAAACGCGGAACAACATCCACACCGAGATCAAACGACACCCGTTCGGAGATCCGGGCCGCCCCATGCAGCGAAAAACTGGTGTTGGCATTGGAGACCGGGACCGGCTTTTGAAATGCACTAACATCGGCTGCAGGCAAGGCGCTGTCGGTAACGGTGCCGAGCAGACCCATCAGCTGGAAGCGGAACCGGGGGATCTGCTTTGCTGCGATGTCCAACTGGAAGGACCCGCGGCAGCCAAGCGCAACATGCCGGACACCGTCCTGGTTGAAATAGACCGAGACACTTTCTTCACCGTCCGAGACCGGCTCATAGTCGACCGATGTCGATGGGGTGATCGTTTCCGATAATCCGCACGCACGTAGGAGCGCGCCATAAGCGGGCACGGTCCCGGCCGCCCCCGCCCCGGCACATTCGACGGAAAACTCCATCTGCACATAATTGCCGACAAGTTCGATGCCCTGATGCCCGAGCCAGGGAAGCAACAGATCCCGATTGATGTCCTCTCCGGCGAGCGGCGTTAGCGTGACATCCGTCGCCAGGATGGCATTGGCGGCCCCGGTCGGAACGCTGTCGGTGCCGTAGACCGGTTCGATCTTGGCCAGGATGGCGAGTTTCCTGTGCTTGCGCATAGATCAAGCCTCCTTGCCGTTTTTGCGGGACTCGGTCTTGCCGTCAGCCGCAGCAACTGGAAGCTCATCAGGCTTTAGTTTCTTGAGCTCACCCGTTACCGGATCCCGCTGATACCGGCCTCCCAGGCGCGGCCCGTTAGTTGTCTTACTCATGATGGGTGCTCCAAGTAGGAAGTCGCGCCATAAAGGTCTTCGAACCAGACGGTTCCCGATTTGGCCTTCAGCAGCTTGCCGGAGATGAAAATCAGCTCGGTCTCGGTGCCGGTCGGGACAAAACCGATCAGCTTTGAGCGCACCCAACTCTTTAAGACCTCGATATCGCCGGCTGCCGCTGACATCCGGCCATCGGTGAGGTTCTCGGTGACAAGGATGACCGCGATGTCTGAAGCGAGTTCCTGGAGAACACCGCCCGTCGATCGGCTGTTGTCGCTGCCAGCTTCTTCGGCAACCAGCACATAGGCGGCCGGGACTGCGCGCCGGCGCTTTTCGATCGCGGCAAATTCTATTGCACCAGCCACCTCTTTAAAGGGCGTTCCAGCTTCCTTTAAACTGTCGATGATGGAGGCAACGACGCTCATGAGAGTTCGGGTCCCTCGGCTGCCGCTTCAAAATGCGCCTCAGTGATCGCCAAAATCTCGGCGCGGTCTTCTTCCGAAAACCCGAGATACGGGCGCGCCGGAATGACGATCGTGCGCTGGCCAAATGTGACCGGTTTTTCGATGACGCGTTTATGGGCTTTGCGGGCAAAGCGGAGCTGAGTGCCGACTTTCTGGAACCGGACCTTCCGGCTCTGCGGATATTGCGTGATGGTACCGCCATGCAGGTGGATCCCGGCATAGATGAGATTGGTTCCGGTGGCAGCTTCCGTTTCTGATGCCTCGGCCACGATCGACTGATAGAGCCGGTTGCTGTTACGCAGCAGTTTCGGCGTCACTTCCCGGTTGCCACGCCGTTTGCGATTGATCCGGGCGCGAGCCGTTTTCGGCGCATGCGCTTTCCACGGCCGCCCGGCCGGATCGGTTTCTGTTTCGAAACGCCGCTGGACTGAAAACAGCATGGCGCCGGAGATTTCCTGCATCAGGGCAAGCGTGTCACCGCCGGCAGCCTCAATCCGGGCAAGGGCCGCATTGACCGCGGCGTCTTCGATCGTGATGGCAGAGGAAACACCGGTCATCAGTAACCTCCGAGCGTGTCGCGGCTGAAGACGCGGCTGGGTGCGGTCACCTGAACCGCGCCGCTGCCACTTTGTCCGGAGGCTTTGCCCTCGGCCTCAAGCTGCACGGTGCCATTGGCGACATCCTTCAGCCAGGCGATGGCCCGTTCAAAGTCCCGCGTGATCGGATCGTCTTTGTCCAGCCGGCGCCCGTGCAAATAGTAGCGGCTGATCTGGCAGATGATTGGGATCAGCACATCTGGGACCGGGACCAGCGGCACCTGATACTTCTTGGCGATGTAGCTGTCGGCGAGGTTCTCTGCGTCTCCGATAGCCGCAGAGACAACCGCCGCGTCGATGGTGCTTGCCGGCAGGTTGGTCCGGTCGGTGAGCTGGATCAGCTCGTCTTCGCCATACCGGTCAATCAGATCCTGTTGGGTGACATAGGCCACGGTGTGTCCTCAGAGCTCGTGCACCACCAAATTGGCTTCGCTTTTCAGCGTCCGGATTTGAGCTGCGGAAAACCGCCCCTCCGGATGATCAACCTGTTCGGCCGGGTGATGGACACCGCAGCGGCGGAACCCGCCGGAAGGTTTGGCAGTGATCCGGAGAGCCATCTTCGGCTGATCTGCTTCTGATTGGGCGGGGGCAGACTTGGTAGCGGTTGCCTTTGTTTTACTCGCGGTGGTCATGACAGGGGATCCTTGTGGTGAGGCTTACGGACAGGCGCCAGCTGCGCTGGTTCGAAAACCCCGTTGCCCGGAGGCTGGCGGCCGGACAACGGAAGAAGGTCTGAGGGGAGCGTGCTTATGCCAGCCAGGGAACGATCAGAACTTCGGCGGTGCCGGCCCACTTGTTGGTCTCGCCGCCATTGATCAGTTTGCTTTGCACGATCTCATTGGCCACCCCTTCCAAAGACGGGGGAACAACCAACAGGCGCGGATTGATGGCGAGCGGTTTGCCGAAATCAGCTTTCAGTTCACCCAGGCCAACCCGGGCGATTTCGTAGTTGGCCGCATTGAGGGTCTGCTTGGAACCCCAGGCCATTTGCCAAAAGCCGTAGCCGCTCTGCGCCCGGCCATCGAGGCCGTAAATGAACTGCTTTTGCATGAAGACGTTTTGATCGTCTTCCTTGTCCATGCGGATCAGCTTGCTCGGCCTTTTGCGGTCCTGGAAGATGAACGGTTTGAGTGGCCGGCTCACATCGAGCAGGAACCAGGGTGTGCCGGAGCCGCCATCTGTATTGGCAACCGAGGTCGGCTCGCCGTTTTCATCCAATACGGGGTGGTCGGTATCGAAGAAATATTGGCCGTCATAGCAGGTCTGGCTGAAGCCGTTCTTTAAAAGCGGCCAGATCAGATCATCAGGGAAAGTGGCGGAGGCCATGCCGAGATCGCGGAACATCGGCCCGTAGATCCCGAGATTGTCGTCATCAAAATCATCGCGGTCGACTTCTACAGTCAGTTCGAACGGCCTGTTTTTGAGCGTGTAACCGTGTTTGGCGAGCGAATTGATCACCCGGTCGCCGACCCATTCCCGGAAGCGCGGAAACTTGCCCAGCCAGCCATATTCATTTTCACGGGTGGTCGAGGTGACGGTGGTTGCAACCCGGCTTGCCATGCTGGTTGCTTCAGCCAGGCCACTTTGAAACGCGGCATTAAAACCGACATAGGCCGACTGAAGGGTCTGTGTGTTGATATCCATGGTTGGATCTCCTGTGGTGGCCTGTGGCTTTAAGTGAATTCGACCCAGACACCGTTGGCATCGACGTCAAAGATCGTGCCGGCAGCAGATCGGGTTCCCGTGCCGTCTGTTTTGGCAACAGTCTGATCGTCGACGCCGTAACAGGTCGACCCGATGTCCGCGGTGGTGATTTCATCGGCCGCCGCCGAGTTGGCGAAGCGGAAACAGCCTATTTTGACGCGGCCGCTGACGTCGCCTGAAGCGCCGGCGGAATTGTCGGCGCGCGCCTCGCAGCGGCCAACGGCGCGCAAGGTGGTCGAGGCCGACATCGGAACCAATTCATTGGCGGCGTTGAGTGCGGCCATCGCCCCGGCATAAAGGGTGGTCGCGGCCGCAAGCGGAAACTCGCGCAGGGCTGCAACGCGTTCCGGCGTACGCCGGTCGGTCGTCAGAGCGGTCATGTTGCAAGCTCCTTCTTCGCGGCAACCATGGCGTCGCGGTCGAGGCCCATCTGGGACATGACTTCAAGATCTGCGTCACTCAGATCCGGATCGCTGTCCTGTTTGGGGTGGCTGCCGAGCTGTGTGCTGGTGAGTTCTGGAGCACTGGCGGTGAAGGCCTCTAATTTCGAGGGATCTTTGCGGGCAAGATCCAAACCCCAGTCTTTGAGTGCCGGCGCAAGTTTGCCGCTTTCAATCGCAGTCGTGACCAAGGCGTCAGCTTTGTCCTCGGCTTGAACGGATTGCAGCTTTTTGACATCTGCCTGCAGGGCTTCGACCTGCTCAACCGGGACGAATTTTGCGGGATCAGGCTGTGTGTCTGCGACGGCCTTGGTCACCGCTGAAGTGATCGCCTCAGCGCCTGCGTCTGCTGGCAGGTTAACAGCCATCGCGATCGCGGTCTGTGTGGCGGTCAGGGCTTCGATCGCCGTCACTGCGTCAGCCACCGTCGCACCTTCGGCTAGGCCGAGGGCTTCCAGGAGTTCGTCCATGTCTGATCCTTTGGTAAGTGAAAGCTCGGCATGTGCGGCAACCGCCGTCAGGTCCATCGCCGGCGTGTTTATAAGTGCCGCGCTAAAGAGCAGAGAGACTTGTCGGGTCTTCTTGTCCGGAGCAAAGGTCGGGGAGATGTAGCGGTATTCACCGGCCTCAATCGCTTGCCTGGCGGCGGACGTCCATTCAACCCGGCCATAAATCCCGTCGTCGCGGACCTCGAAGTCCTTCACCCACCCGGCCGCTTTGGCCGTGCCGCCGACACCTTTGACAGCGCCGAAGACGGACTGGTGATCGTAGTCGATCATCATTTCCGTATCGCCAAGATAATCTTTGGTCCGCTTTATGATTGCGGTCATCCGATCCGCATCACCGGCATGAAATGGGCCGCGTCCGTCACGGGTCGAGAATGTTCCAGCCGGCAGAAGCTTGACCCAGGTGCCACCCTCTGATGACCCGGCAACAGCGGGATCTGCGGCGCATAGGATGAGCTGTAAGGCGGAGAAGGTCATGCGGCAGAGAGTGCCGATTGGACCAAATCAAAAACACCCGGGCGGGTACACGGGTGGGGAGAGGATTAGTGATGGAGAGTTGGGTTGTCTGCCAGCTTGACTATCATGCTGCAACGTTGTCAGGCACGCAAATTGAGGATCATTAGGGAGCTAAGAGCTAACTAGTTAGCTTTCTAACGCTCTCTTAAGAATTTGCAATTCAAAATGCAGGGGGTCTAAGTACCAAATCTCACATTTTCGAACGATAACTGAGATGTGCAAAGAACCGTGTGTCTTGGAGAATAGCGTGTTCGGTCTAGCGAGTTGGTCACCTTTAAAAAGGCATTGTTTATTCTGGCGCTGTGTCTGTTGACACTAATATTTTTTGCTAGCAATTTAAAATAGATTATTAAAAATATTTAGACTGAGAAAGATGAGTACTTACTCGCAGAAAGTTAATATGGCACATACCAATAGCGACCATTCTTACCCGCCTTTGGGTAAAAAGCTGGTGTACGCCAGTCTGGTGGATGCCTGCCAAATCTGAAGAGCTGGCCCAGGTCACTCAGAATCAGTTTGCTTTCTACGTAAATGTTATGATTTGTGGAGAATATTTCGGTCCCTTCGGAGCTTACGTCTATTGAGTAAACCCCGGGAAACACTGCAGGGCCATCGTTTCCAACATCGCCGAGGCGCTCGAAATCCGATCGAATTTTCTTGGACGCAAGCAAAGCTTTATCCGTTGACGACGCGTAGAGAGTTACATCTTCTGCAAAGCGATCGAATTGTTTGCGTACCTGTCTAAAACTGCGAACATTTATATCTGGTGATGCCAATATGATTTCATCGAAGGGAGCATCTTGTCGTTTAGAAAGTCGAGTTTCTGCCCTCTTGAAGAGCTCTGCGAGTGCATAGTTGCCCATGGAGTGAGCAACAAGGTGAACGCGTTCGATTCCTGGGATGGCTAAAACCAAATCGAAAAACTTATCCATGTGAGGGGCTGCTTCTGCAGCAGCGTCGATGTCTGTGACATAATTTTTCGTATCTCCCACACTTGGCCAACTGTAAAGGAACGCGGGCCCGTCGAATCGTAAATCCCATGCCAACTGTGCAGTTCGAAATACTGCAGAACGGAACGATGTATTAAAGCCGTGAATGAAAATAAATGCTGTAGCGGGATAGCCCTTTGCTTTAGTTGCTGCTTTTGATGCTCGCGATTTTAGTTCGTTTATACCCAGCTGAGAAATCTTATGGATTGTAAAGTGACGTGCGGAGTCTTCCTTTTCTGAAATAGTTAAGGTGAATACCGTAACGCTGCGTGGCAGTTCGATTTGTCCAACGCGATGCACTTTGGACGGTATGGTGACGTCTGCGAAACCAACAGATAGCTTATTAGCTCTTTGAAAACCGAAATCCGGCCCTTTTGGAGTCTGCTTTGTGGCTGCGCGATCTGTGCCATAATATATTCGTTGGATGGCGTAACGCCGATCTGATTTGGGATCAGCAGGATCGTCTTTAATTCCTTCTTCCTTACTAAAAAACTCAGACAGTGGCTCAAAAACTGAAAAGCTACCGCCTAACATAAGTAAGACGCCAATTGCTGCAAGTGGCATAGAGATTCCATCTATAATTATTTCAGTATTGTCTTGGCTTTCTGTCAAGAAAAATAAGTTACTACCAAGGTATCCGTCGAGTTTAGTCTGATTTTCAGAGGATATTTTACTTTTAATATCTTCTAATAACATTAAATCTTCTACTTCCAGAGGCTCTTGGTGAACGTTTTTTGTTGATAGAATTATTTTGTACAGTTGCAATTTTTTTTCAGAATCCAACTGCGCTTCTCGCTGAATAACGTCCAAAAAAGTCCAAAGTCTCGCATATTCTCGGTCATTTCTGGAAATAACCCAACGTGTAAAGACAAACGGATATGTGGCAATAGCCAGAAGAAGAAGACCGCCAATTAGAAAAAGCATGTTAGTCGAGCTCTTATAGAAAAACGTGCAACAGAAGTATGATGCCACCCTAAATGGATTTCGGCAATATTTTTGCTCTGTTTTAAGATTCTGGAACAGTCATTTGTCATTTCTCTGCCCTGCAGTGGGCGCAGTTCTCAACCTGCCGTTAAACACTGTTAAAACAGCACCAAGCGCCGCCAACTCGTTTCTGGCTTGTCGGTTTTTACTCCAGCCGGAAACGTGCTCCGCGGCCTTTTATTCCAATCATAAGCAATCCGGGCTAATGCGCGTTTCCAGCCTCTCAACCGTCACCCGATGCCTGGCATTGCGCGGATTGTAATCCCAGCCCGTGTCAATCCCGTCCGGATCTGCAGGACCCCTCCGGTGCGTTAGTTCTCCCTGGCGCGGAAGAAAACTGACGGCATGCCAAACAGTAAAAATGTGATGCAGAGCACAGCAATCTATTGCCTTCGTTCTACCACTATAGGCTGGAGGCAGTGGACATGAGTGGCAATCCAGCACCGAGTTTTTCCTATACCCCTGAGTTGCAATTGCGCGACCGTGCGATGCGCCGGTTCGCCGCCTATGGATCTCTTTTCAAGCAGGTTTGGTTGCACGACAAAAACGGTCAGCGCATGCAAGATATTCCGATGCGCTCGAGCTTCGAGTCATTCGTGACTGAAGTTGCACACGGATTACGCCGTCAGATCACCTACAGAAAAGACGGCGGCCGCTTTGCACGAGGATTGGTCGTCGCAAATGGAACGCTAAGAGCGTGTCATGATGAGTTTCTGAAACTGGAAATCAGGGAAGGTGAGGCCGTTCCGATGCGCATCCGCATGTCGAGACAGAACGCACCGGTTGGCGAACGGGATGCTTTGGAACTGGTTTTTGATGTCTTTTACAAGAAGAAAAGGCACATGGGTTTCACGCCCGATATTGTCGAGGCGGACGCAATCAAAGTGCGCGATGAACGGGAGGCGATTTGGCTGGAAGCCATTTTTGAAGCCCGCCGGCAAATCGATACACTCAAATTTCAACGTGATCGCATTCTGGTCGACCGTTTATTGGATTTTCTTCTCGACAAGGGGTTTCACCGAATTGATGAAATCTGGGTCTTTAATGGCCGTCTAGACCGGTATTTGCGCGCCGATAGCAAAACCGCAGACCGGGAGTTTGGCAGCGGGATAACCAAGGCCTGGATCAACACGCCGCTTCCAACTGTCTACAACAAGATCCTGCCGCTGCGAGACAATCCGGAAGCACTGGGCCGTGAAATGCTCGGTCAGATGAATGCGCTTGCTAGGCAGATCGACACCACGCTCCGGATCGCAAATGATATCGAGCGCCGGCAGATCACCATTCCGCGCACCGTTGTTCCTTTAGGTGGGTTGTTGTCCGGCGGTAAGGACAGACTCGCCCGGCCGATCACCGGTGTCAGCAAACCCAAGGTCATAAAGTCTCTGTGGTGGCTGCGCGATACCGACGATCCTCATCTGTTGGCGCCCTATCGGATCATGCGCGATATCACGCTCGACAACTATATGGGCACATATCAGTAGAACTTGATACGCGCCTGCTTGAACGGTTCTCCCCGTGTCACAAAGCACTGGCTAAAGACATCAGAGCATATCATCGCCGTTAAACACCCTTTAAACAGCACCAAGCCCCACCAACGCGCTTTGGGTATGCAGATCCGTGCCCCAGCCAGAAACGCGCTCCACGGCCATCTATACCAATCACGAGAAATCCGGACCACTGCGCCGTTCAAGCCTCTCAACCGTCACTTGATGCCCTTCTTTGCCGGGATTGTAATCCCAGCCTGGATCAATCCCGTCCGGGATCTGCCGGATCTCACCGGTGCGTTTGTTCTCCCAGGCACGGAAAGAGATTCGCGGCGGATCAAACACCAGCTCCTCGCCTCTTGCCTTCAGTTGTTCGATATCGCGTTCCGACAAGCTCTGAAGTGAACACCGGCAGTTCCAGCCATTCGGCGGCGCAAAGACATCCCAAAACGCATGATCCACCGGTAGCACCAGATTGTGCAGGCTCTGATGTTCCGGCCGGGTCAAGCCATCCTGGACGGCGACATATCTCAAATACGGCCGGCTGGATTTCAGCCGCTCAAACATCTGCCAGTGCCCGGTGGCATAAGACACTCGCATATTGGCATCAAAGATTGTCCGGAGCCGGCGCAAGGAGCCGAGCCGGACTTTGACAGGTTCACCGGTGAGTGGATCTTCTTCGATCGCCTCGCCCCACCAGCCTTTTTGGACCAGGGACGGTTTGAGGCGCTGGGCGAACGTCTCAAAGGTTTCGCCCTCTTCAAGGGCCTTTAAAAGCGCCGTCCAGATGTCCGCCAGAATGTCATGTCCGGCAGATTTTGCGACCGTGAACATTGCTGCATGATCTGCAGCATAAACATCAGCCCAGGCAAACGTTGGATGCAGGTCCCGGCCGCGGGTTTTCAAGGCGGCGATCGCGGCTCTCGGCGGCAAGGGTGTCAAGTCTGCCGCCACGGTTAATCCAGATCCTCGCCAGTCTCACCGGAAATTCTTGAAGCAAAACTCGCCTGCGCCAGCTTGTCCGCCAATGCCGTCACCCCAAGTGTCTCCAGCCGACGTTCAAAGATTTGCCGGGCTTCGTCTAATGTACTTGCTGCAGCCAACTCGTTGTCCAGGCCGTCAATCACCGGTTCAACCAGAGGCCGCCAGCCGTCCGCCAGAAGGTCATCAATCGCCCGGTCAACCGCGTCCGGGGTTGCTGTTGCAGGACCAGCTTGGAACGCCTCGGCTTTTGCTTTTGGAGCATCAGGCTTCTCTTCGGATCCGCCTGCGGCCTGATTGGGAGCACTCAACAGCTCTTCGTCGTCCGCGGGTTCGGGAACGCCAATCAGGTCCCTCAAGGTTCCCATGCCGACCTTCAGGCCGAGCGGAACCAGCGTCGCAACATTGGAGACAAGCTTTTCCGTATCGATATCGTCCGGCCGGCCGATTTTGACCACAGGGTATTTCGCACGCGGCCCGTGGTTCAGGGCGACCAGTGGGCGGGCGACATCCCGGTTGATGCAGACCGAAAGCTGCCGTGCGTCCGCTTCTTCAATATCGGCGCGGACTTCATCATGGACCTTGCCAACCGCATGTCCGCCCGCGATGGCATCGGTCGTTCCGGTCTGACCGAGTACGAGTTTGGAAATCTGCTGATCGAGCCAATTGGCGCGCTTTTCATAAAGCTCGTGTGAACCGCTGAGTTTGGCCTCCACAAACTCGATCATCATGGAATCGGGAATGATCGCACCATAATCGACACCGATATTGGCGATCGCTTTTAAGAGGATGGCCTTGTCTTCTTCCGTCGCGCCCGGTCCCCATTTGCCGATCCTGAGCGGCTGACCGTAAGCCTCACAGAAGATCGCCCAGTCTTTTAAGGAAAAGGATTTGAACAAAAACGCCCAAGCGGCCCCGCGCGCCAAGCCGCCGCGGATCGGCAGGCCGGATTTTGCCTTCCCAAAATGGGTGATCCATCCATAGGGTTTGAGCGGTTCATCGCCGTGTTCACCGCGGAGCAGCAGGCGTTCCGGGTCATTCTCATCAAATCGGAACCATCTGGGATCCCGCCATTTGAAAGCCTTCGGCCGCCACTGGCCCTCAGAAGTATCCCAGAGGATTTCGGTTGCCGAGAACCCCTTACCGACCGCATCCAGGACATCAAACAGCTCGTCACGAAACGCATCGCGCTCGACCATCTCGCGGACCAGGTCGGCGTCGCGGACATCTTCTGCCTTGTCGCTGGCGGCCTGAACGGTGATCTCTAGCCCGGCGACCTGGCGCTTTCTTGTGCCAAGCACACCGGCGTAATGTTCGTTGCGCTCTTCCATGTCTTCGGCAAGCGCCAGATAAGGCTCCGGATCACCATCGATGCTGTCCCTCAATATTCGGGCAAGGCGCGGCGGCGTGAGGCCACTGGCCGGATGCATCGCGCTGGACCGGTGAATGGCCTGTACGCTTGGCCCGGCCTGTTCTGTTTTCAGTGCCTTGGAGGAAACTGGACGGCCATGAGGATCAACAATTTGGTATTTGGCCATCAGTAAGCTCCTCGTGACCTGCGTAGACTGGCCATGCGGTAGGGCGCATTGTCTCCGTACTCACCGGATGTTTCGTCATGGCGTGACCGGGCTGGGGTGACGGGTTCATAATCGAAGGCCCGCCACTGCATCCGGCTGGCAAAGTGGGCGAGCGCCAGCGCAATCGCATAATCGCCATGGCGCTTCTTGCCCTTTTCGCCGGTGCGCAAATCCGGAACCCGGGGTGTGCCCCGGATCAGCTTGACCGCACGCAGATCAGTCACATGATCCCTGTCCGCGCCGAGTTCGATCATGTCGTCTTCAAAGGCCGCTTTCAGCGGAGGCATTTCTGTCCGGAACCAGCTTTCAGAAAAGTGGATCGGTATGACGATACCAGCCCCTTCCGGATCCTCTCGCAGTCCGAAGAGGCGGCCCATATCTTCAGCAACTGTCCAACCCATTCCGGTTGCATCAAAGGCAGCGCCTACGAGCCGGCTGCGGATACTGTTCAACACGGTTTTGGTGATCAGCTTCTGTTCATGGCCCGGCACATTGCGCAGTTCAAAAGACAAAAACTCCCGGCGCTTCAGGTTTTTCTCAATTCCGAGCAGACAGCCGACCGTGAGATCCGTCACCCGGGCAAAGTCAAAGCCAAAGGCATAGAGAAAATCTTCCGGCAAACCGTCGAGGGCCGCATCCAATTGGCCGAGGAACGGCGCGATCAATAGGGATTGTTGAAGATGATTGAGGTGAAGGTAATTCGCCGGCAGGTCCAGCCGAAGGATTGGTGCGCCGTCTTTCATGCGCGCTTCAATCAGCGGGGCGGAGAGCCAGGCACCGGAGCCTTGTGAGGGAATACAAAAGAGTTCCTCATCAGCACCGTCACCGTAAAAGTCGATGATCTTCTGACGCCAATCCGCTTCATCTTTCGCGGACCAGGTCTTTCCCTGAACAAGGCAAATCCGCTCATAAAGCCCGTCCTGGAGCGCTTCATCCAGATCCACCCGGACATGCGCATAGGGCGAGCGCCCCGACAGGATATCCTGGATGTGAACGTTAAACTCGTTCTCGGTGCCGTCATGGGTGGAGCAGACGATGACCTGACCGCCCCACATCAAGAAAGCCAGGGCTGCCTTTAAAAGCTCTTTGAGGTTTTCAACAAATGCGGCTTCATCGATGATGACCAGGCCTTGTTTGCCGCGCAGTGAGCGCGGGGCAGAGGAGAGCGCGACGATTTCAAAACCGGAGGCAAAACGGATCCGGAAAGCCTGAATGTGGCGGGTTTCATCGGGGTGAGATGGATCTGTATCTTCAAAGACAAATTCATCCTGCGAAATTGCGGCAATGGCGTAGGCCCGCGCCCACATGGCACATGCGTCCACGAACTCGCGGGTCATCTCCTGACTATAGGAGATATACATCGCATCCATGCCGCCTGCCTTTTTCTCCTTCGCAGCCTTCAGAACGGCATAAGAGGCAAGGCCCCAAGTCATGCCGATCCGGCGGGACTTTTCGATGAAGAGGACTTCAAGACCAGAGCTGTCTAGCAGGGCAACTGTCTTGGATTGATAGGGCAGAAGGACATTCGGCAAGCCGACATCTGCAGCGATGTCGTCAAAGGCGGTCTGGCTTTTACGCCGCAGATCTTCCCACTGCTCTTTGGAGATCGGGGCGTTCATTTTTGAACCCCCAGGATCTGCGCCTTGATGGCGTCTGCGGTTTCAGCGGTAAGGCCTTTGACCTTGGCCACCTGGTTGACCGCTGTGGCCGCCTTTTTGGCAAATTCAGCTTCAACTTTCTGGCGCCGGTCGGATGACATTTTTTCTGCCGCAACAGCTGCACGCACCGCTTCCGCTGCTTCCTTGGCAGCTTTCATCGAAAGCCCGGCTTCCCCGCCGGCTTCCAGCAGCTCAAAGACCAGTGTCTTGATCGTTTCGGTAATGGCGATGGTGAGATTGTCAGTCTCTCCGGGCAACCTGCGTTCGGTTAGAACCTTGGCGATTTCAGTCGTTTGCTGCAGGCGGCGTGTCATGCCGGCCTGGCGGATGGAATAGCGGTTGAAGGCCGAGGAAGAGATCGGTTTGATGTTTTGGCCGCTATCATCGGCGAGCGCAGCAAGCCGTTTGTTGAATTCTGCCAGAATGTCGATCTGCGGCAGGCTGCGCGCATTCAGTTCCTGCGCTGCCCAGGCAACGATCGGATCCGCATCATCCGGCAGGAGTTCGATGGAGGACAGGCGGCCCCGGCCGCGGCGGCGCATGTTCTAGCCTCCGATTGAGGGTTTTAGAACACCGTCCAGGAAGGACCGGCGTTCCACATGATCGAGGCCTGGTTGTTTGAGTTCGGCAATCAGAACAGAACCGGCTTCAATCAAGCGAAGGGCGCCCAACTCCTCCAGCTTGCGCATTTGGGTGCGCACATAGTCTTTGGCCTTGGTATGCCCGAAAGTGCCAAGCACATGGGTCAGAATGGTTTCATTGAGCCGATGATCATTTTCTTGTGCGAGTGCTTTAAGAATGATCAGGCGGACGTCTTGTGCGGTGTGCTCCGTGAAATCCATCACTTGCCTCCCTGGTTCAAAAGGAAGTCGTCGATGCGAATAGCGATCCGGCTGACTGCTTGAAGTTCGGTCGAGACTGTCGAAATCTGCCCGCCCATTTCGCTAAGCTTGAGGGTCAAGGCATGGAAATCATCGCGGGTCGGCTGATTGGCAATCACAGCTTCTAACTCCGACACCCGGCCTTGAAGCTCGGCGTTGACGGTTTGAAGCTCTTCGATCTTCGTTGCATTTACCCGCGATGGCCGGGTGAGCCACGCCACAACAAAGGCTGAAAACCCGAAGATCCCGCCAACAATGCCGGCGGCCGCATCAAAACCCTCGATCCAGTCAAGCATCAGCCGATCCGGCTGGTGGCCGAAATCCGGCCATAGATCGCCAAGAGCCCGCCGCCGATAATGGCGATGCTGTCCCAGGCGGCGAGCGCCTGGTCATAAAGGCTGAGAAGATCCTGTTGGTCAGTGGCAGTGATCTCAAAACCAAAGAGACCGGCAATGCTGGCGGCAATCGCAATGACCGCGCCCCAGAAGGTTTTTGACTTGAAGAGGGATTTGGTGCTGTCCATGGAAACACTCCTTGAGGTGCCGGGCGTTAGCTCTTGGAAAGGGCGCGTTTGAGGGCAACGCGGGTTCTGGCGCCGACAACGCCGTCCGGTGTCAGGTCATGAGAACGTTGGAAAGCCTGAACGGCGTGCCGGGTCTTTGGGCCAAAGTCGCCGTCGATCAATAGAGGGTGGCCGAGGCGGACAAGCGACTTTTGAAGGTTTTCGACCGCAATACCTTGATCGCCAATCCGCAGGACTTTGGTGGCGAGTGCTTGAACGCGGTCCGAGACGTAAGGCGGAAAACCGTCCTGCGCCGGATTGTCGTTTTTGGGATACCCCTTCCACGGCAGTTGGAAATGCGGCCCGTCAAAGAAACTGCGCCAGTCGCCGCCCCATTTAATTCGAACATTAAGGTCCTTAGCCGCCTCTTTCATGGCGTCGGCGATCCGGTAATAAAGCGGGATTTCCCACGAGACCCGGCTGCCGACCATGGCGACGAGATCAACGGCATGGCCGGAGAGATGGCGCGAGTTCATGGTTTTGGAGGCGCCGCGTTTTACCAGCTGCCGCTGGCGCGCCAGCGTCCGTACACCTTCGCTCACCTGGAACGGTTGCCCGGTGATATCGGCAGCACGCATGACGACCTTTACGAGATCTGGATGAACGCCTTTAAGGCGTTTGATGCTGGTTTTGGTGAGTGTCATCGCTGCTGCCGATCATGGGAATTTCGGGAACAGCAAAAGAGTGCCGAATATCGGGATTTCAGTTCACCCGGGCAGGTGCAAGGGTGTCAGCTGAAGAGCTGGAGTTGGTTGGTGTTTTGAAGGTTGCTGAACCAGCGCCGCACGGTCGACTGATCCACATGCAGCTTGCGGGCGATATCCGCCCGGGACAACCCTCGCAGATCGAGTTGCTGCGCAATCCATTTTTTGGGGATCGGCAGGTTTACATAACCGCCACCGAGCCGCTCGCTGAGCATTGCGAGTTTTTCCGGGCCCGTCAAATCTAGGATCATCGACCTCTTGGGGCTGGGACCAAAATAAAGCTCCGTGCCGCCGAACCGCAAAAAGAACTCAATGGCAAGGTCGTGGCCGAGCACTTCGACATAGGTTTCAATATGGGCTGGGATCTGCCGGCTCATACTTGGCTGCTCCGGTAAAGCTGGCCGAGCTGGTTCATGGCGGTGATCCAGTCTTTGGAACTGAGCTGGCTCGCGTCCCCTTTGCCGCTTACTGAGCGCAAGTGCTGGTCCAAGCTTCCGGCCAGTTGGCAGTCTTCCTTTGCCAACTCTGTCCAAAGAAACAGACAAATCTGAAACCGGAAATCATTCAGGATCGGCGGCTGGTTCCGGTCACGGGTGAATAGCGTTTCGCAGCCTGTCGCGCGGCGGATCCAGAGTTTCAAAGCGTCGATTGCTTTGTTGGCATCGGCTTCGTTTCTGAGGAACCGGTGATGATCCAGGCCGGTCTGACGCTTGAGCCAATCGATCATCGCCTTGTCGGTTTTATCGTCGACGACACCCAGATTATAAGCGGCAATCCAGAGCGCCTGCAGCTTCTTGGCGTATTTGCCGGGTGCGCGCTTTCGCCCCTCCTCAGGAACCAGTTTCCGCAATTCTGAAATCACCATGAGCCGCTGGCCGTCTGTCATGTCCTTTGAAGACCGTTCCCCAGTGTGCTTTTCCAGAAAGTCCCGATAGGTATCTTCGTCAAACCCGGCCTTTCGTTTCAACAAATGGATTTGCTGAAGTGCGGTCATGGCAGCCTGTCCTTCGGGCGCTGGCCGGCATGCTGGCAAAGATCATCGCCGATCGCTTCAACCAGGTCATACAAAGAGAATTTGGAAATGAAGCCGTCCGGATGGCTGAGCTCGAAATCAAGCGGCCCGGTCTGCCGGAGTTTGAGGATCTTGCCGTGAAGGGTCAGGGTTTCGATTGTCTGCCCTTGAGTGGCTCCACCGAAATCCGTTGACCGGCCGTGTTCGGCAATCACTTCCTGCATGAGGGACACTTTTTGAACCATCTATCTGCAATCTCCTTGGGGCTAATCCTTGTAGGGAAGCCTGCTCTGCACCCGTTCGCCAACTGCACCGGCGTCACCAAGCGGGATCAGCTTTTGAGGGGGCGTTAGCTCCCGTTTCAAAAGCTCATTTGTAATCGCCTTCAGTTCGTCATGCAGGGCAGTGCACAAAGGGCGGTACATAGCTTTGCGCAACAAAACAGATCGGCGTTCGCGCAAGATAGAGATCTCACACAACGCGTACGTTGGACGGTTGGTGAGGCCTGGCATCGGGTCAGCTCCATTTCCCGGAGTGTCTGCCGGGGCGAATTTCGGCAGGCTTGGCCAAGGAGCGTTCAAACGCGGCGGCAGGCGGATCGCCCATCAGCGCGGCGGTCACATCATAAGTGCCCCGGGGTGCCTGCCGGCTGGCAATCGGCAACATGCGGAACCGGCGCGGGCGCCACTTGGGTTTCGGCTTTTCCGGGGGTGGTTCTGGAAGGACCGCTTGTGCCTTTGGTGTCTTGGCAGGTGATGTGACCACCGTGTTTGAGACCACTGCGGCAAGCTGCTGAGTGCGGGCGATTTCAGCGGCAACCGACCGGAGGTCACCAACCGGGCGGTCCAAAACTTCAGCGATAAACGGGTAATCCTCGCCAAGTGCTAGAAAACCGATCAACGTTGCCTGCTCCAGATAGGTGAGAGGCGTGGTTTTCGGGGTCATGCTGCGCCCCCGTCATTAAAGGGAACCGAACGCTTGGCGATCGGAAACAAAACGATCTTGTCATCGGACAAATCAATGATTGTTGCCGGTCTTGAAATCCGTGCGGCTTCCATCTGCCGGGCTTGATGGACGCAGTCTTGGAGCGCCAGTTCAGCAACCACCGCCAGACGCTGATCCAGTATGATCTCGCCGCGGTCGTTTTTCCGCATTTCCAGGGCTGCCCAAAAGCATTCCAGGTCTTTGCTAAGCATTGCTGGTTCTCCTCAAATAGGAATGCGGACATCCGTCCCGGCAGGCACGATAAACCTGCGAGCGGATGGCGTTGGTGACGGCGCGCGGTTTGCCCTGCCAATCCAGGCAGATGTGACGGCCGATCTCTCCAAGAATTGGGCAGACAACCGTTTCGCCCATCAAGGCACCCCGAACGGCTGCCTCGACCTTCTTCTGGTTTCCCGGATACCGGTTCGAAATCGTCTGGCTCAGAGTGGCCGGTGAAAGGCCTATTCTTTTGGCGCAGGAGTTGAGGCTTTGATTGTCCGCAAGACGGGCAAGCTCCCGCACATAATCTGGAAGGTCAGCGCCCCAGGCGATTTTTGCTTTTGCAGCCATGGTTTCGGCGGTCATGCTGCGACCTCCGTCGCAACCGGCGTTCCCATGATCTTTTTGAGATTGGTGTCATAGACCATTTTGGAGCGCAGGATCTTGGGTGGATTAGGACCACTGTTCATGGAGGGTTTTAGGCGCCAGATACGACCAACGTTTGGAGCACCTGGCCGCAGAATTGCGAGATATCCAGCATCTTGAAGATGACGGGCGTATCTTTGCGCGGTGGTCTTTTGAACTTCGACCTTGTCAGTTGAAGAAACAGCCGCAAGCTCCACGCTGTCGAAGCTGTTCAAAGCCCGCATCGAGGTCCACATGTTGAACTGAGCAAGGCCCTGAACACCGAGTGTTCCATCCCGATTGACGATTGGGGTCCGCGCAGGGCGTTTGAGCAGCCGGTAGACGTTGAAGATCCCGATGTCGTTGCTCATGGCATCGTGCTGTCGCTGTTCGATGATTTCGGCATATCCAGCAGCAACGAGACGCTTGATGAAATCGGCAACGCATTTGTCCGTCCGGTCGTTTGCGCTTTGCGCGACATCCCGGCGGGTGAACGTGTCTCCGTCATTCGTCAGATCCCGGATAACCCGCCAATAATGGTCATGGCCGCGGCAGATTGGGTTTGCGGTCGTGACCCGCAGTTCCAGTTGGATGGACATTATGCGGCCCTGCGGCCGATCCGGCGGGGCGGCTCTCCGGTGAAGAAAAAGCCTTTTGGCAGGTCCTTGATATCCAGCTCGCTCAAACCTTGACGGCGCGCATGTGTAACCAACCGTTCCAGGTTGACGTTGATCCGCCGGGCAAGACCGCTGGTGACATTCACCATGTGGTCGATTAGGTCGCCGCTGAGGCTCAGGTCCGGTGCGAAATAACGTGCCAGAACCTCTGCGTCTTCCCGGTCACAGGGTTCTGCCGGTTCCCAATGAAGAACCCGGTTGTGCACCCGTTCGACCTTCTGGATTTTAGTGGGCAGAAGTTCCTCGCCAATTAGAAGGATTGGCGCATGGCTGTGGTCATGGACCTCCCGGACGATTTCCAAAATGCCTTTGTCGGCAAGCTTGTCTGCTTCATCGATGATCAGCGGCCGGTCGGGATCATCACCAAGGGCCAGGATCACTTGTTCCGTTAGATCGGCGATGGTGCCCCGGGTTGGGGCTTCTGCTTCTTTCAGGATCTTTTGCAGCAGAGTTTTCTTGGTCCAGCTGTCGCCGACTTCAACCCGAAGAGCATCCGTCTTGTGCTGCGCCAGAATGGCGGCATAGGTCTTGCCGTATCCGGAATACCCGTGAAACACGCCAATCCCCGGCAAGTGTGGTCCGCGCTCTCTTAAGGTTCCCATGACCGTCAGGCACCGGGCGACATTCTTGAGAGGGGCGAGGCCGCCGCGATTGCCTGGATGACTTTGTGTCGTCATTTTGAAGTCCTTCAAGCTTTTGATGTCCGGCTCTGAATACAAGTGATGTCAGGGCCTATTGTTGCCCCTCACGACGCGGGCGGCACTTGGGATTTCAGCAAGGGATCGTCCTCGAGCAGCATCATTCGAGCCCGGTACTCCGGATCGGATTGATAGTCAGCGAGCCAGATCGCTTCCTTGTTGGAGAGTTTGGAACCATTGGCGATCCGTGCCTCCAATTGACGGGCGCGGAAAAACCGTTTGTCGGCCGTATCCAAAGCGTTCAGCTGCGTGACCTTGTCCGGCGCTGCGGGTTTTTTTTGCAGCTGCTCCATCATCTGACGTTGATCATCACTCAGCGGTATTGGTGTCCGCTTTGCTTTAACGGCAGACGCAGCCTGCATTTTGGCGGTTTCGTATTTCTGGCTCGGCTTTGGAAAACTGAGCACATCGGCGTTGTGCTGTGTCGCAGCGCGCTGGGCTTCGGCGATGGTGCGCGGTGTGATCCGCCGCTTTTCTTTCCGGATATCGGCGAGGCGTTCATCTTCGATCGCCTTTTGTTTAGCGCGAACTTTCTGGATGGTTTCAGCAGGATCGAGACCAGCAAGATCCGGATTGATGGCTTCGCCGAGATAGCTTTCTCCATCCGGTTCAAAGAGCCAGAGTTTGCCAAGATCTTCCGGATCATGGCGGGCAAGGATCTCCGTGCCAGGGAGAACATCACCGGTATAGAAATACTCGCCGCCGACCCGGATGCCCTGTTTCGTCACTTTGCGTAAGCCGTTCTGGCCAGCGATCGGAGCGAGCAAGACATTCAACGCGGTTGGATCATTTAGAGCGTGAACACTGCCGGTATAGGCCTGTGCCACTTGATAGGGCGTCTTGCGTTTTAGGCCTTCATGCGGGGTATGGGCATAGCGTTCTTCAGCCCATTGGTCCGCATAGTGCTGGAGTTCTTGAGCGGAGAGTTCGACATTGAAGAGCTTGGCATCGTCTGTGCCGTGACGAGCCGAAAAAGCCTTTCGAGCTTCAATGATCTTCCGGTCGGCTACCGAGTGACCAATAAAACCAGGCTGGGTGGCAGCAAAGTCTCGTTGAAAGGTGCCGATCACCCGTTCAACAGTTCCCTTTTGTTCGGGCGAATAGGGGGAGGACAGCTCGTGTTCGATCCCGAGGGCATCCAGCAGGCGGACGATCGACTTAGCAATGAAATCCGACCCGTTGTCGCTCTTGATGGTTTCGGGAACACCCCAGGCGAGAATGCACCGGCGGATTAACAGGCCGACGGCCGCAGCACGGGGATTTTCAGTCACCAGAATGATAACCCGGCGCGAATAAAGATCGATCGCCGCATAGATGTTCATGCGCCCGTCCGTCGTCATGACATCGGAGCGGGACGCATCGATTTCCCATTTCTGATTGAGCCGGTCCATGCGGTTTGCGCCTGTGGCCACAAAGCGGACCTTGGACTTGTAGGCATCAGGATCGGTCAGTTTCAAAAGGACGTTTTTGTCTTGTGATAGCCAGTTTTTAAGAGCGTTTTGAAACGTCCTTAAAGGCGGCGTTGAAACCTGCTCAAAGCGGCCTTTACGCTCAATGAGAAGGGTCTCGCCAAACTCGGCCAGGACCGCATCGCGAATGTGTTTGGCGCTGAGAAACTGGTTGGAGACATAAAGCGCGAGAATATAGTTCCGCACCCGGCCATCTTCGGCGCGGTCCAATATGCCGGTGCCCTTCCGGGCTCGGGACGGGTCATGAGCCAGCTGGTTGATGTTCGTCAGGGCGTCCTTGCGCCAGCGGTGCATGGTCCGGACAGAAATCCGTTTGACGTGCTCCAGAACCCAATCCGGCAGTGGAACTTTGCCGTCTTCGAAGAGCTGGCAAAACAGATGATCGGATCCGGTTGCCTTCAGGCCACTGGTTTTGCGGAAGCGCTCGGCAACCTTCAGAACAATCAACCGGGCATCGCGGGTGCTGAGTTCACGCTGGTTGAGCGCATTTGTTGTCTCTAGGAGATAGTCGTCCCGCTCGACACGAATGAACGATCCGGCATATTCCAGCCGCTGCGCCAGAGGCAGAAGATCGATGTGGTATTCATGGCCACCGCCACCTTCACGGCCTTTGCGTTTGCGGGCAAGATCGGACCCTTGCCAACCCTCACGTTCAGCGTATTTCTGAACCCCGTAGCGGCTGGCCGGAAAGCCCTCCAGTTTAAGAACCGCAATTTCCTGAGCTGTGAGCCAGAGTTTCATCTTGCCCCCCGGATCTTGGCTTCCAGGGTTTTGCGCCGCTGATCGACTTCGCGCTGGTGGTCTTCAATGAGGGCAAGCTCAATTACATTTTCAAAGCGGCGCGGGATCACGGCGAGGTCGAAATCTTCAGCCAGAAATCCAAGCAACTCGGTTTTGCCGGTGGCTTTGATCAGCGCAACAAACCGCTCCACTGTAATGTTGTGGTCGGTCTTTGCCTCGCTCGCATAGGCGTCAAGCATGGCGACACTGACCGGATGGCCGATCGCCTCGCTCATTCGGCCGGCAATGGTTGTCCGGTCCTTACCGCATTCTTTGAGAGCCTTGGCAATGGCGCGGCTGATACGAGAGGAGAGCCGGTTGCCCGGGATCGCTCCTGGTTCAAAGCCAACAGACACCCGTGGCGGGGTCCAGCCGTTGAACATGTCGATGGTGAAAGGATCGCGCGATTTAGGCATCGAGCCAGCCCTCCTTTTTCACCAGATCGATGATGTCTTTCTTGTGCTGGCGGAAAACGGCGAAACGTGAGGCGCGGGGTAGGTTGGGCAATATGCTGGACACCCGGTTGAGCAGTTTTTCTGTCTCTTTGGGCGCTGGCCTGCCGGAAAGGATCAGCTTTGCATCTGCAATCGATCCAGCCTTTGGATGATCGCCCAGGATCAGATCCAGGACCTTTGCCTGGGTTTCATGGTCGAGCTCGGCAAGAGCCTTCAGATCGGACTGTTTGTCGGCAAAAGATGTGCCTTTGAGATGCTCTCGGGAAGCTGGAGATAGGCTTTTAAATATTGCGACGGCAATCTGGACAGATCGTACTGTCAATCCAGTGTTTTCAGCGGCAGAAAAACAGAACGAAAAAATTTCGTTCTGATTTTCGCGTTTAGCTTGAATGGCTTTACTCTTTCTGTCGCCACCGTTTTTCGTTTCGGGATGCAGCGCCTCATAAACACGCTTGAGCTCAAAAAGAGCTTCGCAACGTTCAAGGGCATTGAAATCTTTGCGGCCGAGGTTTTCCAAGATCTCGTGCAGCCTTAATTCTTCTGCCGGCTGATCCGTTTCCGGGGTCAGAACCCGGCAGGCAATCTCTTTGCGTTTGAGTATTATGAAAGCTGCAAGGCGATGTTCCCCGGCAACAAGCCGGAACCGGTTGCCGTTCGCAGCAACATCAATAGGTGTCTTGTGTCCAGCTTCCTGGATCATACCGGCGAGCGTGTTTGCCCATTCCGGATCGAACTCGCGCAACCGATTTTCAGGGACATCAATGAGAGATATTTTGATTGCTGTGTCGGCCATCGAACTTACCCCTTGAAAGCCGCTCAAAAGACCGGGCGGCAGGAGCGCCCTGTTGGTCCGCCCGGTAAGTTGCGGGGAGGAAGTGGCCTTCCAGTCAGAAGGACACCAGGCGGCAGCGCCGCATCCCACCACTAAGCCGCAGGTGGCGCGCTTTCCCGGGCACCCGTATGTGCGAAGGGCGCGAAGGGAAACCGAATGAGAACAGGAGCGATTGTCTGGACTGATAGATTTTGTTGGCAGGAACTGGCCATTTATGCGGCCTCCTGGTCCAGGGGCGCTCGGCGTTTTTGCCTAGCCGTGTATGTAAGGAATTTGCTATCAAGGATTCGGGCGGTCGTCTTTGGATAGCGGTCCGGAAACAGTTTCTCTTTGGGAGTTTCGAGAAAGTCCGCAATGGCTTCCTCGGCCCAGGCGAGAGGGCGTTTCCAGACGTGAGACATGGACTTGGGATTTTTACCGTTTGCCTCCGCGAGCCTGGCCATCGTCATGTGCTGGCGATGCAGCTCGGCTTTGATGGAAAACGGATCCCAGCCACCTTTAGGGACCTCATTGGGCTTAGCCATAGCAGGTGCCTTTCGTGAAAACGGTTTGGTGCAACAAGCCGTTTTCTTTGGGTTTTGGTGTAACCAGTCGGGCCGGTATGTCGGCCCGATGAGAATAGGGATAATCCACATTTGTAGAAAATACAACCTACAAATGTAGACTATTTGTTGTGTTGAGTGGCGAGACCGGAAAGCGAACCAGAAACTGAGCTCGGTAAGCGTTTGCGTTTATTGAGGAAAACAGTTGGCGGTGACGATGTGAGAATCTTCGCTGAAAAAATCGGAATCGGTAAGGCGTCTCTCTACAACTACGAAAAAGGTGATCGCGAACCGACTTCTCGCGTTCTGTCGGCTTACTCTCAGGTTTTCGGAGCAAACCTCCATTGGCTTTTAACTGGGGCGGGGGAGATGTTTGCAGATGCAACCGCGGCTTCGGCATTAAAAGCTGGATATACGATCAAGCCAGATGTGTTTCGCGCCGTCGGCCGCTTGGTAACAGATCTCAACAAGGCTGAGGGAATAACTCTCCCACCCGATGCTCTGCTTGACGAGCAATCCAGCGCCTACAATGCTTTGATCGAGCGAGCCGAGAATCCGTCAGACACGGACGAGCTCAACAGCCTGCTGCCCTGGCTCGAAACCCGCTTGAAACGGAGACTGTCTTCCGCCAAAGCTGCTCCCGGCACTGGCAAACGTCCGGCTTGATATCAATACAATTCTCGATTGCATCATATGAGCCGCTGCGGCTGTCAATTGCAAACTAAAAGAGCAGATTGTCATGTGTGCAATTTATCTGAGAGTTTCCTGGCGTCCTAATATTCCCTTTAGGGTAATTAGGATATGAGGGGTAACTGATATACCGATTTATTTTAGAAAATTTCAAGATGACGAATATAAATATAAATAGATGGAGAATGCCGTAGAATTGAAAAAATTAATTTCTTAACGTATTATATTGAAGGAAATTTTTCTACTATTAGGTATCTATTTTTGGCGAGTTTCAAATGGGTGACTTTACGAAAGAAAAAGATGTAATCGTTGCGCTTCAGAAATACTGGTGGGCAGTTCAATACCCAGGAGATATTATATTCACAAAGGCGAACGGGATAGGTTCATTTGCAAATCGAAGTCTCCAAAAATTAATAACTGGAGATGAGGCGAAATCGTCACACGTTATACTGTGTGTTGCTCCAGGATTGTATGTGCATTCCGTATTCGGAAAAGGCGTTATTCTTCAATATGCTGAAGAATTGCCGATTTTTACTTCAAGACGCGAAGCGGGGTATCGCAAAAAAGGAACATGGCTGGTTAAGGTATTTCGACATAAACAGTTTTCAGATCGATTAATCGCTTCGCAATCAGCAATGAAAATTTCGGAAGCCTCTATGTATTTCGTTGGCCAGAATTACAATTTCCTTTTCTTTCAAAAGAATAATCTGGCATCAGAAGTTTATCAAAAGTCTAGTGCTTTTTGTTCAGAGTTTGTGGCCAATGTATTTGATCGACTGAATTTGCCATTGACACTAGATTCTACAGAACAATTGCTTCCAGTACATTTGCAAAAACAATTAGAACAGGATTCGAATTGGAATAATGTTACAAACGTTTACATGAATGTTTTATCTGAACTTAGAGACGGCAAATGTGTCCAGAAAAAATTTAATAAAACAGAAGAATTTGTTTCATTAATGCAAAGAAAAATGGCCGTATCACAATACGAATTATTAATGACAAAAATGAATCTGGCTAAAAATTTTAGCGAATTTGAAGATATTATTTCAATAATACCTAATATGGATGTAGATCAAGCTAGAGAATTTGTGAGTAAGATATGCAGTACTTTTGACTACCGCATAGATAGCAAAAAATTTAGTGAAAAATACTCCCACAATTTGGATTATATAGATTCAGGTTGGGATGAGGACCCAGATAGTTTTATCCAGGAATTAAACCCAAGGGTAAAACTGGAAACCACGGAAGAAAGGATAGCTAAGACAAAAGAAAATATGGAAAGAGAAAATGAAACAATAGAAAACATTATTGAAACATCTAGACCTATAGTTGATAGACTAAAAATATTACTTTTAAATAAAGAAGAAATGAAGCGTGAGTTAATCAGTCAATTTCCAGAAATAAGTGATAGTGAAAAATCAGATCAAGAAGATGCAATTACAATTAGCCATATGATTAATACCTCAAAAGAGGACGTGACCATTGAGGCGATAACTCATTTAAGAAACCTTGTGGAATTGATGGCAATTGAACCAAATCTTTTTAGTGATGAGCTCAATGCCGCGCTGAATGTTCTTGAAGCTTTCGTGGAACGTCTCAACGAGCCTGAATTTCGAAACAAGTTTTTGGAGCACGAGAAAGGAATGTCAAATATTATAAAATTAATGGATAAGAATATTGAACATAGAATAAATCTAAATGAAATATATAGTGATATTGAAATACTGGAGAGTATAAGAAGTAAATTATCTGAATTATAAGATAATATGAAATATAATAGAATTTAAATTAGCCAAAATTTCGAGAAAATATAAGAAATAAATAATTAGGGGGTTAGCATTATGGAAAATAATTATACGGGTGTCGAGTTTCCTGTAACCAAATCTGCGATGCTTGGGCTTATCGACGCGGAGATTGAAATACTGACAGAACGCAGAGACAAGTTTTACCGAAGGATGTTGCGTTACCGCACTTTCTCATGGGTCTCACGCGCTGGTGGTATGTTTTTCCTTACTGTCGGAGTAATATTGCCTCTCCTGCAAGTTCCGCTTCATTCTTGGTTGCCGCATTTTCCAACCGTCGAACTTGCATATGCTTCTTTACTTCTTGCCGGCATCGCAATTTTGTCAGATCAGGTGTTTGTACATACGGATAGTTGGATGCTTAATGCATCAGCAGTAACCGCAACTGAGTCCATTCGATCTGAGCTTATCCAGTATAGAAATATATTATCTGCAACAGTTCCGAGTGATGATGCGGCTCAAGAGAAAATAGAATCTTGTATATCAATTATTCGTGAAAATAGAGACGCCGCTGATGCTGTTAAAAGTTCAGTAGAAATTAGTTTTGGTGAAAAGATAAGAGAAGGCCGAAGTGTTCTTTCCAAAAGAATAGCTGCTGCTACGCCTGAGGCAAGAAAACTTGCGCGTGAAGTGATACATGAAAAGATGAAGTCTTCGAAAGACAAAGAATCAAAAAATGCCCAACTAGGTTGCCTGGAAATTGAAATCGGCAATCCTGAAAGGCTGAGCACTGCCCAGGTGTCAGTTGGCGGAGAAAAACACGAATGGGATCCTAGTCGACGTGCTATGGCGATTGGCGAGCTGCCGGTTGGTATGGTTTCCGTTGGAATAGCGGCTGAACTTGATGACGGTAACTCCTACGTAACGGAGAACTTCATCGACATTCGATCTGAAGCGGTAGCTAGAAAAGTCTTTACATTGCCGCATACGAAATCATGAGCGATTAATAATATTCCCGCCAATAGGGGTAGAGCCTTCTCGTTATTCGTATGTTGCAACCACACACAAAGCGCCTGGCCGGTCGGGACCCGTCACATCGATTCGCATAATGTGTAATATGGAAATGTATCTTTGACTGCAGAGGAAAAATGATCAGCTGCAAGTCAAAACTCAGATATTAGCGATATGGTTCAAAGAATGAATTTTCAGTTCTTTTTGCAGAAATACAACGCGATGAACGGAGGCATGTTGTTGTGAGACTGGCCTTCTCCTGCCGGCCCAGTTTGCTCTGTGGCATTTTTTAAACCGAACTCGTTGTGTGATTTATCTACATGTTCAGGTGAATTTGTTCCATCTGAAAAGGTGAAAGCGTGAGTATGCTCCGGTATCTGACTAACAGAAAGCGTGACTCTTTCTTCGCCTCCAATAGACTTTGTTGAGTCATCTTTAAATGAAGGGTAATCTGTTAGGGGAATTCCGTTTTGATCTTTGTTGGTGTTTGTCCCTGCACCGACAATCATGCGGCCACCAGCGCTTTCAAACAAAGACCACCCTGCCGGGCAAGCTCCCCCATTCTTCTCGCTGCGATCAAATGCAACGACTGCTCCGGCTAGTAGGGGAGTTTTAGCTTCTGGTTCAGGTGTCGCTTGTGTTGGACCCCATTTTCCTAAAAAACCAAGTTCAACCTGTTGAGTCGCAAAGATCATAGCGTTTCCGACTATCGCCACAAATACAAGCGCTGCTATGGAGAGCAACCAAACCGGAATTTTTGCCACTACATCCCAAGCGGTTTTTCCAGTTTCTTCCTTATTCCCTAGACTATCTCGTTCGCTCATCTGTATGCGTAAACCTCAAAACTTAGTTTTATTGGTAGAACTTATTGGTGTTATTCCCGACGCAACACTCCGGAGTCCAATATCGCTTTTATCAGGTATTAGGTATGTGAGGGCCGGCGAACTAGTCCTCACATTTTTTTAGTATCTAGTTGTATTCAGAAAACTCTTTTGGTCGAAACAGCATGCGTGCAGGGTATTTCCCCTTTACAGCCGCCTAGCTGAAATCTTGATACTCCAATTTTCCTTCTACCCCCGCCCTCTCTTTTGCCGTGAAAAACAATATAGGCCTCATAGCTTCCATCTGGAAATACGTCTGTCATGACTGATTGAGGGCCGCCAAAGGTAAATGTTGCTATTTGTTCTTTAGTTTCTTTGTTTTTGGGAATTTCCGCCAGCCAGGTGCGGTTAACCCGTTGGTCATTTGAAGACTCATATTCCGGCGCAGCAAGCCAAAATTTTGAATTCAGCAGTATTGTACCCTCGGGCAATTTTAGGGGCTTTGGAATATCCCTGGCTTCAGAACTCACTATTGGGCTATCAATTGTCACACTAAATTCTGAGTTAGGTTTGCGATCAAAATCTAGAAACTTCCGAATGCCACGCTTTAACGTTGTGACTGGGTCGTCAGGTTTTTCGGCGCCTATCAGTTTTCCAATCGTGATATCGATGGCTTCTGGCTGACTTGGACTTGGATTCCAGGCCACCGATATACGCACTCGCGTGTCGGTTACTTTTACTACTTCTACAGATAAGCCGTGCCGAGTTCCCTCTAGGCAAGCTAAATAGGCTTCCAGGCCATTATCAGACAAAGAATCTGCCAAATAGCTGGTTGTATATCGGCTTTTATCTTCATACTTGAATTTCTTGTAGAGTTCTTTTCGAGTTTCGTGAAATTCTTCATAACTAGCATTCCCACTGATCCCACCGTAGCCACCTCCAGCGGCTATTTGCTTTCCACCTCGCTCCCAATTGGATTGATCGATAATACTTAGAATTGCCATGTCCATTTCGATGGACTGTCCAAACCTCACATTGTCCTTGAAGTGTTTAAAATCACACTTGTGCTCTGCAGCGTAAACCGTGGTGGCGTGTGCAATAAATACTGCAAGAAAAACAAGAAACCTCATTGAAGAATCCTCCATCCATCGGAAATGACGTAACGTTGTCAATTGTTAGGCGTACCATTTAGATATGAAGTTTCAAAAAAATGCTAGTGAATTATCCGGAGGGTATAAGGGCTTAGAGATTCGCATAATGTAGAATATGGAGTGGTTCTGGTTAGCGGTTTATTTTTCTATCGATCAGTGCCCAACACTGGTGAGTAGTTGGCTACATAAAATTTTTGACAGGTATCGATCTCAGAAATAAGCTTTAAGTTGCAAAGTTTGGCGAATTCTAATTTACGCATTGAAGAGGCAGATATGAAGTTCGGAAATTTATTAGCTGTCGCGCTCACCATTTCAACTTCCGCTTCCTTCGCAGCGGAGAACGGCAATTCCACAGAGTACCGCGCACGTATTTATGATGAGTGCCCAATTTCCAAGTTAAAATCCACCGTCAATACAAAAGCAACAAAAGCAACACTTCCGGATCTGACGCCAGGCAAACTTGATCCAGCCATCAGTAAAACAGGAAACAATACTCTAGTTGCAGAATCTGTAGGAACTGCAATCATCGCGTATGGAGTGTCACAGCTTTTTAGATTTGCAAAATTTGGCGGGAAGTTTTTCTTAGGAAAATACTTAGAAAGTAAAGAAACAGAAGATGGACAAGAAATATTCTCCGAGCAATTTACGCTCGCTACAGATGGGTTTTATGTAGTTCATGAAACCGGTGAGTATTTTTCTCCACTACTAAGCTCTTGTCTAACAGTGGTTCGCGCTAAAGTAGGGCCTCCCCCTATCAAGGCCGATGCTAACACTTACTGGGCTACTCCAGCCGGACAGAAGATTTTGCAAGAAATGGGTTTTCAGCAAAGACCGAATTTCTATGCTGAGTTCGTTGCTGAACGATCAAGTGATGGTAGTGCATATCGTATGGTGCCAAAAACCGTCGCCTATTTTGAAAGCTTACAGGCGGGTAAAAATAATCCTACCGACGCACTGTCGATCTCTTTTGAACTCACCGACCCTTCTCAAAATAATACTTCTATAGGAGGTATCCTGTTTAATGAGAAGGATATGGGTAACTATCAAAATCCGTCGTCTACGCCGATCAGTGCGGACAAATACGCTCCAATGGACAGGAATATTTTCTGGTCACCTATCCCTATTCCAAGTGAGGCGGCTATCAAGAAAATCGCTTCCCGTAAATCTACATGGAAGCAGATAACCGAATTTCTGGATAAATATGAAGATTTTGTTTTGGCTCAGAAAAACCAGCCTAGCGTCAGAGCGGCCTATGCAGAATTTCGTGGCAATGAAATAGAGCACGCGCACAACTACCTTTATCTTAAGGTGGTTGAAGCCTTGTTAGATCGCATTTCGCAAATGGAACTTCCAAATGCCGCGCCCGCTGATGCGGATAATATTCAAAACCTCAGAGCAGCATCCGAAGTTAGCGCAGCGCTGGTAACTTATTACTCCGACCAAATTAAAAAAACAGGAGACGAGGGCGGAGCGAACGAACTTATTAAATCATCTCTTAGACATCAAAAGAATTTGCAAGATATTGTCAAATTGCAAAATAATGAAAACAAGTTGGGCGCTCAGCGTGTTAGAATAAAAACTGCTAAAGACGAAGCCGTTAAGCTAAAAAAAGTAGTTAAGGAAGTTAGAAGCTCAATGGTAGAAGTCCAAAAAGAAACAGGCAACAATCTAAAATTAAAGGTAAATCACGTTCAGCCGTATCTGCTGGTAGGCGCGATTACAGAATACAAAGAACTCTCCCTATTCGAAGAGCTAATAAGAGAATTCCTCGCAAAGGAAGGGGAAAGCGTTATCGAAGATGCGGTGACCGCTTTAGGTAGTGCCGTCAGCATCGAAACAAGAATCGATTCCCAGGAAGCAAAATATGCTTTGAGTGTTGTAGAGTTGAAACTAAAAGATGCACAGGAACGCTATCATGAAGCTTTGTTGGCTGGTGATGAGCAAAGTATTATTAGAGCTATTGAAATAGAAATTGAAATACTTAAAGGTGAGCGTGATGTTGCTGAGCTCAAGGTGAAAGGGTACTAGTATTATGCAGTGGAAGTAATATTCAATTCATCGACTTGTATAAGGTGCCGCACTTTGTTGTGTTCTAGAAATGATTCATATCACTGTTAAACAGGGTTTGGGCGATCAAATTCGCATAACGTGGAGTTAAGTAACTAGGAACCCGTTCCGGTGAGGCCTATCGCGGAAAGAAAACGTGCCACACGTACAGTCTAGGCAGAATACTAAGCACAGATCCCGAGTAGTTTATCTGTTTCGTTTGCTTCCAACGTAAAACAGAAGGTGTGGATCGGGCGGTAGGTTCAATTTCAATGGTTTCAGTAATGTAGAGTGGATTGATTAGAGGGTGGAGGTGCTAGCTATCTGCAATTTCTAATTGTTGTGATCGGTGACAGTCTTGATTGGGGAAGTTAGGTGTTAGCGTTGAACTACGGCTACTGATTGACTGAATAGGATATTTTTCCTAGCGTATCTTTGTCGAAGGAACCCAGAATGTTTTTAAATGTGCTCAAAAGTCTGATCATTTTAACCATATCCGGTGGAGCGGTGATCGCGCAGGATAACTCAGATACTCAGAGAACTAATAAAGTTACACATTATTACGTTCCATTACTAGAGAATGATCCGCCGAACAAAAGAAATTGTCATTCTATTGAGGGTGTATGCAAGTACATTTCGGGGGGAGAGAAATACATATATAATTATACTGGTGAAGATGCGCCAAATGGAAGTGTTTTCGTTGAATATGCAAAAAGGCACTCAAAACTAGTGTCGGAAGCAGTGTGTAAGCACGGTAAAGGGTATGGTATTGATACGAATTGCACTCACCCCTGTCGGAGCTTAGCTGCTTCAACAAAACACCATCGGCGGGGCGAACTTCTGTTTTTTGAGGAGCTTGTTGGAGTTGAGTGTGGTTCGGGCAAATCGGCAATGATTCACGATGGCTACGCCTTTGTAAACGATACTGGCTCACCTAGGCATTTTAACCGCACCGGGCGATTTGATTTTTTTTGGGGCGATTGCAACTCCTTCAATAATGATGCTGTCTGCTTGGATGGAAACGCCCTAAAGATTGACCGCGAGTTGGATGGTGCAGAGTATCGATTGATTTGGTCCCCGCACCTGCCTGAGCGCAACAAAGACATTATGAAGAGCGTTGAAAAAAGTGTGCGCGAGGAAGCCAGCAAACGCGAAGATGGGGAAGCAGCGAGAAACTTCCGCTTTGAGGACTTTTTGGAAGGAAATCGGCACTACAAGCCATTTGATGCCGACTGAATACAAACGCAGGGTTCAACCCCATTGGACTAGGCGCTCCCACCTTAGAGGCCTAGAGCAGAACAACGCTAACTCAAACGGATGAACGTGTCCGGATACTGACCACAAAACTCGAGTTTGTCTGTTGCGTTTCTCGCCTACGCATTACTGCAAGACTGGGTCCGGCGGCAGGATCGAATTCAAGAAATTCACAATCTCCAGTGTGGATCAATCTATGGGGAGAGGGTCGATCCTGCTAGTACATCTACCTTTCATCTGACTGTATTGAAGATTGTAGGAGTGCGGTGTAGCCGGTGGATTCGCATAATATGTCATATGGAATTTGATGTTTCTGTAGTTTCAACCTCGATCAGGGGAGGGGGCAACCACATCCCACTTGATCGGCAGAATTCTGCGAATTATTGCAAGTTGGGAACCGGTAGTGAGGTTTTGCTTCTAGTTTCCGCCTCGGACTTCTGCGGCCATTGAATTCAAACGAGTTTTTTAGATGGCATAAAATGCCAGCCGACATTTCCGTGATGTTTTGCCAAATGAAGTTGCACGCCTGGTTTCAGGTTGTTCCACAGGAAACGGCAGGAAACCGTCCAATACCGCATAATCCCACTTAATCCCGGACGTCCCCTAAATGCCAAGTGTTCTTGCGCGTTACATCAGAAAAGAAAACTGCCCGTCAGAGCTGTCTTAAGCCGTCTTTGACTGGCAAATTCAAAAGCATGTAATGGCGCTGTAGCTGTCAGTGCTCGTAATGGGTTGTCATCTGCTCATGTGTCGCCTCAGCGAAACATGATAATAAACATGAAAATGAAACGGTTTCAAAAACACCGCGTGTCTTTGAGTCCCGCGGTCGCGAATAACCCCGTAGCCGAAAAAGGTCCCGAAAGGACCCGCGCCGGAAACGCCGCGCGTTATCGTTACAAAGCCATAGGGCGGCCTGAGCGTTTGCGTCTCTCGTGCCTGTGCCAAAGGCCCAGCAGAGGCAACACCTCACGGACAAGACGCATCTACCCATTGTTGTTTTGGAGTTAAGCTGGGAGCCCGCTTTCCTGCAACTGCGCCTGAGTATTCGAAACTGAAGCGGATGCGCAATGAGCCTCAACAGGTGCCGTGCAATGTTTAGAGCCAATGGTGATGGCGGGCGCCGAGGCCAGTTGCAATCCAGCAACGCGTAGAAGATGCACGAGAGTCCATGAAAATAATATCATTGATAAATATAACTATGGACTTTAGATAGCACCTCGGTGTCTCGGGTCGCGTATAGATTGAATGAGTATCATTTCCAATTTCATTTCCAAAATTACGCATTCTATATGCTGGAAACGGCTGCGCAAACTCGCTCCTCTGTTCGCTGTCTCAATTCTATCTGCATGTATGGCAACGAGTGCTGATTCCGAGTTTGACCTGGGCAGTACAGGCAAGGGCGGTGTATCGTTAAGTGGATTTAATCAGAGCTTCTTGACCACCGACAAAAAGGCGCGATCTGGCAAGAACCTGCAAACTCCTGGCTATCAGGTCGTCAGCAGTTCAGGCACACTTCGTCAAAACAAAAATGTCTCTTTTGACTCAGATGACCGCGTAAATTTGAATCTTCGGGATGCCTCGATTGACGCTGCTGCAAAAGCGATTATCGGCGATATCCTTGAAAAAAATTATGTGATCGCTCCGGAAGTTGAAGGCACTGTAACACTTCAGACAACAAACGCTCTTCCACTCAGGGGGCTCCTGGACGCGTTCAACACGATCCTGGCCTTTAGTGGTGCTGCATTGGTTGAGCGGGGAGATGTTGTTTATATCGAACCAATAGGCAGCCTTGATGCAGTTTCGCCAGAAATCCAATCCAAATGGAGTGGTATCGGAAACGAGATCGGCCGAAGCATAAAAATTGTGCCGCTGGATTATGTTGCAGCCAATGAGATTTCCGAACTCTTGAAGCCTCTGATAGGGGCGGACAAGATCCTACACATAAACAAACGGCAAAACTTGATATTCCTTGCAGGCGCGCCGCGAGAAATCGCGGCAGCAATCGATGCCATCAATTTGTTCGACGTCGACGTAATGCGAGGGCAATCCTTTGCACTCATTCCAGTCAAGAATGCTGAGCCCGAGGATATCGCGAAAGAACTGCAAACTGTATTTGCATCAGAAGAAGGCGGAGCTCTGGATGGAGTGGTGAAGTTTGTTCCAAACAACCGTCTGGGGTCAATTCTCGCGATTTCTTCAAGGCCGCACTATCTAAAAGAAGCCCGGTTATGGATCCAGCGGCTGGACAGAGCCGCAGCTGGTGCAAGTCAAAAGCTATTTGTGTATTCGGTGCAGAACCGGGAAGCTGAAGAGCTGGCGGAACTGCTGCAAGGCATTTTGGGCGGAGAGGCAAACTCGGGTTCGGGACCAAAGGAAACGAACACCACGCCTGAACAAAATGATCGTTTTGATGCGACCTTTTCGGCGGCGTCGGAAAACCGGGGTGTGCCGGACATTGACTCGAAAAGCAGCAATACAGCGTTCACCACCGGAGGCATTCGAGTTGTCGCGGATAGCGCAAACAATGCCATATTGGTCTACTCCACCCAATCGGAATATGAATCGATACTGCCAATGATCCGGGGGCTCGACTCCCTGCCAAATCAGGTCCTTCTCGAGGCGACAATCGCTGAAGTAACACTGACAGATGAATTGAAATTTGGCTTAAGATGGTATTTTGAGACGGGCAACTACTCATTCAAATTGTCAGATGCGATTAGTGGCGCGGTTGGGGCGACAAATCCTGGTTTCTCTTTGCTGTTCTCCGCTGGCGAGTCAAAAATCGCGCTGAATGCACTTTCAAGCATTACCGACGTCAATATCATTTCCTCTCCAAATCTTATGGTTCTTGATAATCGTAAAGCTGTTCTGCAAATCGGGGATCAGGTGCCGATCGCTACCCAATCAGCGGTCAACACGAACAATGACAATGCTGTTGTAAACTCGATTGAGTTAAAGGACACCGGCATCATTTTGTCCGTGACACCCCGTGTGAACGACAGCGGCCGGGTTATTCTGGATATCACACAGGAAGTCAGTGATGTGGTCCGCACGACCACATCTGGAATTGACTCACCAACGATACGGCAGAGGAAAGTCACCACAACTGTTGTGGTCAACGATGGTGACAGTCTGGCACTTGGCGGTCTCATTCAAAAACGGGATGAGATTACAAAATCGCAGGTGCCTATATTAGGAGATGTGCCGGTAGTTGGTACCCTATTTAAGCACAAGGACGATACCGAACGGCGGACAGAGCTCCTTATATTGATTACGCCCCATGTCATCAGAGATTTCAGGGAAGCCAATGATGTTACGGAAGAGTTCCGCAAACAACTTGGCGGCTTACGGGCGCTGGGGAATGATCAAACGCGCGGATTTAAGCACCAGCTCGGTCGGGTGCTGCGGTAACAGCGATTTATGGTCTGGAAGTCGGGCACACTGTTTCTGGTCGGTCTGTCGCGAATAGGTTGTGCAGCGAGTTATCCACAGTCATGGCTTTGAAGTTGACGCTACGGTTCCTGCAGATTGCGCCCCAGCGAGGGGTTCTCGTTGAAATTGTTGATTAACTTTGCGCATCTAATGCGTTATTCAGCCATCCGTATTTTTTACAATATCGGGGGCGGTGATGGCTTTGAAATTGGAACCTGGCCAGCAAACAACGAGTTTCGGAAAGCTGGCGCTCGTTTCTCTTTTATCTGCTTCATTGACACTCGTTGGTGTAACAGGTGAGCTGCAATCCGCTCTGGCTCAGAGTTTTGTTGAGCCTGCGGAAACAACTCCTGCGGCGATGCCCGATGACATCGGCTTTAAAGGCGCCTTTTCCCAGAAAATTGCATTTAAGGTTCCAGCTTGGCGTGGATTGGAGCCAAAGCTTGGGGTTTCTTATGATTCCGCGCGTGCAAACAGTTATGGTCCAAATGATGTTCTGGGCGCTGGTTGGCGGCTATTTGGTCTGTCGACCATTCAAAGGGCGAGCCCGAGGCGCGGGACACCGAACTTTGATGCAAATGATATCTGGCTGCTTGATGGTCATGAACTTGTAGACTGCGGCAGCTATGCGGGCGCAGGCTGCGGCGCGGGAGCGACCCATGCAAGCTGGATCGAAAATTACCAGCGGATCAAACAGGTTGCTGCGGACAACACCTGGGAGATAACAGCGCGGGACGGGACGCGGTACATTTATCAGCCGCTCAGTGCTTACAATGGGGCTGCAACAGAGCAATCGACCGCCTATCGGTATTTGCTGGCGCAAAAAATCGATACCCTGGGCCAGGCAGTTACATACAATTATGCCTGTGATACGAGCGTTGACTGCCTGATCTCCAATATTTCCTATGGCATCGGGGAGGTTCGTTTTCATTGGTCGGCAAGACCGGATGCGGTAACTTATGCAGCTGGCACAGTTCTTGGCACGGTATCTAAGCGTTTGACGGCAGTTGAAGTCCGGTCCGCCGGACAAATGCTGCGCGGTTATCAGCTCAATTATGCGCAAAGCCCGGCAACCGGGCGCAGTCTTTTGTCTGGTTTACAGGAATTCGGCACAGATGCTGTGATTGCTGGAGGCGTGGTAACCGGCGGCACGTCCATGCCTGCACATAGCTTTCAATACACTGGCGCAGCTCCGGCTGTCCGGCAGGTTGCAGATGGGACTGGCTATAACGGTACATACAGCCAAGAAGATCTAAGATTTTCAAAGTCTTTTGGTGACTTTGGCGTTGATCGCCAGCTGCATATGATAACTTATCGAGCAGAGAAGTATCAGATCGGATCTGGTGAAAACACTGAAAACAGGGTCCGCTGCGAATGGGAGCGTTCCGATACAGGTGAAATCACCAGCCTCGGAGACTCGGCTGCCGGTAATTATGACTTCCTGGCCAGTTGTCCGGCAATTGAGCGTATTGCCTTCATGAAGTCTGCGCATGGTCTGACCAAAGACATCAAAGTCCGGACATCTAAAAAAGTTTTTTCCAACAATGGCAGCACCGAAGAAACCCAATACAGCGGCAATGCTCCGCAAATTGTGGCCGATTTTGACGGTGACGGCCTGGATGACGGTCTGGAGTTCGATGAAAATGGAGTCTTGATCGAACCAATTACCATTTCTACCGGAGCTTCCGGGTGGGCCTATGCTGGCCCGGAGGGCAAGCCGCTGGATCTGAATGGCGATGGTTTGGTCGATGTTTCTGCCATTATGGCCGATGGAAAGACGGTTCAGGGGTTCGTTTCGACTGGCCAGACCTTCGATCCTCGAACCTATGGACAGTTCGAAAGCATCGTAAATAGCCAATTCTACACTACAGGCGATTTCAATGGTGATGGCGCGGCTGATTTCCTGGTATGGCCAGCCGTTGGTGACAATGTTCGGATCTATTATTCAGCTGGAAAAAATATCGTTGCTGGGCCGTCTTTTACGCTAGCGAATATTGGTTGGGGTGGTGTTGAAAGCCCGTATTGGCCATTTGCATCAGACGTTGATGGGGATGGGCGGGATGACATCATAACGCACCGAATTGGATCGACCCCTGTGCCTCAGGCCCGCGTTTGGCTGAACCGGGGGAGCAGTTTTCCGTTGATACAAGGTGGAGCGGACAGCGATACGTTTGCTGGTGCCATTGCCGACTTGCGGGATGCGGACGCTGACGGGTTTCCGGAAGCGGCCTTGAAAACAGTAAAAGACCTCGACAACGAATGGCAGGCATTTGCTCCGCAAAGGTATGCATTCATTGCTGAAACCCCAGATCTCATGTCTTTTGTCCGTCAGCCTTTAGGCGCGGAAATCAAGGCAAGCTATTCCCATCATGTTCCTGAGACCCAGCAAGACCTTCCGTTAAACTTGAATGTAGTGACCTCCGTTGAAACCTTCGACGGCCGCAACATCCGGTCCGTGACGGATTATGCCTACTCCGGTGCCAAGTGGGATTGGGCTCATCGGCGTTTTCTGGGCTTCCAGAAGATTGCAGCTACATTGCCGCAGATTGCAGGAGAGAGCGGGCGTCCGGTCGTTGAGACGACTTACCGTCAGGATTTAGCATCTTTTGGCAAAGTAGAAGGGGTTGTGTACAAGGACGGTTCTGGAACTGTTCTGAAACGGCAACAAGAAACCTATACGGCACAGAGCAGCTCGAAGCCTTTTACGTCGTTGAACACCCAGACAGCGACGACAACTTATTTCGGCGGCATTGCACGCACAGAATATAAAGTCCGCACATTTGATACTTATGGTCTCGTTGCCTCCACTCAGCACCACGGCAATGCAGATGCGGTTGGTGATGAATGGATCAACACGCGGTGGGCTTATCCGAATACGGGCAAATATATTGTCGACCGGTGGGCGGTCGAGGCGGTTAACGCTGGCACCGCTTATCATGAATCGGAAAACCTCAAATGGCAGCGCTGGCATTCTTTTGACAATCAAGGGGTCACAACTGCACCGACGTTAGGCCAAAAAACCGATACAACAGAATGGACCGGTGGCGGCGTCGGGGAGAACCTCCGGCTGAAAGCAGTGAGTTATGACGCCTACGGCAATGTCAAAACCGAGGCAAATGCGCGCGGAGAAACAACAACCTACATCTACGACGGCACGTATAATCTGTTCCCGGTTGAAGTTCGAGATCCGCTTTATTCATCAAATCCACAGCACAAGCGGACCTTTACTTGGGATCCGGTCTGCGGCGTCAAACTGACGGAAACCGACGAAAACGGCAAGGTGACAAGCCACAGCTATGATGCACTGTGCCGTTTGACACAGTCGAACCTGCCGGAAGGTGGACAGGTCGCCTATACATACCTCGACTGGGGCACTCCGGCGATCAGCAGAAATGTTCGCAGCGAATTGCACCCGAACGGTTCTGGAACCATTGGGGAAGATGAGTATTTTGATGGTCTTGGCCGGACATGGCAGACCGTCACGACCGGATCTGCCGGAACCACTGCGGATGATCGCAGTGTCACGCTGGTGTTCGACGCACGTGGCAATGTCGATCAACGCAGTCATCCATATCTACCTGGACAAAGCGTAGCCTGGACGTCTTACCGCTATGATGGTCTTAACCGGCAGATCACCCAAACCAACCCTGACAGCACAACCGTTGCAACCAATTACTTGGCTGGCGATACATTTACCGCAGTCGAGGCGATTGATGAACTTGGCCACAAGCGCGTCAGCCACTTCGATGCCTATGGCAACGAGATCTACCGTGACCGTTTCGACGGTACGGCGCGCCATCGCACAACCTTCACCTATGATGTTCTGAACAGACTGACCGGGATCACCGATCCGATCGGAGCGGCCTGGTCCTATACCTATGATGGTCATGGCAACCGCACTGCGATCACGGATCCAGATCTTGGCTGTCAAAATCTCTCCTATGACAATGCAAACCGTTTGATTGCCCACCACTACGCCAGCGGATCAAAGATCTCATTTGCTTACGATGCACTTGGCCGGACAACGTCTAAAACCGTCGATGCTGATGCAATGGCTTTTACCACCTGCGCCGGCACAGATCCGGACCCGGATCCGGAACCAGGCGTGGGCGATAACGTTTACGAGATTTATCACAACGGCGGTGACAAGATCATTCAGGAAGCAGCCAATGGCGGCACCGATACGATCAAGTTCATGGACATGGTGCTTTCGGATCTCGCGATCACATCCGAAGTCCAGAATTCGGCTCAAATCCTGAGATTCAAATGGTCGAAGAACGGGCACAATGCGAACGTGCAGGTGTCCGACAACGGTCAGCACATTGAGCAATATGTGTTTGCCGACGGAACGACACTCAGCAAGATTGATATCGGGTACATCAATCAGGTTGTTGCGACGGGAACGTCGGGCAACGATTACATCAAGTCCGGTGCCTTCGGTCCGGGAGACTTCCCGGCTCTGGAGTACATCGCGTCCTACAACGATCTGATTTCAAGCTATGGCACCAATGAAGCCGCTGGCACGGAGCATTATGTGTCCACAGGCCTTGCAGAAGGACGGACGATTACCTTCAACGGTCTTGCCTATATTGCCTCCTACAGCGACCTGATTGCAGCCTACGGCACCGACCGGAAAGCCGGGGCAAGGCACTACATTCAAACCGGAAGATCACAGGGACGGCAGATAACCTTCAGCATCGAATATTATCTGCGGAACTATCCGGATATGCGCAGTACCTATGGCCATAATATTCAGGCGCTGACCCTGCATTACATCCAGACGGGCCACGCAGAAAACCGGGTCACGGACGGTTTGCTGCCTGGGGCCATGACCTCATCTGAGTGGGCAACGTTTGTTGCACAAAACCCGCCGGTTGCAGATCCGGTTCTCTATCCGTCGGGCGGGTTCAACACGTCCAACTTCCCGGGCATGTCCTATATCGCAACATACCCGGATTTGATGGGCGCATTTGGCGCAGATGCTGCGGCCGGAACGAACCACTACTTCACCCATGGGCGCAATGAAAACCGCTATCCGTCTTTCAACGGCCTGAGGTACATTGCGTCTCATGGCGATTTGATCGGACGGTACGGAGCAAACCGCAACGCCGGTGCCGAGCACTACATCACCAACGGGTTCAGCGAAGGACGTGCGATCAACTTCGACTATTCGATCTACCTGCGCAACTACCCGGATCTGCGGGCCGCATATGGCAACAATCCGACAACGGCGACCCAGCACTTCATTTTGTATGCGGCCTCGGAAGGCCGGGTCGGCAACCGGCTCCTGGGCTCACCGTCGATGTCTTCGTCCGAATGGGCGAGCTATAAGTCCTCCAATCCGGCGATCCCGGATCCTGCAATCGTCATGGATGCACGCGGCTTTGCGCCGGGGTCTGACGACAACTATGTCTTTGCCGGTGAAGGCCACGACACATTGGAAGCCGGTCCGAGCGGCGATGCCGGATACCAGCATCTCTTCGGTCAGGGCGGCAACGATATCTACGTTGTTTCCTCAAACTCCGGCTCTGTGATCATTGAGGCCACGGCGGAAACGGCAAATGGCGGCGATGACGTCGTCCGCTTCTCCAACCTGAACCTTGCAAACCTGTCGGTGTCTCACCAGTACCTGGATGCACAGCAGGGCACGGTTCTGCGCCTGCGCTGGTCAAACGGACAGGTCGACATCGCCAACAAGGGTGAGAACGTCGAGCGCTTCCAATTTGCCGACGGCAGCATCAAGACAACCTGTGAAGTCCTGAACTACCCAGGCTGTGGCTCAGGCCCAGTCAATCCGGGAACGCAGACCTTTGCCGTCAGCGGCACCTTCCTTGTGCCCAACTACACCACGATCACCGTTGAAGTTGCCGGTGCGGGCGGGGAAGCCGGCGGGCCGATCCGCCAGGACGGCTCCGGGGAAAACACCACCCTTTACAACGGGCTTGATGGCGCGGCCGGTGGCAATTCGGTGTTCGGTTCCATGATCGGCTATGGCGGTGAGGGCGGCTCGGGAGCGTTGCTCACCCATTGGGGCAAGCTGCCGGCCTCCGCGCCGGGATCTGCCCAGGGCGGCAATCTCAGCAACACCACAGGCGCGGGCGCTGCGCCGGGCACAACTCTGGACTTCGGCGATGCCCGCAGAAGCCCGGGCGACGGCGGCGCTGGCGGCTTGGCACGGTCCACCTGGCAAAGCGGCCAGGCTGGCGCTCCGCAGATCGGCTCGAGCATCGCCGTGACGGTGGGTGCCGGCGGAACGTCCCTCAACAATCCCTACACCCGTGGTGGGGACGGCCTAGTCGTGGTGACGTGGCAATGAGGATCCATCGCTCTTTCCAAGCTCGCCCAATGACCATCCTGCCGTCCATGGAGGCACCAGAAATGCCGTCTGGTTTGATCGGAAAAACTTTGAAAAAGGCCCTGGCCACCGCCTGTTCGCTGGCGCTGGTGTTGCAGTCGTCAGTGGCGCTGGCCGCCGATGTCACCAGCTACACCTATGATCAGGTGCGCTCTGGCGCGTCGAACATCGGCCAGCTGACCACGCTCTCCAATGGGGCGGGGACGATCGAGAAGGATTACGATGCCAATGGCAATGTAACCCGCCAGTCGTGGCAGGTCGGTGGTCAGACCTACACCCAGGAATTCACCTATGCCCCGCACGGCCAGCTGTTGCGCCAGAAATTTTCCGACAACGACGTGGTGCCGTCCGCCAGCCAGGTGATCCAGTACAATGGCCATGGCGAGCTGAATGCCATTCCCGGCCTGATTTCCGGGATCACGCGGGCGGCCACCGGCGAGCCGCTGGTCACGTCTTATGCCAATGGGGTTACGGAAACCCGCACTTATCACGCGCAGCGCCAATGGCTGTTTGCCATTGTCACGGCGAACTCCAGCGAAACCCTGTTCACCGAAACCTACGTCCGCGACAATAAGGGCCTGATCAAGGAGGTCACCTCCAACCGGCCGCATGGCAACTGGACCTACGGCTATGACGGTGTTGACCGGCTGACCACGATCACCAACAGCACCGCGGATTACAATCAGACCCTTGCGTACAACGCGGCGGACAACATCACGTCGAACTCGGTGTTCGTCAATAATTCCAATTATACGTACCCGGCGCCAACGGAGCCGCGCCCGCATGCAGTCATAGAAGCCGGTGGCAATGCCTACACCTATGACGCCAACGGCAACCTTTTGACCGGCGGCGGCCGCACGATCCAATACGATGGTGAAAACCGGCCAACCCAAATCACTGCGCTCGGCCAGACGACCACATTCACTTATGGCCCGGACGGCGCGCGGCTGACCAAAACCACCGGCGGCCAGAAGACCATCTATCTCGGGGCGGATGAGGAAATCACCCCGGCGGGTGAGCGGATCAAACATCCGGCGCCCGGCGTGCGCAAGGCCGGTTCAAGCATCAACTGGCTGCAGCGGGATCATTTGAGTTCCGTGCGCCTGATGTCGAATGCGTCCGGCGCGATTATTGCCGAAAATCACTTCCGCCCCTATGGCGCGCGCACGGATCTGCAGGTCGCCGCCGGTGTGCCACGGGAGAGCAAAGGGTGGATTGGCGAGCGCGACGACCCGGAAACCGGCCTCACCTACCTCAACGCCCGCTACTACGATCCCGTCCTGGCACGGTTTATCTCGCCGGATTGGTTTGAGCCGCAGGAATTTGGTGTTGGTACAAATAGATATGCCTATGGGTTGAATAACCCGGTAGCGTTCAAAGATCCGAGCGGGAACTTGGTGGAGACCGCTGGGGCTGCCGCTGCCGCGAGTACCGCGGGATCGGGTGGTCTATTAGGGGCTATTGGTGGGTTTTTTAGTGGACTTGGCACCGCTGCAATTGCAGGCGTTGGGGTTGTGGCAGGTCTCTTCGTTGCTGGATCGACCACCCCGGTCGGGGATGCGACAATAACTGGGAACGGTGGCACGATTGCTGGAGGTCTTGCAAGCGATTCAATCTTTGGAGATACAGGAAGTGTTTTGAGCAATGAAACAAATGAAGAAGTAGAAAAAAAGGATACAAAAAAAGATGTAGAACGAAAGCCGTCGCGTCGTCCGACGAAGGCGGTGAGGGAAGCGGTGGACAAAGCACAGACCAATAATAAAGGGAAAGTTGAGTGTGGTTATTGTGGGCAAGAATTGACCGATGAATACGGCCACCCAAATTCAAAAGAGTATGATCATGTGAAAGCATACTCAAAAGGCGGTAGTGCAGAAATCGATAACATTACTGCGTCATGTCGATCTTGTAATCGTAGTAAGGGTGCTAAGGACGTAGAAGATTGGCTTGGAGGGCAGTAGCAAAAGTGAAGGTTATGGATAGAACGCAAAAAGTTTACGTATGCATACACGTTTATGAACACAAACACCCTGTAAAACTGGTCGTTCACGAGGACGGGGATTGGATGTTTCTGTGTGGTGAGCTTCATGATGACAATCCAGACAACTATAAGGCTATAGGTGTTGGTCATCTCCTTGATTGGGATCCGTCTTTGTCAGAAGTCTTGGATCTAGAAAACAACTATGAAGCAGAGCGCACGGGCATCAATTCGAAATGGATGCGAACAAATTTGTTGAGCTCAAATTAGGCTATATCGGTAAGCAATTTCGCAAAATGGTACCGCAAAAATAAAAGCCCTTCTGAAACTTTCAGGACCTGAGCGCTACAGGCATTTTGTTAAAGTGATCGCCGACCGCGAAGAGGCGTGGGGGCTGTACAGAGATGGTTGGGCCCTTGCAGCGACCGAGGATGGTCAACAGGTGTTCCCACTCTGGCCAGAGGAGGAGTTTGCCGCGCTCTGCGCGGTGAAGGATTGGGAAGGATACACTCCGGAATCTATTCCACTTCAGGATCTATTGGAGCAATTGTTGCCCAATCTTAAAGCTGACAATGTCTTTCCTGGAGTGTTCTATACGCCATCAAACAAAGGGGTAACACCTACCTTTGACGGCTTGATTGCGGATATAGAAACTGAGCTTGAAAACTACTCGTAAACTGAGAAACTCTCCTGCCGACGGGGCTGGTCAAATGGATCTACGGAATTGACCAAAAGGGTTAGACGCAAAGCCGGCGATATCGTCTCCATTCCACTAAGTGATGGTCAATACGCCTACGGTCGTGTTCTAACCTCGCCGCTGATTGCTATTTATGATTATGTGTCTTCAGGAGAGGTCGACAGTGAAACCATCCTATTCCAGAAGGTGAAATACACATTATCTGTTATGGTGAATGCGGTTACATCAGGTCGTTGGCCGGTCATAGGTCATGCAGATCTGGAGGAAGAACTGCAGAAGCCAGTCCGATTTTTCCAGCAGCACAAATTAACTGGGAAATTGTCGATATACATTGACGGTGAGTTTTTCCCGGCAACAATAGAAGATTGTATCGGTTTGGAGAGTAACGCCGTTTGGGATGCCGAGCATGTGGAAGACAGAATTCTCGATGAGGTCAACGGCCGCCCGAACAAATGGGTCGAGTCCCTCAAACTGAAACTGAATTAGCGGAGTTCATCTGGATGTAAGATGAACAGTTTTGGTGCGAGAAACGCTGATTTCAGTAGTTGAAAAGACGTACCTTTTTTACGAACGACTAGTCGACTATTTGGCGGTGCTCTGCATTCTCAAATAAACATTTGATTTAGTGAATGCGTTCGAAAAGTGGGCGGCGAAAAATTCCAATGCGCGTCCCGGTGACATTGCGGTTGCCGAAAACATTATCAGCGATCTGAAGAGTGCCCTGAGAGGTCAATGATGGAAAACACAAATGAGCTTAGTCAGAGATTTACAAAAGCTCTCTTTGCGGAGGCGCCGAATTTAGAAGCACATTTGAAGCGAGAACGAGAATATTGGCTCCCAGATAGTACGCCATTAACCATGGAATTTGCGGCTCTCGGCCGAGGTGTTGCTGACGAGTACAATGGTTTTGATAGTAGTCAAACTCGGGAGATTTTCAGATTGGTTGAAGAAGCTGTAGGTTCTAAAAACGAGAAATTTGTTGAGGCCATTTTGACCGGTTTTTTGGAATCAATGATGAGTAGATTTGAAAGATCGGATGTAGAAATAAAGTTCGTTACTGCTCAATTGGGGGGAAAAAGCAAAATGCATGTTGGCGCCTGGCAAAGTGTTTGAACCGCGATTTTCTGCAAACAATGTTCAAAAGACTTTTAAACGCTCCCAAAATATTTAGAAATCTTTCTATGTTGGTAATTGCAGAAAAAAAGATAAATGAAAGTGATTACGATGCAGCGTTAGAAATAATTGAAAAAATAAAATGGGAGAAGGTTTACGCTGAAGCGAAACTTATGAAGGCTAAATGCCTTATCCAAAAAGGAATGAATAAAGAAGCTGTCATTACTCTTCAATTAGCGAATGTAGATATTGAAAATCGCCTAAAAAAGAGTGACAAGAAGGACTATCTGAATTTGTATTGTATGATTTTAATTGAAGAAGCTAGTGGTGAAACTATACATCCGCCTACGTTGAGTAAATTATATGAAAGAATTGATTTTCCGAAAGTTCCGGAAAGAATAAAAAGACAGTTTCCCATAACAGTTTCTGGAACGGTAATAACTTAAGGATTTTGCACTTTCAAAAACGTGTTCTGTTTTAACTGATGAGTAAAAAATCGAAAAAAATAGAAGCCCTTCTGAAACTTTCAGGACCTGAGCGCTACAGGCATTTTGTTAAAGTGATCGCCGATCGCGAAGAGGCGTGGGCGCTGTACAGAGATGGTTGGGCCCTTGCAGCGACCGAGGATGGTCAACCGGTGTTCCCGTTCTGGCCAGAGGAGGAATTTGCCGCGCTCTGCGCGGTGAAGGATTGGAAAGGATACACACCGGAATCTATTCCACTTCAGGATTTATTGGAGCAATTGTTGCCCAATCTTAAAGCTGACAATGTCCTTCCTGGAGTGTTCTATACGCCATCAAACAAAGGGGTAACACCCACCGTTGATGGCTTGATTGCGGATATAGAAACTGAGCTTGAAAACTACTCGTAAACTGAGAAATTCTCCTGCCGACAGGGCTGGTTAACTGGATCTGCGGAATTGACCAAAAGAGTTAGACGCAAAGTCGGCGATATCGTCTCCATACCACTGAGTGATGGTCAGTACACCTACGGTCGCGTTTTGGCTGAGCCTTTAATCGCGATTTACAATCATGTTTCTGTATCGGAAGCCGATGTCGAAACTGTTCTGTCCCGGCCTGTGAAATACATCCTAGCGGTTATGAACAATGCCGTTACGTCCGGCCGCTGGCGGGTGATCGGCCGGGTGGACTTGGAGGCGGGGCTCCAAAAGACGGTCCGGTTCTTTCAGCAAGATAAATTTTCCGGAAAACTGTCCATCTATGTGGAGGGCGAGGAATTCCCTGCAACACTGGAAGACTGTCTCGGACTGGAAAGAAATGCTGTCTGGGACGCCGAGCATGTGGAAGACAGAATACTTGATGAAATTAACGGCCGCCCGAACAAATGGGTCGAATCCCTCAAGCTGAAGTTGAATTAGCCGGATATTTTTTTGAATTGGCGGTCCATAAGGACTCAGCCGAGACCATCACCGTCCCAAGTATCTGCAAGACACACCTCTGCTGGAGGCGCCTGTCATGCCGTCAAAGGCCTTGCTGCCTTGCCCTGCAGCATGCGGCAAACGTTTTTCAAAAATCTTGCGGAAGATGGGCGTCTTGCTGGGATCAAGGGAGAAAAGGGAGATCCCGTAAGTCTCCCGCCCGCGTGCGGTTTTCAAGAACACCTCGACCCGGTAGAGGGCGTTGCTTGGTCCGGCACCATAAAGATTGGCCTCGTTCAGCCCGCTGCGGCTCAAGACGTCCTGAAGTCCGGGAGGGGTGACCGCCCGGGCAAGACGAGACCCGCGCCCATGAATGGTGGTAAACCCCGCGAGCCAATCGGCTGTTTTTCGGTCAAGCCCTGCGGCAATCAGGACATCGCCAGCGCTTATGAACCGGCCGGACGCGGCCAGTTGTTTGACCTTTGAGACGGTTTTGAGATCGCCGTCTTGAGGGGAAAAGACAGATATCAGACTGCCCAAAACTTCATCTGCTGCAAAACGCAGATCAATCAGCCCCGCGACATCCTGCAGGCTTAAAACACTGAGGGCGCCATCAAAAAGCTGGCAGCGGATCAAGGTGCCGTCAAAGGCTATGCGCTGATCATCGGTGGCGGAGAGGGTGAGGTTGCCCAATAAGATGGCCTTGGCAAGATCCATGGAGGTGTCTGTAGCCAAATCGATCTGCAAATTATCCCGGACGGCTGTACTTCTGCGCAAGGAGCCGGATACAAGAGAGTTCATGCCCACGACCAGACTGGCGATCAACAAGATGACGCCAAGGGTCGTCATCAACACATACCCCGCTTTTTGCTTTCTCTGTCCCAACTCTGAGATGCCCATTTATTATCGTTTTCTCTTTGCTCTGGCTTTGGCGCATTTGATTGGCGCGGTGATGATGTTTCCGCCGGTCTTGACCGTTTTTGCCTGCGGATTGTTTTTCAGTCTCAGCTGGGCGTCCTCTGTCGATCTGAAGCGGATGGAAATCCCCGATACCGTGAGCATTGGTCTCTTTCCGGCCGGTGCTCTTTGGGTTTTGATCCAGATGCCCGATGCGCTGTACTGGCGGCTTGGCGGAGCAATGGCGGTCCTTGTTGTGCTTTTTCTGTTTGGCCGGGCCTTTCACTTTTTGCGGGGACAGGAAGGTCTCGGCTTCGGCGACGTCAAACTGATCGCTTCGTCCACAGTCTGGATCGGGATTTCCAATATTTCATTGATGATTCTGCTGGCAGCCTGCTCCGGAATTATTGTAAGTATTACCAATATGCGGAGGGTTGGTGAAGCGGCGGCGCGGGAAAAAATTCCCTTCGGTCCGCACCTGGCTTTTTCGCTCTGGATCGTCTGGTTCTGGACAACCCAAACCTCTTTGACGTTTTAACAACCGGGATACCGTGATGGCAGGAATTGGTAAGCCGCGCAGGCATAAGGCGCGGCGTTCGAAGGCAGGTTTCAGTCTCATCGAGATGCTGGTCGCGCTGGCCATACTGGCGCTGATTGCCGGAATTGCCGGACCAAAAGCCATCTCCTTTCTCAGCCGGTCCAAGGTCAAAACCGCCGAGTTGCAAATCCAGGAGCTGGAAACGGCTCTGGAGCTTTATTACCTGGATATCGGCCGGTATCCGAGTGAAGCCGATGGTCTTCAAGCGTTGGTGACGTCGCCGCCAACGGAAAAATACTGGAACGGCCCGTATCTGGAAACCGAAGCATCGCTCAAGGACCCGTGGGACCGGTGGTACCTTTACCGGTCGCCGGGTCAAACGGGTGACTTTGACATCTATTCTCTGGGCCGGGATGGCACAGAAGGCGGAACGGGCGAAGATCGCGACATTCCAGCGTCTTAGTGCCGGGCGGAGTATTTGAGGGGAGGGCGCGGCCTAACGTGGCAGGCCGAAAGTGACCAGCGCCGCACCCTTATTTGTTTCAACGTTGATCCCGATCAGCTTCGGGGCAGGATCCGTTGCGACCCAGCCCTTTGCCCAATCGTCGCTGTTTGCACCTGTCTTTCGTCCATAAAAAGCAACATCGCCCACTCTGATATGCCGGAGCCGGGTGGTTTTTGCGCTGTTTTGACCGTTTGCAGCAATGATGGTTTCTGCATGCGAGAATTCAACAGTGATGGAACTGATTTCGTATGATCCATCGTCAAGCCGGGCCAGACCTTGAAAGGCGAGGCCGTTTTGTGTGCCGCTGAAGCCGCCGCCTTTTGCCGTTGGGCTTGTGACTTTGCCAGCAACCACTTTTCGAAGCGCCGCGATTTCCGCGTCAAAGAGTGCGTGCTCCGGGACCGTTTTAGCCTTGCTCCAGATTTGTTTTCCAAGGGAGAGGACTGATGTGGCAGCTAAAGAGACGAGGCCGAAGATGGCCAGCGACACAAGAAGCTCAGTCAAGGTGAAGCCGGCTTTTGGGGAGATCGGAGTACTCATCGCCGGTCATCCACTCTGACCAATACGGACATTTCAGATCTGGTGTTGTCCTGACTGTCGATGGCAACAAGTGTTACCTGTCGAAGCGATTTGGTATCGATCGGAAGATTGCGGTCAATCGAGGGCGTGGATGTGATGGTGACATCGATCTGGAGCGTGTCGGAATAGGCCGTGCGGTAGACAGTTTTTTCAGCGGCACCGGCTTGGATGCGGGCAAGTTCTGAGCGGATAGCTTGACCTGCAGCATCGGACCAAACTGCCTCCGTACTGCCGCTTAAGGCGGTTCTGAAACTCTTGTGAACCGCGATAAAAAACATTCCGAAAATCGCAAAGGCGATCAGGGTTTCAAGGAGTGTGAATCCACCTTTCCCCCCTCTAATAAATGGCATCGTTCAGCCCCATGATGGTGTCGACGATCACCAGAACGAAGAGACCGGTGAAGCCACCGATCAGCAGCGTCAGTACCGGTGGTAATATCTTCACTGCTGTCTCGATTTGTTTTTCCAGAATTGCCCTTTGAATATCCGCAATTTGGGAGAGGGCCTCCGGCAAAGCCCGGGTTTCACTACCGGCGCGGGCAAGCGCTTTGAAGGTGCTTGGAAATCGGTCGAATTCCGCGAAAGCCTCGTTCAGCGTTTGCCCTTCTTTGAGCGCAGGCGCAGCCGCCTCAATTGCTTTTGCAAAATAGGCGGTGCGGGCCGTTTCTTTGGAGATCGACAACGCTCTTACGAGATCGACATGGTTGGAAAGCATCAAGCCGAGACTGGAGCAAAGCCGGATTGTTTCCGAACTGGCGAGCATTTTTCCAAGAAGCGGCATCCGGAATATGACTTCATGAAAAAGCTGTTTTGCTGCCGGTTGCTGGCGGATCGCAACGATTGCGGCGAGTGTTAAAAGCAATCCTGCAAGGACTGCTATGGCGTTTTCTGTGATTGAGTTTGCAGCTGTATGCATGAAGTCGATAAGTGGGGGGATGCCCGCCTTGTTTTGCTCCAGCAGCGGCATCAAAGCGGGAACCATATAGAGGGATATGAACGCAAGCAGACAGAAGCTTGCAACTGTCAGAATTGCTGGATAAGCAAGCGCGCTATTGATTTTCCGGCTGAGCTCCAGATCCTTTTCCATCTGGCTGGCTAGGCGCTCTAAGACAGCGCCGAGCGTTGCCGTGCTTTCACCCGCAGTAATCATGCTGATGAGATAAGAGGACGCGAAGTCTTTTGTCTTCGACATGGCTGAAGACATGCTCTGGCCTTCTGCCACCTTTTTCCCGATGTCCAGAAGTGTCTTTTTGCCGAACCTGGTTGGCTCCGCTTCGGCAGCGACAGACAAGGCGTCGGGGATGGCAACCTTCCGCGTGATTAGGATCGCCAGCATTCGCATGGTTCTAAGCACAAGTTGGCCGTTCGCGGACTTACCGCGATAAGCGGTGGGCGCATTGGTTGCTGCAGAAGCAGCATGATCCTCAGTCAAGTCAATGGGTGTAAGCCCCATTCCCTGGAGCGCGGCGTAAGCGTTATCCTTACTCAAGGCCTCAAGAACACCAGATTGTCTCTGGCCTTTTGATGTGAATGCTGAGTACCGGAAGTGTTGCATGCAATTGACACTCAAAAAGTCAGGAGGCTTCGACGTTGCCGAGCAGCTCTTCGACGGACGTAATCCCATCTTTCACCAGAGCCAGGCCATGTTCGAATTGTGTTCTAAAACCTTCGGCTCGGACTGCTTCACGTATTTCATGCCAGCTGCTGCCGTTGGAAATCAGCTGGCGGATATTTCTGGAAAGCACCAGAAGTTCGCTGACGAGGGTCCTGCCGTTGTACCCAGTGGAGTTGCATGCGCTGCAGCCCTTGGCGACAAAATGGTTGATACCAGTTCGACTTTCATCCCACGAGTGTTCCGTAGATGGTTCGAAAAGGTCATTTGCCTTTTGTTTACAATGAGGGCAAAGCACACGAACCAGCCGTTGGGACATGATTGCGTTGATATGAGCCCCAAGCAGGTAACGTGGCACACCCATATCAGATAGGCGGTTTATAGAAGACACCGCACCATCGGTGTGAAGCGTTGAAAACACCTGGTGACCAGTCATGGATGCGCGCATTGCCATTTGAGCAGTTTCAGCATCCCGGATTTCGCCGACCATGATTGTATTTGGGTTATGCCGCATCGCGGTCCGTAAAACGCTGGCAAAATCGAGGCCTAATTCCTGATGAACTTGGACCTGCATGATGCCGCGGATACGGTATTCAACGGGATCTTCAACGGAAATGATCTTGTTGTGCTTCCTGTCGAGTTTTCCGAGAGCGGTGTAAAGGGTTGTCGTCTTTCCGCTGCCGGTGGGCCCGGTAACAAGAAACAAGCCCACCGGACGGCGGATGATCTCATCCAATTGCGCCTGAATATGCGGGGCAAAGCCGAGCGCATCCCAAGTCAGCGCACTCGTATCTTGCACCAAAAGGCGGATCACCACGCTTTCTCCATCAACCGTCGGCAGGGTTGAGAGCCTCAGATCGATCTTCTTGCCGCCGGTCACAACGGAAGACCGGCCGTCTTGCGGAAGCCTCTGTTCTGTGATGTCCATTCCGCCCAAAATTTTCAGGCGGGAAATGACGGCCGTGCGCATCGGCGGACCAAAGTATTGGGTGTCTTTCAGTTGCCCATCGACCCGGAAACGGACTGTCAAACCGTCGCCTTGCGGTTCCAGGTGGATATCTGAAACCCGTTCTTCATAGGCCTGGTTAAAAATGGCGTTCACTTGCTGGACAACAGGGCCTTCATTGGCCAGGGCAGTGAGTTGGGCAACATCAGAAAAATGATGGGAAGCCGCCACCAGATGCGACGGCGCGGATTCCTCATCAATCAGGTTTTCGAAGGCGGCGGAAAGCAAAGCATCTATTTGGCGTGGAGACGCGCAGACAGGAACAACGTCGCTTTCAAGGATGTAGCTAACAGTTTGCAGTGGCTTGTAATCAAGAGGGTCTGCTGTCGCGACGCGCAGGGTTTTACCTAAATACCCAATTGGAACAATCCGGGTATTTCGCAGGAAATTTGGTGTTAAGAGCGGGATGAGGTCTTCTTCGAAGTCAGACGGCTCTTCCAGTTTCTCCAACTGCAACCACTCGGACCAGAACTCGAGCAACTTATCCTGAGTTAAAAGACCCAATTCCGTCAATGTTGTCGGCAAAGATGTGCCGGTTCTTTCATGAGCAAGCCAGGCTCTCTGAACGGAGTTTTCATCCAAGTACCGCAATTCAAGCAATGCTGTTCGCATGGCTTCCGGAGATTTGGGGAAGGAAAATTCGGGAAATTGCAAAAGATAATCTCGTGAACTGACGTGCCATCATATATTGTAAAAATATACAATGTTTCTAGTAGAAATTGATATGCTGAAATACAGCGGTACAGTCCGAAATTCCTATGTCATGAGAGAGCTAAAAGCGGCATGGCAATGGTGGGTGACAGAACTGAAAAACGGTTGCTTCGAGCTAGCAGCGCGACTCCGTGTTCGTCGCACGGAAGACGTTCATGCCATTTTCGATCCAGAGAACCTTTGTCCGGCATCTGAAAAATGGGTCTTTGATTCTGAGATAAAATCTTGGAAAGAAAACTCTGAGAAGTTAACCAAATCCAACAGATCGGACCGCGGAATTTCAATTTCAATTCCACTGTCACTTTGTCTTGTCAGGACCTCTGACTATCCGATAGTGCCTGCTTATGAGTTGGAGCAGATCATTGCGCTTGAACTTTCAACGAAGACACCGTTTTCAGCTGATAATGCGTCCTGGACTTGGAGACAGGGGCAGGGGAAACATACAGATGTAATTCTGATCAAGAAAGACATCTTGAACCGTTTGAAAGATCTCGC